>CACKSN010000004.1 GCA_902602845.1 uncultured Alphaproteobacteria bacterium | reverse complement strand
TATTGGTAAAATTGCAAATAAAATTTTATCAAATAAAAAAATTCTGATTGCAGCTTGTGATACATTTAGGGCAGCAGCTGTTGAGCAGTTGGAAAATTGGGCAAAAAAAAATAATAATGGTTTTATCGCTGGAAAAAGTAATCAAGATCCAGCAAGCGTAGCGTATCAGGCAACTGAAAAATTTGGAAAAGAAAATTATGATTTTTTACTTATAGATACTGCTGGAAGATTATCAAATAATACTAACCTCATTAATCAGCTAATTAAATTGAAGAATGTTATCTCAAAAGTTAATTCCTCTTTTAATATTGAAACTGTGTTAGTTTTAGATGGAATGAATGGTTCGAACATGATTAAGCAAGTGGAAATCTTTGGAAATGAACTTAATGTATCAAGTCTTATAATAACTAAATTGGATGGAACAGCAAAAGGTGGAGCATTGATTTCAATTGCAAATAAATTTGAAATCCCTATAAGTTATGTTGGTCTTGGAGAAAGTATTGAGGACCTTGTTAGCTTTAATTCTCAAAACTTTGCTAGGTCTATTTTAAATTTAGAAGAACAAAAATGAAGTCAGTTTATAAATTATTAATTGATATAGGACCACTTGCTGTATTCTTTATTTTTTATACAAGAAGTGGTCTTCAAGAAGCAATACTGCCTCTTATGATCGCAACTGTAATTTCAGTAATCATTTCATATATACTTGAGAAAAAAATACCAATTATGCCAACTCTTGGGGCTGCGATAGTATTAATATTTGGAGGTCTAACAATTTATTTTGACAATGAAATTTTTATTAAAATGAAACCAACAATAATAAATATGGTCTTCGCATTAATTTTATATGGAGGAGTGATTGTTAAAAAACCTCTTTTAAAGTATCTTTTAGGTGCTGCGCTTAAACTAGAAGAAGATGGATGGAGAATATTAACTCAAAGGTGGATTGCTTTTTTTGTTGCGCTGGCAGTTCTGAATGAATTAGTATGGCGAACACAAAGTACAGACTTTTGGGTAAATTTTAAAGTCTTCGGTATTCTTCCAATTACTTTAATTTTTACAATGACACAATTTCCACTAATTAAAAAATATCAGATTGAAGATTAAACTTATTTATCTTTTTTTTGTAATGCAATGACGCCAGGAGATTTATTTCCTTCCAACCATTCTAAAAAGGCACCTCCTGCATTAGATAAATAATTGAAACCACTACTAGCACCAGCTAAATTTATAACTGAAATAGTATCTCCACCTCCAGCAATTGTTTCAATGTTAAATTGATTTGAATATTTTTCAATCACATTTGCTATTTTGATTGAACTTTTATCAAAGGGTTTATACTCAAATGCCCCGAGAGGTCCATTCCATAAAACAGACTGAGATTCGGCAATCTTTTTTGAAATTAAATTTGTGGTCTCAATACCAACATCTAAAATCATGTCATTATCTTCAATATTATTAACATCACATGTTTTAGTATTTTTTTGATCATTGATACTAGCTGCACATACGAAGTCTACTGGTAAGAGAATTTCACAATTAGTATTTTTAGCTTTTTTAAGAATGTCTTTTGCAACATATACATAATCATGCTCAACTAAAGATTTACCAACTTTAAAATTATTTGATAATAAGAAAGTATTTGCCATGGCACCTCCTATGACAATTGTATCAAATAAATCTAAAAGATTATATATTACTTTGATTTTAGTTGATATCTTTGAACCTCCTATAATTGCAAGATTTGGTTTTTTAACTTTATTCAAAAATTTTTCTAAATTATTAATTTCATTTATAAAACTGAGTCCGGATACAGCTGGTATAAAATTAGAAAATCCTACGATGGATGCGTGGGAACGGTGAGAGGCTGAAAAAGCATCATTAATAAAATAATCAAAATGTTTCGTAATTTGTTTTGAAAAATTTATATCATTTGATTCTTCCTCCGGATTAAAACGAATGTTTTCAAATAAACATATTTCTCCATTTTGCATTTCACTAATTTTGTTGCTAATAATTTCTGATTCGAATGTTTCTATAAAATGTATTTTTTTTTGACGGAAAATAATTGCAAGTTCCTTGCATAAAAATTGCAAAGAATATTTTTTATCTACCTTGCCTTTCGGTCTTCCAAAATGAGCAACTATAAAAACTTTATTTTTGTTATTTGTGAGCTGATTTATTGATGGAATGATAGCGTTTATTCTAGAGTAGTCAGAAATTTTACCTTCTATTACTGGGACATTAAGATCAGCTCTAAAAATAATGTTTTTATTTTTTATTAAAGTATTTTTCAGAGATTTCATTTCTATTCACATGTATATAAAAAAAACAGCTGATTTCATTGATTTTTTTAAAAAAAATGAAGTTTATTCTTTTTTAATACATATATTTAGTATATTAATCCGTATTATAACCACTACATATAGGATTAACAATGCCTTGGGATGAAAACAATGTAACTAAATTAAGAGAACTCTGGGATCAAGGGCTTCCCACAGCTCAGATTGGAAAACTCCTTGGTTTTACAAAGAATGCGGTTGTTGGAAAAGCACATAGAATTGGTCTCGAAAGAAGACCCTCCCCAATAAGAAGAACTGCAGTCAAGCCAGATAGAAAAAAAGCTAGATCGCCGGTAATGCCTAAATTGAATTTTGAGAATAAGAATGAAAGTGTTTCAAAAAATAAAGAAAATTCTACTTTTCAACCTGTTGTAAGAAACATATTTAATACTTCAACAAAAAGAGGCTGTGAATGGCCTGATGGGCATCCCGATGAAATGGATTTCCGTTTTTGCGGTAAAGAGAGGTTTGAAGACAAGCCATATTGTTTAGAACACTGTGCCGTTGCATACGTTGTTCCTGAAAAAGAAGAAAACGATAGACAAGAAGTTAATACAAGAATTTAATAGAAATTTATCTTTTAACTGATATCACATTAAACAGATGAAAAATCTAAGTGATACATCATTATATAATCCAGTGCTGATTGCTGGAAGTTTTATTCTTTTAATTAGCTTTGCTATTCGATCGACATTTGGTCTTTTCCAAATACCTATAGCAGAAGATTTTTTGTGGGCACGCTCAGAGTTTTCACTTGCCATTGCAATACAGAATCTAGCATGGGGAATTGGAACACCTCTTTTTAGTGCATTTGCTGAAAAGTATGGAGATAGAAAAGCTATTTCCCTCGGATTAATTTTATATGCCTTGGGTACTTTTATAAGCAGTACTGCTAGCTCGCCAGAAGCACATCAATTTTTAAACGTATTAATTGGTTTTGGTATTGCAGGAAGTGGATTTGGTCCAATATTAGCTGTAGTAGGTCGAGCAGTATCAGATGATAAAAGATCAATTGCTTTAGGAATAACAACAGCTGCAGGATCAGCTGGACAGGTGGTTGGTCCACCTCTTGCAGCTTTATTATTATCAATGATGCCATGGTCTTCTGTTTTTGAAATTTTTGCTATTATAAGTATTCTAACAATAATTTTAGTACCTTTTTTAAAAACAAATATTCAAATAAATTCCAAGAAATCGAATGAAAAATTAAGCGGGGCTCTAAAACAAGCTATTCAAGATCCAACTTATATAATGTTATTTTTAGGTTTTTTTTCATGTGGATTTCAGCTAGCATTCATAACTGCCCATTTTCCAGCATTTATTGCAGAAGCAAGTAGTCCAATAATTCAAGGAAGTTTAATTTCTTTAATTTGTAATTCTGTTGAAGGTCTTGGGGCTTTATCAATAGCACTTATTGGTTTTTTTAATATTCTTGGTTGTCTTCTAGCTGGAGCACTTGGTAAAGGTTATGCGAAAAAATACTGGTTATCATTTATCTACACTGGCAGAACGATTGCAGCTATACTTTTTATAATTTTACCAATAACCCCTATGTCTATTACAATTTTTTCAATAGTAATGGGATCTTTATGGTTAGCTACGGTACCACTAACTTCAGGAATAATTGGTTATATTTATGGAATGAAATTTATGGGAACACTTTACGGTATTGTTTTTCTATCACATCAAATTGGATCATTTGTGGGTGTTTGGTTAGGTGGTCTTTTCTATGATATTTATGGCAGCTATGATATTGTATGGTGGGTAGGGATAGGTGTTGGGGCTTTTTCAGCTGTAATACATTTACCTATCAAAGAAAAACCATTGTTAGAGAGAAAGACAGTAACAATTTAAATCATTTAGTTTATAATTATGAATTTGTAATGAATGAAAAAAATTTGGTTAGAAACTTAATAATTGTAATATTTATTTTAGTAATAATATATTCTTTACTTAGAGTTGGAGCAGGCTTAGATCTCAGCCTCGGTCCATATATAAAATAAGTATTAATATTGAGAGTAATTTTCTTCACACTAGTTAAATTACAATTAATTATTTATAAAAAAGTTACAAAAAATAGTAATATGAAAAATATATAACATTGATGAATAAGAAAAAAATAGCCGTACTAATTGCTGCAGGAAGTGGAATGGGTGCAGATGCTGCAAAAGCTTTAGCTAAAGATGGTTATAAAGTGGCTATTATGTCATCATCCGGTAAAGCGGAGAAACTAGGAAAAAAACTAAAAGGCATTGGGTTTACTGGTTCTAATCTAAAAACTGATAATATTAAAAAATTTATAAATACTGTTATTAAGAAGTGGGGCAGAATAGACGTGTTAATTAATAGTGCTGGCCATGGACCAAAAGGAGATATATTAAAAATTACTGATGATGAATGGATAAATGGTATGGAGACCTATTTTTTAAACGTTGTTAGAGCTGCGAGAATAGTCACACCTATAATGAAGAAACAAAAAAAAGGCTCTATAATTAATATTTCTACTTATGCTATTTTTGAACCTGACAAAAATTTTCCAACTTCTGGGATAATGCGGGCAGGCCTTGCCTCTTTCACAAAATTATATTCTGATGAATATGCAAAATTCAATATAAGAATGAACAATATTTTACCTGGTTTTATTGACAGTTTAGAAACTAAAAATGAATTTATAAAAAAAATACCATTAAGTAGAGTAGGTAAAGTAAGTGAAATTTCAGCAGTTATAAAATTGTTAGCTTCAAATGGTGGAGCTTATATTACAGGACAAAATATTAGAGTAGACGGTGGTATTACTAGGTCAGTTTAAATTTTAATGAAAAAGAAAATAACAAAAATACTGAGTAAAAATTTTAGTAATAGGATTACTTGTTTAACTGCTTATTCTCCAGCTGTAGCTAAAATTTTAGATGGAAATGTAGATTTAGTTTTAATTGGAGATTCATTGGGTACAACACTATATGGCATGAAAAATTCAAGAAAAGTAACACTGGAAATGATGAAATTGCATGGCTTAGCTGTTACTAAAAATGTTAAAAAAAGCATAACGGTGATTGATATGCCTTATAATACTTATAATACTAAACTTCAGGCACACAAAAATGCTTTAGAACTTATCAAATATACAAAATCTAAAATGTTAAAACTTGAAATAAATAAAAAGAATTTAATTCTAATAAAATATCTATCTTCAAAAAAAATTAATGTAATTGCACATATAGGGGTTACGCCACAAAGCTTTATTAATTTTAATAAAATAAGAGCAGTTGGTAAAAATAAAACAGAAAGTAAAAATTTAATTGAACTTGCAAAAAAATCTGAAAATTATGGTGCAAAAGCGATATTGTTGGAGTGCGTAAAAAAAGATACAGCAAAAAAAATTACTTCATCTGTTTCTATTCCAACTATAGGTATTGGCTCTTCAAAATACTGTGATGGTCAAGTTTTAGTATTTGACGACTTAATAAGCTATGATAAAAGTCAACACTTTCCAAAATTTGTAAAAAATTATATAAACTTTAATAAGATTGCTGAAAAAGCTGTGAAAACATTTTGTAAAGAAGTCCAAAAAAGTAAATTTCCAAATAAAAAATATACATATTAATAATTTATTTTTTCAAAATTATTATTTTCTTGATTATATACGAAAAGAGACCCCGTACTTATATTAAACCATAATCCAAAAACATTTAGATTTTTATTTAAAATTGCATCTTTTATTAATTTTGAGTTATTTAAATTCGTAATAGAATTGATTATACTTAGTTGCTCGAGTGACTTTTGACCTTCAGTAACATCTTTTGTATTTTGTATTTGATTAAATGCTGGTTTGATTACATCTATCCATTTATCTATATATAAATTTCTATCTGTTTTCTTGTTAGAAAAATAATCATAAGCATGCTTAATGCCACCGCAGCTTGAATGTCCGCATATTAAAAGATTTCTTACTTTTAGAACTTTAATTGCATATTCTATTGCTGATAAAGTTCCATTTTCATTATTTGATTCAAATGGAGGAACTAAATTTGCAATATTTCTATGCTCAAAAAAATCTCCCTCAATTGCACTAAAAATATTACTTGTGTTTACACGTGAATCACAACAAGAAATAATCATTGCTTTTGGCTTTTGACCATTTCTGACAAGTAATTTCAGTAATTCCTGTTTTTTTGGGAAAATATTTTCTTTCCACTCTTTATATCTATCAATTAAAAAATCTGGTAAATGCATTAAGATATATTTTATATTACTTTAGATTAATTTTGAAATTTTAAATGCAAGAAAAATTAAATAGAATATTTTGTGTCGCTCCAATGATGGGTTACACAACACCCTATGCTAGAAAGTTGTACAGAATATTATCAAAGAAATCATTTCTTTTTACTGAAATGATTGCTTCAAAATCAATGCTTTATTCTAAAAACAAGGATTTGATAATAGAAAATGATCAACATAATCCAGTTGCACTCCAAGTTGGGGGCTCTGATGTAGAAGATCTTAAAAGATGTTCAGTTATTGCTTATAAATATAATTATGATGAAATAAATCTTAACGTTGGTTGTCCAAGTAAGGCAGTTCAAAAAGGTAGTTTTGGTGCCTGCTTAATGAGAGATAAAATCTTGGTAAGACAGTTATTAGAATCCCTACAACATGAAAAACTTGAAATATCATTGAAATGTAGAATAGGATTAGGTAAAAATTTAGACTATGATTTTTTTGAAGAGTTTATTGATGAAATACTGAAAAGTGGTGTAAAAATTATATATATACATGCAAGAAATGCATTATTAACTGGTGGAATAAGCCCAAGTCAAAATAGAACCATACCTCCTTTAGATTATAATTTTGTAAAAAAAATTAAATTGAAGTATCCAAATATTACATTTGTTTTGAATGGTGGAATAGACAGTATGAAAAAAGCAAGTGAATTAATTAAACATTTTGATGGGGTCATGCTTGGACGTTTAATTCAAAACAATCCTTTTTTATTAAGAGAAGTTGATAATATTTTCTTTGACAGTAGCAAAACAATTGAAGTTAGTGAAGATATAATACTAGATTACTTTAATTATATAAAAAATAAAATTGATAACGAATCGATATTCAGACTACTTAGTCCGATGCTGCAAATGTTTTTTGGTATCCCAAATAGTAAAGTTATTAAATCACAAATTCACGAATATATGAGAAACAAAAAGTTAACTAGAATTGAGGATATTTTTATTAAATTTGTCAGAGAAAATAAAGTAATTTTTAACTAATATGGTACTTGATAAGTTAAACTTAAAATTTCTACACCTGGATTTTTGTCACCTAAATTTGCATTAGAAATGTGACCGAATGAAAGTCCTATTCTATTTTCATTATTTAACTCATAGCTAAATTCTATAGTTGTTCTGAACTGTAGATCATTTCCTAAATTTTTACCTGAACCATTGTCGTAATAACCTAATCCAAAACTTGGTGTAAATAATATCTTGTTTCTTTTTCCTTGAATTAATTGTCCCAGATTATCTTCTAGATAAATACCAGTTAAAATATAATATGCAGAATCTCCAGTATATTCAAAACCTAAAAAAGGTTTTAAGAAGAAAAAATTATCATCCTTAGGCCCTATGTCTAGTACAGAATTATCAAAACGCCTCTCGTACCTTAAATCTAAAGTTTGATTATCTTCAGTGCCGTCAAATTTAACATCGTATATCCCAATTCCATAAACATTTAAACCTTGTGCAAGAAGGTTGCCTGAAGTTAAAATTAAAAATAATGAAATTATGATTTTTGTCATAATTTTTATAATATTTTAATATGGAAAAGTATCAAATAAAAAATTCTTTATCTTGTTGAGAAATTTCAAGTATGGATTTTCTAAGTTTTTCGAGGGCCTTGGTTTCTATTTGCCTGACTCTTTCCTTGCTTATTTTTAACATTTGACCTAATTCATCAAGAGTAATACTTTTTTCTTTAAATTTTCTGAGTCTGATTATGGTTTTTTCTCTATCATTTAGAGTATTCAGTGCTTCATTAATAAAATTTTTTTTAACTTTTTGATCATTAAAATCTTCAAAAACTTCTTCTGGATTTTGTCTTTCATCAGCTAACAAAGACATGAGATCATTTTCTGAATCATTATCTACTTTTTGATTCAGATGAAGGTCTCCTCCTGTTAATCGCGATTCCATATTTTGCACTTCTATAGATTTTACATTTAGCATGTTTGAGACTTGGTCAATCTCATTTTGGCCCATAAATTCTCTCGAAACTTCATTGATCTGATTTTTAATTTTTTTTAAATTAAAAAAAAGGGCTTTTTGAGAAGCGGTAGATCCTGTTCTCACAACAGACCAATTTTTTAGAATATAGTCTTGGATGGATGCTCTTATCCACCAGGAAGCATATGTTGATAATCTAAAATCTTTGGAGGTATCAAATTTTTCTAGTGCATGCATTATACCAAGAACTCCCTCATGAATAAGATCATCAATTGGTAGACCATAACTGGAGTATTTTCTTGCATAAGAAACAGCGAGTCTTAAATAAGCATCTAGTATTTTTTGCAGTGATTTTGGGTTTTTATTATCCCTCCAATCATTAATTAGGTAAAATTCATCATCTTTCTGTAAAATTGATGCTTTTTTTGAAAATTCAATTAAATTACTTGTAAAATTAGTGTTTTTAAACATTTTGTAATATTATACGTTTAAAATATGATTTTGGATCAATTTGATTCAAATAATTCTAAAATTTCCCCATTTTCTGAAAAAATCCCTCCATAAATCATATTATTAGTTAAAGGTTGTTTGAATAATGTGCAAACAACTTCATTTTTTGCATTTTCTAATTTATTTTTTTGATTGGATTGGTAACCACGAACAATTCTAACAAATGTATTATAAGGTTTATTGAAATTTGAAAAATTTTGATAACCCCACCAAAAACAGTCGTTTTGAGCAGAGAGGGGTCTGGAAACATCAACTCCTCTATTTACAAAAAGTATTTTTTTTGAATCTGAAAATGCGGCATGTTTTAGATTTGAAAAATATTCTTTGTGACCAGGATTATCAAGAATAGATTTATTTAATTTAGCAGTCCACCTAGAAATAGAAACAGTCCCTGTAGTAGCAATATTTTTTACATCCTCTCTAGTATAACCGTAAGAATTTAAAGTTTTGTCAACACCATGATCAAATATCCAATTTATTATTTCAATTGGATTAGGTGCAATATGTAGTTGAAGGATTTTACTGAACATCTCTTCTTGTGCACCTCTTAAAAAAATAATTGATTCAGGTTTTAAATAAAACTTTGACATTAATTCAAATCTAAGGTGGATTATACTTGATATTGTTTCTTTAGAAAATTCTCCTAGACCAATAACATTACCTAAAAAAATAAGTTTATCATTTTTTTTAAAATTATCACTTATAAATTTTTTTATTGAAGTGAAAGAATGTAAATTAGAATGAATTGATCCAATTGCCCATATTCTAGATGGATTATGTAGTTCTACGAAATTACTTTGTTTTTCCAAGTGTTTATTTTTTGGTTAAAATTTGTTCAATTTTTTCTGTCGATTGAAAATAGTCTGTTTTTTCTACTGCAGCAACCTCTCTTGCTAATCTTTCGATAGCTACTTGGAACATTTGTCTTTCACTATAAGATTGCTCAGATTGACTGTTTTTTCTAAATAAATCCCTAACTACTTCAGCAATTTTTACAGGTTCACCTGAAAAGATTTTTGCTTCATATTCTTGAGCTCTCCTACTCCACATAATTCTTCTAATTTTTGGTTTTAATTTTAGTGTTGTAAATACCTCGTCAATAATCTTTTTTGATGAAATTTTTCTCAACCCAACCTCTATTTTTTTATCGACTGGAACTCTAATTGTTAATTTAGATTGTTCCATCTTTACGACATAAAATTTGGTTTTAATATTTTCAATTTCCATGTTTTGAATCTGTATGATTTCTCCAACTCCATGTTTGGGGTAAACAACAATTTCTCCGATCTTAAATTCTGTGTTTTTTTTGCTCATTTATCTTCCTGGGTTTTTACTAAAGTATTTGTTATATTTATCTTCTACACCCTGCCACTTTTCAGCATCTTTTGGGGCTTCTTTTTTTTCACTGATGTTTGGCCATATCTCAGAATATTTACGATTTACTTCAGCCCATTTTTCAATACCATCTTCGGTGTCAGATAAAATTGCTTCAACAGGACATTCAGGCTCACAAACACCGCAATCGATGCATTCGTCAGGATGGATAACTAACATATTTTCACCTTCATAGAAACAATCAACGGGACAAACTTCTACACAATCCATGTGTTTACACTTTATACATTTCTCATCTACAACATAAGTCATGATTTTTTATTAATTTTATCTAGTGCTTTTTTTTTAGCATTTCCAGAATTAACATCTGAAATATATAATAACCCTGACAATCTTCTTATTAAACTTGATTCATAGTCATGAACTTTTCCATCAGATAAAACAATTTCCCATAATGTTTCTATAAGTAGTAATTTTTTTTTGTCAGAGTAATTTTTATTAATTTGCGAGGTGTAATAAAATAAAGAATTTGAATTATTAGAGTTTTGGATAGCTTTTTCTAAATAAATATTTACTTCATTGAGATTTTCTTCAAATATATCTACTAATATCCCCTTAATTTTGTTTACTTCTAGTGTATCAATGTTGCCATCAGAATTAGCGGCTTCAATCATCAACCCACAAAGTAATTCCAGATTTTGATTTGTATCATTTTGAGAAGAATCTTTATTTTCAAAAAAATTTTTAAGTATTTTGATCAATTTTATATCCTAATTATTCTTTAAAGAAGTTTTTCTAAAACTGCAAAAGGAGAATTTGGATCAGTTTTTCTTTGAATTTTAGTTTTTTTCATATTTTTCAATTTTGTGTTTATATTTTTCTTATTTTTTTTGATTTCTTTATTTTTTGTTTTGAAAAAATACAATCGTTTATTTTGGTATAAATTAATATCTTGGTAACCACAAAAGTTTAAAATATCACTTAATTGTTCTCCATTACATCCAATTGGATTCATGAGATCAGAGGACTCAAGGAAGGGCCCATATTTAATTTTTTTTCTTGCTAGATAAAAAATTTTTTCGAATACATCAACTCTAAAAGCGAAATTTTTTATACATATGTATCCGATGGCTTGCCAATAACTTTCAGGCATTTTTGCTTCTGATATGAATGATACTCTTCCATCTTTAGGAAGTGGAATTTTTTTCTTTGATTTAAATTGATTAAAAATTATCCACAAAATTGAATTTAGTTCCAATGATTTTTTCTTCATCATATTTGGCATAAAAAAATATTTTGCTCCTATTCTTATGCCTAGATTTGACAATTTTTGTTTATTTTCTAAATTGATTTTATTAATAAATTCTTTGTAAGTATCGTTCTTTAAGACACCTAAATGTTCAAAACAATTATAAGCAACAGCTCTTACATTTGAATCTAAACTATCGTCTAACTTATCTTTGATCGGACTTAGAGTAATTGATATTTTATTATCAATCCAGTTTTGTAATTTTGAGGATATCAAAAGTTTGTTTTCAGATGTTAAAAACTCTGAGCTTATACCCTCTGCAACTGGAAGATAAATTTTAGACCCCTTTCCAAGCTGACCTACTTTTTCTTCTCCCCAATATATCCAAACGGTTGAGCCTATTTCTATGTTTGAAATATCACCTAAATTAATTGAATCATCTGGCGCGTTAAGAAATTGTTTAATTTTATCTTCTATCATATTTCTAATTGATTTTTTAACATGAGTTATCGAAAAAAGTGAATGAGAAATAACTTTATTATTTAATACTAATTCAAATCCTTTTATAATTCCATAAATTTTATCGTCTAAAATAACCTCATTTTTTTTATTAATTTCCACTTTATTAATATTTTCCTGAGTATTTGAGTTTATAAAATATTTTGATGCAGAGTCTATAAATTTATTTGTTAATCCATTGTGAAGATTATCCGATAACTCATTTTCAATTTTTAAAGTCTTTTCTTTCCAATAAGTTGGGTTATCTAACCAGATATGATGATTTGATATGTATGTCCATGTTCTAATTTGAGATATTTTTAGTGATAACTCTGGTATATCACCAGCAAAATTTTCTAATTTTAAAACTTTTTTGCTAATCCAATCTTCAGGAATTTTTAAATTATTTTTAATTAATATTAAAAATATATTTTTTAAAAAATTTAAATAATTATCATTAAATATTTTCTCAAAATCTGGTATTCTACAAACATTCCACAAAAGTTCTACATGGGTACTATTAAAAATTAAATTTTTAATTTCATTATCATTAATTAGATTTCTAAAGTTTATTTCATCTACTGCATTTTTTTTTTGTATAAAAAAATTTTTTATTGGAATTTGTTGTAATGAACTTAATAAAGAATCTATAGATTGAAAATTTAAATTTGAATTTCTCCAATATATTTTTTGTATCTGATCAAAATTATGTTTTTCAATATTTTGTATTATTAATGGATCTAAGACACCTGCTTCTTTAGAATAACTGAATGATCCATTATTTTTATACCTACCTGCTCTTCCAGCAATTTGACCAATTTCACTTTGACTTAAATTTCGATTATATCTCCCATCAAATTTTTCAAGTGATGTAAAATAAACATGATCAATATTTAAGTTAAGACCCATGCCTATAGCATCTGTTGCAACTAGAAAATCAACTTTTTTATTTTCATATATCTCAACTTGAGCATTTCTAGTTCTTGGACTTAATGAACCTAACACGACTGCAGCTCCTCCTTTATGAGTTCTTAAATTTTCAGCAATTTCATAAACTTTATTTATGTTAAATGCTATGACAGCAGACCTTGGTTTAAGTTTTGACAAATTTTGTTTTGGTTGAAAGTGTAGGTTAGAAAATCGCTTGAGATGTTCTATCTTAATATGTGGAAATAATTTTATTAATATAGTTTCTATACTTAAAGAACCTAAAAATATAGTATGATGTATGCCTCTTAGATTTAAAATTCTATCAGTAAAAACATGACCTCTTTCATAATCAGCAGAAAGTTGAACTTCATCAATTACAACACAATCTACACTTTTTTCAGTAGGCATTGACTCTACAGTACAAAAAAAATATTTTGCTTCATTTGGGATTATTTTTTCTTCTCCTGTAATTAACGCCACATGATTTATTCCAACCTTTTTAACAGCTTTGTCATAATTTTCTCTTGCAAGAAGTCTTAACGGAAAGCCAAACATTCCAGATGAATAGGAAAATAGTTTTTCAAAAGCTAGAAAAGTTTTACCTGTATTGGTGGGGCCAAGAATAGCTGACAAATTATCTATGAATTTAGTCATTTATTTTATGCAGCATTAGAAATAATTTCATTTAAAACAAAATTAAGTATTCCTCCTGCTTTATAATATTCGAGTTCTTTGTTTGTATCTATTCTACATAACAAATTGATTAGATTAACATTTAGACCTAATAACTGACACTCTAAAACTTTATTAGGTTTTAAATCAACAATCCCCTTGATTGATATTAATTCATCACCTTTAATATTTAGTTTTTCCCTATTAAGATCATCTAAAAATTCTAGAGGCAAGACGCCCATACCGATTAGATTTGACCTATGTATTCTCTCAAAACTTTCAGCAATTACTGCTTTTACACCAAGTAATTTTGTACCTTTAGCTGCCCAATCTCTTGAAGAGCCAGTTCCATATTCTTTGCCAGCAATAATGACTGTATCTACATTATTTTTAATATATTCTTGAGAGGCATCATAGATAGACATTTTTTTATTTGATACAAATGATTTGGTAAAGCCTCCTTCAGTTCCAGGAAGTATTTCATTTCTTATTCTTACATTTGCAAATGTTCCTCTCATCATTATTTCATGATTACCTCTTCTTGAACCATAGGAATTAAAATTGTTTGAACTTACCTGTCTTTCATTCAAATAAGTTCCTGCAGGACTATCATCTTTTATATTTCCTGCTGGTGAAATATGATCCGTGGTTACACTATCACCTAAAAGAGCTAAGATTCTTGCATTATTTATATCATAAAGATCAATATTATTTTCATCATTAAAAAATGGTGGATGTTTTATATATGTACTAGTGTCATTCCAGCCATATGTCATATCATTATTGCTTGAAATAGATTTCCAATTTTCATCTCCTTCATAAATTTCTTCATATCTTTTTTTAAACATTTTAGGTGTTAAAGATGTGTTTAATATTTGATTTATTTCTTTGTTTGTTGGCCAAATATCTTTTAGGAAAATATCTTTTCCTTGTTGGTTTTTTCCTAGAGGTTGTGAAGTTAAATTTATATTGATGTTGCCTGCTAATGCATATGCTACAACTAATGGTGGAGAGGCAAGAAAATTAGCTTTAACATCTTGGTGGACCCTTCCTTCAAAATTTCTATTTCCAGATAACACAGAGCAAACTGT
Organism: uncultured Alphaproteobacteria bacterium; assembly: GCA_902602845.1. Lineage (GTDB taxonomy): Bacteria > Pseudomonadota > Alphaproteobacteria > HIMB59 > CACPNW01. The sequence goes on along the minus strand of CACKSN010000004.1, from coordinate 55,304 downwards.
TAAATTATTTGCTTTTATTTCATTTGAGATCCATTCATCTAATGGTCCTGAATTTCCTATACAAGTTGTACAACCATAACCAACTGTGTTAAAGCCTAATAGATTTAGATATTTTGTCAAATCGGCTTGATTTAAATAATCGCTTACAACTTTACTACCTGGTGCTAAGCTTGTTTTAACCCATTTTTTTACTTCTAAGTTATTCTCTATTGCTTTTTTAGCTACTAATCCGGCTGCTATCATTACACTAGGATTTGATGTATTGGTACAACTTGTAATAGCTGCAATTACAATATCACCAGTATTAAGTTTTTTATCTACAGTGAGTAAATCATCAATTTTTCTAAATTCTGATGGCACATTCTGTAATAAAATTTTATCTTGGGGTCTTTTAGGTCCAGCAATTGAAGGTTCTATTGTATCTAGACTTAAATAGATTTTTTGATCAAAATGCGGATTGTAGTTTTGATCAATCCACATAGATTGTTTCTTAGTATACTCTGTTATTATATTTAAATGGTGCTCATCTTTACCAGTTAATCTGAGGTAATTAATTGTTTCCTGGTCAGTTGGAAAAAAGCCACATGTAGCTCCATATTCTGGTGCCATATTTGCAATGGTAGCTCTATCAGCAAGAGATAAATTTGATAAACCAGTGCCAAAAAATTCTACAAATTTTCCAACTACACCGTTATCTCTTAAAATTTTAGTTATAGTCAATACTAAATCTGTAGCAGTAATTCCCTCTTTTAATATGCCGTCCAACTGAAAACCAACTACTTCAGGGATATTCATAGAAATTGGTTGGCCTAACATAGCTGCTTCAGCCTCTATTCCCCCAACACCCCACCCAAGTACAGACAATGCATTAACCATTGTTGTGTGGCTATCAGTTCCAACTACTGAGTCAGGAAAAATAAATTTTTGATTATTGTGTTCCTTTATCCATATAGTTTTAGCAATATTTTCTAAATTAACTTGATGACATATTCCAGCACCTGGTGGAACAAGATAGAAATTATCAAATGAATTTTGACCCCATTTTAAAAACTCATATCTCTCTTTATTTCTTTCAAACTCTTTTGCTACATTATGGATTAATGAATTTTTGTCTTTGTAGCTATCAACCATTACTGAGTGATCAATCACCAAATCTACTCTTGAAAGAGGGTTAATTATTTTTGGCTCAAAACCTCTTTTTTTTAGAGCATTTCGCATAGCTGCTAAATCTGCCACAGCTGGTACACCTGTAAAATCTTGCATTAAAACTCTAGTTGGGAAAAAAGCAATTTCTATAGATTTATTATTTTTTTTATCTTTTAAAGATTTAAATACAGAAGAAATAAGTTCTTTATTTATGTTATCTCCATCTTCATTTCGAAGGAGATTCTCTATAATAATCTTGATTGAAATTGGTATTTCTGAAAGCTCAACATTAAATTGACTAGCAACCAGTTTCAAATCAAAATACTTATAACTTTGATTATCAATCGTTAAATTTTGTTCAGAATTAAAAGAATTTATATTTTTCATGTAAATAAAGTCTCTATTTATATTAATACAAATAGTACGAACATAATTTTTTGTATAGGAAAATCTTAATTTATTATTAGAAATCTGCCAAAAAAAAGAGAATTTCAAATTAAAATAGTTTTAATTCAAAAAATTTTTTTTAATAAAATTTTTTTTGAGTGTTTTCAAATTGATGGGTATATTGTTGACTTTAAGCGTAAGTTTTGGGAATAAATGTTTAGCCTTTAATGATTATCACTTTTGAGTGATATTGGGGGTAGGTTCCTCCGGGGTAACAAAATACAAGGAGTATTTTATGGCTAAGAAGAAAAAGAAAGCAGCTCCAAAGAAAAAGAAAAAAGCTGCTCCTAAGAAAAAGAAAAAAGCAGCTCCAAAGAAGAAAAAGAAAAAAGCTGCTAAAAAGAAAAAAAGAAGATAGTAAAACTTTGTTTTTTCGAGAAAACTTTTTAAAGTTTTCTTTTTCTTATCTTTTTTACAAAAAAGAAAACGGGGGTCAAACCCCGTTTTTTATTGTTTAAATCAAAATATTATTTAGACAAATAATTATGCTAATTTTACAAAATGTTTCTCTTAACAGATTGAATACAAAAATTTTTGAAAATATTAGTTTTACTTTAGGTTCGGGCAGAGTATTAATTTTAAAAGGAAAGAATGGTTCTGGGAAGACATCGTTGATCAAAACTATACTTTACTTATTAGAACCATCCTCTGGATCTATTTATTGGAAGGGTAAAATTTTACCAAAAACAATATATGATTTTTATAATAACATTACTTACATTGGTGATAGGCCCACGAGTCTTAAACAATTAACAATAGAAGAAAATATAAAAATATGGAAAAAAATATCTATATCAAAAATTGATTATGAAAAAATACGAAATGTTCTAACAATATTAAAACTCAATAATTATAAAAATAAAAAAGTAAGTACACTGTCACTAGGTGAGATTAAAAAATTAGAATTACTAAGACTAATCATTGAAAATAAAAAATATTGGCTTCTTGATGAGCCATTTACAAATTTAGATCTAGATTCTATTGATATCATTAGACAAACATTTGAAGAGCATTGTAAAAATGAAGGTTCTGTCTTATTTAGTTCACATCAAGATATCAAATTCAGTAAATACGAGGAAATAAAATTATAGATGTTTGAATTTGCAAAAAAAATTATAAATTTTTTTTATAGAGAGTATAAGCTTAACCTTAGTGGATTTCATGATATACTTACAAATATAACATTCTTTTTTATTTCTATTTTTATTTTTATTTTTTCAATAGGCCCTGATAACGAAACATTATCTAAATTGGCTGTAGGGATTGTATGGACATTGTTATTACTAAGCTCAACACTTTCTTTAAGAAAATTTTATAAAGATGATTTTGATAGTCATAACCTGCTAATTCTACATTTACATGGAATGAGTTTTGAATTTATAGCTATTTTAAAAACAATTTCACATTTTATTTATGTGCAAATTCCTTTTTTAGTATCAATACCAATTGCTTGTATAATACTGAATATTTCTTTTGATAAAGTATATAATTTATTATTAAGTTTTGTTTTAGGTTCTCTAATTTTATCTTGTTTAGGATCAATATCGGCATCAATGAATCTTTTGAACCAAAGGAACTATTTGTTAGGCAGTGTAATAGTTATGATTTTCAGTATTCCAGTGATAATTTTTTCAATAGGCATAATTAATTTAGAAGAAAGCTTTAATTCTCTTATAAATATACTAATTGGTATATTGTTAATTTTATTTTCAGTAAATCCTTGGGCAAGTGGTGCTTGTATAAAATTAGCTTTACAAAATAATTAAGATGAAATTCCTAATTAATCCTTATAAATTTAACAATTTTTCAGATACTTTAATAAAACCTCTATTATATTTATCGGTAATTTTTCTTTTTTTAGGATTAATTTTTTCTTTCTACTTTTCACCAAATGATTATCAGCAAGGGTCTACAGTAAGAATTATGTACGTCCATGTTCCTAGTGCATGGTTATCTCTCATGACATACTTCATAATGTCAATCTACAGTATTTTGGCATTGGCATTTAGAATGCCATTTGGCTATATTGTAAACAGTGCTGTCGCTCCAATCGGTGCTACATTTACTCTGATTTGTATAATTAGTGGATCACTTTGGGGAAAACCAATGTGGGGTACTTGGTGGGTGTGGGACGCTAGGCTAACTTCAGTAGCGGTATTATTTGTAGTTTATTTAATAATAATATTTATAAATCTATCTTTTGAAAACAGGATAGTTAGAGAAAAAGTCACAGCAATATTTATTTTAATAGGTTCTATTAATTTACCAATTGTTAAATTTTCTGTGGATTGGTGGAATACATTACACCAACCCGCAACCATAAGCAAACTTTCAAAACCTAGCATAGATCCTTCAATGATGGTGCCTTTAATTTTAATGACATTTGCTTTCGTATTTATTGGTATTTGCATAGCTATATTTAGAATAAAGACTGAAATACATAACAGAAAAAATAATCTTTAATTATTTGTGACTATTAGTCCAGTTGAATAGATATCTTTAATAAAATAATTTTGTTATTACAATAATATGTATTTTTGGTTTATTTTTAGTGCGTATATTTCAGCTTTGCTTTTGTTAATTTTGCTACTAATTATTAGTTATTTAAAATTTACAAAAACAAAAAAATAATGTCTCAACGATTTCAAAGGTTATTACTAATAATATTTTCTTTACTTATGGTCTCTATAGCGATCGTGCTTATTCTACTTAATTCAAAAGAAAATATATCCTATTTTTACACACCATCAGAAATAATTAACAAAGATACAAACAATAAAAATATTAGGATCGGTGGTTTTGTCGAAAAAGATACATTTGTAAAAGTATCTTCAAGTTTATTTAATTTTAATATTACTGATAATAATCACTCAATTAAAGTTATTTATAATGGTATTTTACCCGACTTATTTAGAGAAGGACAAGGTGCAGTTATTGAAGGACACATGCTAAAACAAAATATTTTTAAAGCTACAAGTGTATTTGCAAAACATGATGAAAATTATATGCCTGCTTCAATTAAAAATGAATTAGAAGAATCAGGTTATTGGAATAAAAATTACTAATGAGTTCCCTTATAGGTTTTCTGGCTTTGTTTATAAGCTTGGTATTAAACCTTTTTTTGCTATCTTCAATTCCTTTAATTAACTTAAGTATAGTTAGATTTAATTTTTTAATCCGAATATCTGCTATTTTAACATTAACTTCTTTTTTTTCACTGATGGTAGCTTACGTAACTTCTGACTTTAATAATTTCAATGTGTTTCAAAACTCCCATTCACAAAAACCCATGATTTACAAAATTTCAGGTACATGGGGAAATCATGAAGGTTCTATGTTGTTATGGATTTCAATTTTATCAATTTATGCATTTTTTTTTTCTTTTTCAAAAAAAATTGATGATAAACTTAAAAAACAAACACTTTTAATACAAACATCTTTACACATCTTATTTTCTTTATTTATAATTTTAACTTCCAATCCATTTCTGATCAATTCTGTAATTGTTGATGAAGGCTTAGGACTTAATCCTATTCTGCAAGATCCAGGTTTGGCAATTCATCCCCCTGTACTTTATGCAGGATATGTTGGGTATTCAATAATATTTAGTCTGGCTATTGCTGGATTGTTACAAAAAGAAAAAAATAATGAGTGGTTATATTTAGCAAAAAAATGGTCCCTAATTAGCTGGACATTCTTGACCGGGGGAATAGCTCTAGGATCATATTGGGCTTACTATGAATTAGGATGGGGTGGATGGTGGTTTTGGGATCCAGTAGAAAATATTTCATTAATGCCTTGGATTGCAGGGTTGGCGCTTGTTCACTCACTTCTTATGATTAAAGGTGAGCAGATTTTAAAAAAATGGATAATATTTTTATCTATTTTATGTTTTTCTTTAAGTATATTTGGAACTTTTCTAGTCAGATCTGGAATATTAACAAGTGTACACTCTTTTGCGGCTGATGCTTCGAGAGGTTTGTTTATTTTATTAATCTTTTTTTTAATTACTGGATTTGGTTTCTTAATTTTTTTACTAAAAAGTCCTGACAATTCTGGAAAGATAAATTTATTATTCATTAATAAAGTTTCTGCTTTAGTAATAAACAATGTTTTAATGATTGTAACCACATTAACTATATTACTTGGAACAATTTACCCAATAATAGTTGAGGTGATAACTAATGAGAGAATATCAGTCGGGGGGCCTTACTTTAACTCAACTGTAATACCAATTATGATACCAGGTTTTTTACTGATGAGTATTGCTCCAGTTCTTTCGTGGCAAACTAATAAAATCAAAAATTATAGATATTATGTTATTGGATTTATTTTAATTAGCTTGTTAGTATTATTTTATTCTTATTTTACTATTTTTAATCCATGGGGAATTCTGGGCTTAATTTTAGGCTTTTGGATTATTATAGCTTCTTTTTTAGCTATAATCTTATCATATAAATTGAAATTAAATTTTAACTTTTTTAAGAAAATTAACTCACATATTGCACACATTGGTGTAGGAATTGCAATTATAGGCATTACCTGTTCAAGTGTATTTAAAAATGAATATCAGTATAACTTAAAACAGGGTGATGAATTCAAAATTAAAAATAACAAAATTATTTTTGAGAATGTTGAAACATCAAATGAAAAAAATTATCAAGCTCTAAGAATAAACTTTGTTATCACTGATAAAGATAGGGTTTTATCAACAATAAAAGCTGGTAAAAATTATTATCCAACCTCCAAAATAATAACCACAGAAGCAGGTATATTACATCAATGGTTCAGAGATGTTTACTTTATAGTAGGTGAACAAAAAAATAATGAATGGTTCATTAAAGTTTATATTAATCCTTTTGTAAGTTTTATTTGGTTAGGGGTTATAATTATGATTTACTCAGGCTTTATAGGAGCAACAAAAAGATGAAACGAATAATTGTTATTTCGCCACTTATTATACTTTTTATAATATGCTTATTTACATTATTTTATATAATTGGTAACAAAGATCCTAATAAGCCGCCAAGTGCGTTATTAAATAAAAATCTTCCATCTTTTACTAGTAAATCTTTGTTTGATAATGAGATTATTTTAACTGATAATGATTTGAGAAATAAAAAAATTATAATTAATTTTTTTGCCTCATGGTGTACACCATGTAAAGTAGAGCATCCGTTGTTTTTTGAATTGGCAGAGCAATATCCTGATTTATATATATTAGGCTTTAATCATAAAGATGCTGCAAAAGATGCAAAAAACTATCTCAAGGATGAAGGAAATCCTTACACATTTGTTGGTGTTGATAAAGATGGCTTAATTGCTTTAGATTTTGGTGTCTTTGGACTGCCCGAAACATTTCTTATAAATGAAAAAGGTAAAATTGTTTATAAATATATGGGACCTTTAACTGATAAAATAATAAAAGATGAAATTCAACCACGCTTGTAAATTAATTTTAAAAAATTTATTTTTAATTTTTATTTTGACATCTGGCGTGCATGGGAATGAAAATGTTAATGACAAAGTTAAAAAACTCACATTAGAGCTACGTTGCATGACTTGTCAGAATCAAAGCATTTATGACTCAGACGCAGATTTTTCTATTGACATAAAAAAGCTTGTAAAACAAAAATTTCATGAAGGTAAAACAGAGTCAGAGATTAAAAAATTTCTTGTTGAAAGATACGGTGAATATATCCTTTTTAGGCCTTTGATTAATTTTAAAAACTTATTTCTTTGGCTATTCCCATTCACAATATTGGCAATTGTCACAGTTTTCTTGATATTTTCAGCAAGAAAAAAATAAAGTTGTATCAATATTTATTTTATTTTTTTCTATTTAACTTATATGGTCACAACATAATTTGTAATGACTTCTTTAAGGAGGAAACGTGAAAAAATTTTTATTAATTATTTTGTCTCTAAGTACTTTGGGTTTTGCTTCTTTTGCAAATTCCCAAACAATTAAGATTGGAACAGAGGGAGCATACCCACCATGGAATAATCTAAATTCCGCAGGTGAACTTGAGGGTGCTGAAATTGATTTTGGCAACGAAGCTTGTGATAGAATGGGTGTTACTTGTGAGTGGGTTACTCAAGACTGGGATGGTATAATTCCAGCTCTTCTTCAAGGTAAATATGATATCATAATTGCAGGAATGTCTATTACCGAAGAAAGAAAAGAAAAGGTTAACTTTACAAATGGTTATATGACTGATGGTGCAAGATTCGCTGTTTTAAAAGATAGTGGACTGGCAGATCTAAATATCGCAGGTATGGCAAAGGTAAATTTGAATAATGCTGGTGGAAAAGAACAGGCAGCTATTGGTCAATTAATAGCAGCAATGGATGGTATGACGGTATGTGTTCAATCATCGACTATACATCAAAATTTTTTAGAAAAACATATGTCCGGTGCTGTTGATGTAAAGCTCTATCAAGCAGTTGATGATCATAATATTGATCTTGCAGCCGGAAGATGCGATGCAATTTTAGCTGATGTTGGTTCTATAATTGATTTTATGGAATCTGATGGCGGTGTAGATGTTGCTTTCACTGGCCCTACTTTTTCTGGAGGCGTGTTCGGTGATGGTGTTGGTGGCGCCGTAAGAAAAGAAGATGCAGAAATATTAGAAATGTGGAATGCGGTAATTTCTGAAATGTCCAAGGATGGCACTACTGCAGAAATCACCAAAAGGTGGTTTGGTAGAGATATTTCTATGTAATTTTTTTTTAAACTATTAAAAGCGGTTTTATACAAACCGCTTTTTTTGTTTTGCTTTAATAGCTAAATTAGATTACCAAATTAACTTATTTGAAACATGAGCTCATTACTAGGATTATTAATTCAAATTATAAACTTGTTTCAATTCATTCTTGTTATTTATATTATATCAACATGGTTAATTAATTTTAATATAATAAATACTAATAATCGATTTGTTTATACCTTGATGGATGCAATGTATAGATTATGTGAACCTAGCCTTAATTTTGTAAGAAAATATTTACCCATATTTGGTTCAATAGATTTATCTCCAATAGTTGTCTATCTTGCTCTTTGGTTTATAAAAAGTCTTTTAATTGAATATTGGCCTAGGTAAAAATGTCAAAAATAATTGATGGAAAATTAATAGCTCAGAATCTTAAAGATAGATTAAAAAAAGAAATTATTGAATTAAATAAAAAACATAATCAAGTTCCAGGTCTGGCTGTTATTCAAGTTGGCAATGTTGCTGCAAGTAGTGTTTATGTAAAAGCAAAAACCAAAAGTGCGCTAGAAGTGGGGATTGAGGTAATTGATCATCATTTAGATGAAAATATATCTGAAAAAGAATTAATAGAAATAATTAAAAAGCTTAATAATCAAGATAACGTAAATGGGATACTAGTTCAATTACCACTACCAAATCATATTAACGAACAATTTATACTTGATACAATTAATCCAAATAAAGACGCTGATGGTTTTCATCCTTTAAATGTTGGTAATTTATCAATTAGCGCAACAAATGATGAAAATTTACTTATACCTTGCACACCTTATGGATGTTTACATATGCTTAAAAGCCTTGACATTGATTTAAAAGGTAAAAACGCTGTTGTAATTGGGAGATCAAATATTGTGGGAAAACCAATGGCTCAATTATTATTAAAAGAGTCATGTACTGTGACCATTGCGCATTCAAAAACAAGAGATTTACCAAATATTTGTAATAAAGCTGATATATTGATTGCTGCTGTAGGGAAAGCTGAGATTGTCAGAGGAGATTGGATTAAAGAAGGTGCCATAGTTATAGATGTTGGTATAAATCGTATTCAACTAAAAGTTAATGGTGAAACTAAAAATAAACTAGTTGGTGATGTAAATTTTGATGAAGGAAAATTAAAAGCATCAGCTATAACACCTGTTCCTGGTGGAGTTGGTCCTATGACAATTGCTTGTTTGTTAAGAAATACGACAATAGCTTTTAAAAATAATTTTAAATAAAATACTATATTGATCTAATTTTTCTTTCAAAAATATCTACGGTAATTTTTTCTCTTGCTTCTGAGCAATGATTACAGATATTTCTATAACTACCACATGGTGATTGTTTATGTTCAAAATAGATGTTTTCATGAAAATCATAACCTATAATATCTGGTGATATCCAACCGCCAAAATATAATACAGCTTTTTTGTTTAAAGCTGCTGCTACATGCCCAAAACCACCTTCAGGACCTACATAAAAGTCACATTTTTTCATTATTGCACAAGCTAAACGAAAATCTAAATTTGATGGGGAAAAAACACCATTAAATTTTTTTGTTTCTCCATGTACAGAATGAATAATTAAGTAATCTCTTTTAATATTATTTACTAAGGCTTGCCAATTATGGTAACCCCAATCTTTATTTTTATGCTTTATACTAAAGTTTTTATCATTTACTTTTGTTGAAGAAGTTTCCATAAAAATAATTTTATTATAATCTCTGTCATTATTTTTTTTCCAAAATATTTTTGATTCTTTAATAATTCTATCAGCATTAGATAACTCATTTTCATTAAAATATAATTCACCAGCTACAGGCTTAAATCTTTCATTCCAGATGTAATGTGTATTGGTAGATTTTGAATAATCTATATATGGTCTGTTACCTGGGTGATAATCTATTACATGGATAGGTTTTTTTGGATCTAAATTTCTACAATCTGAAATATTAGGATTATTTTCATAAACTATTGAGTGGTAAGCCTTTTTTGCAGAGACTTTTCCAATAACTATTTGTCTGTCAGGATATTTTTGTTTTATTTTTGAAGCAAAAGATGTAATTAAAAGATCATCACCATAGCCCATAATTATAAATTTTTTGATTTTTTTAATCTAAGTGAATTTATTTTTATAAATCCTTCTGCATCTTTTTGGTCATATTGACCTTTTTCATCAAAAGAAACTAAACTAGTATCATACAATGAGTTTTCTGATTTTCTTCCTAATATAATTACATTACCTTTATACAATTTAATTTTTACTTCTCCATTAACATTTTGTTGTGTTAAATCTATTAAGTTCTGCATAGCTTTTCTTTCAGATGAAAACCATAGTCCGTTATAAATTGCTTCTGCATACTTTGGCATTATTTCATCTTTTAGGTGAGCCTCTCCTTTATCAATAGTTATGCTTTCTATAGCTCTATGAGCAGTTAATATAATTGTTCCACCTGGAGTTTCATATACACCCCTTGATTTTATCCCAACAAATCTATTCTCAACAATATCTATTCTGCCAATACCGTGTTTCCCTGCTATTACATTTAGATTTTTAAGAATCACATGAGGTTTTAATTTTTTACCATTCAATAATACTGGATCACCTTTTTCAAATCCCAATACAATTGTTTCAGGTGTATCAGATGCATCTTCAATACTTTTAGTTCTTGTAAATACATACTCGGGTGGTTCAATCCATGGATCTTCTAAAATTTTACCTTCAGAAGAAGTATGGAGTAAATTTGAGTCTGTACTAAACGGAGGTTCTCCGATTTTATCTTTATTGAATGAAATTTGGTGTTTTTCAGCAAAATTAATTAAATCCATCCTACTTTCAAATTCCCAGTCTCTCCAGGGTGCCACTACCTTGATATCAGGATTATTTGCATAATAACCAAGTTCAAATCTTACTTGATCATTTCCTTTTCCTGTAGCTCCATGAGCAACAGCATCAGCCCCAACTTCTCTAGCAATTTCTATCTGTCTCTTTGCTATTAAAGGTCTAGCAATAGCTGTGCCTAATAAATATTGACCTTCATAAATAGTATTAGCTCTGAACATTGGAAAAACATAATCTTTAACAAATTCTTCTTGTAAATTTTCTATAAAAATTTCTTTTACACCAAGACTTTTTGCTTTTTCTTCTACTGGACTTAATTCCTCACCCTGACCAATGTCTGCTGTGAAAGTAACAATTGGGCAGTTATATTTATTCTGTAACCATTTGAGTATTACACTAGTATCTAAGCCACCTGAATAGGCTAAAACTATCTTTTTAAAAGACATCAACAGTCTTCAACTAATTTGTTATATGAAGTTGTAAATCCATTTAATGTATAAGTATCATTGGTAATAGTTCCACGTGATGATACACCATTAACAATAAGTTTTAATCCTTTTTTCATTGCGAAAATAACTTTGTTATCTTCAGATGTCCAAGCAGCGCTTGGTGAATCTTCTGTTGTGTAAAAAATATAATTTCCTTTATCTATAGTTACATTAATATCAGGACCTATTTTATAATCGTATCCTGCCTCAATCTGGACTATCGTTTCTGGATTACCAATATTTTTATAAACCAAAATATAATATTCTCCTCTATTTTTTTCAGGAGGAAGATCGGTTTCTATTGCTAGACTTCCAATATAACAATATTCATCAGTTTTTACAAAATTCCACTTACCTTTTTCAAGAGAAACAGCTTGAAATGAGGAAAAAATGCAGAGTGAGAAAAAAAGTCCTAAAAATATTTTCATCTAATTTTCCTTTTAGTATATCTTACACAAATAGTTAAGAGGGATAAAGCTAGTAATTGAACTAATAATAATATGAATAAATCAGAATTATCAAATTTAATGGTCAAAATTAGAGATGACCGCGACGAAATTGCATTTTCTATGTTATTTGATTTTATAGCGCCCAAATTAAAGGCTTATTTTCTTCAAAATCGTCTATCTAATGAAAATGCTGAGGAATTAACACAAGAAGTTCTTAGCATCGTTTGGTCAAAATCATCACAATATGACCATTCTAAATCAGCTGCTTCTACCTGGATATATACTATAGCAAGAAATAAAAAGATCGATTTATTAAGGAAAAAAGCCAACAAAAACACTAGTGCAGATGACATAAGAGAGTTTCTATATCTTGGCAATCAGAGTGATAAAATAAATTTAAGTGAAATAAGTGACCAAATCAGCAAAATTAATCAAGAGCTAAGTAAAGATCAAAGGGAGATAATAAAAATGAATTTTTTTGATAATAAAAGTCATAAAAAAATAGCTGAAGAACTTGAAATTCCTCTAGGTACAGTTAAATCAAGAATAAGGCATATTTTAATAAAAATGCAGAGACTATTATGAATGGAACGTTAGTAAAAAATCAATTAATCTTCGATTTCGCATCAGGATCGCTTGGTCCAGCTAAATCAATTTTTGCTTCGACTTACTTATATTTAAACGCCAAGGCATCTAGTTTAAACAGAACTTTTGAGGGTATGCTAGGTGATACTCTGTTTGAATCCAAAGGTTCTCCTGTAGTCAATTTTAACTACAAAGATTGCCTAGTTAATAGAGATATTGAAATTTCGTCAAAAAGTGATTTTAGTAGCCCAATTTCAAAAATTGTAGGACCTCTTGAAGACATAAATTGGAAACAAGTCTACAACGGATTAAGTGAATTTTCTCCAGACATTAATGATAATGATGAATTAAAACTAATTAAGATGGATCCAGGTTCATCTGTTCCTCTTCACTCACATGGTGGGAAAGAATACATTCTCGTTCTTAACGGCAGCTTCTGTGATGAGTATGGAAAGTATAAAACTGGAGATATTCAAATAAACGATCAAAAAATTAAACACACGCCTATCGCTTGTAAAAATGAAGGTTGTGTATGCTTAACAATTACAGAAAAAGATGTAATATTTTTTGGAAAATATGGATCTTTTTTGAATCTGTTTACATTCATTAAATCTTTTTTTAAGTAATTTAACAATACTTGTTCTATAATTGACAAGTGAAAAAATTAAAAACAGTATTTATCAGAGGTAACTTTACAGAGAGTACTCATGAAATAAAAGTACTAATTAAGAACAACAAAAATAAAACATTACTAACAACTGGCAATGAGAATGATTTTATCTTTCCCAGGTCATCTGTTAAAATATTTCAAGCTATACCTTTTGTATCTTCAAATGCTATTAAAAAATTTAATCTTAGTAAAAAAATGATTGCCCTAAGTTGTGCATCTCATAGAGGAGAAGATTTTCATTTGAAAGAATTAGAGAATTGGTTAGGCAAAGTTAATATAAATAAATCAGTTTTAAAATGTGGATCTCATAATCCATTAAATCCTTTTGCTTCAGAGAAACTAATGCGATCTAATAAAAAAATAAATCAATTGCATAATAATTGTGCCGGTAAACATTTAGCCATGATTTCTTCATGTAGAGCTAATAACCATGATATAAAAAACTATCTTAAATTTAGTCATCCACATCAGATTGAAATTAGAAAAATTTTTGAAATGTTCTCTGAAAATAAAATTAAAAAAAAATATTTTGCAGTAGATGGATGCAGTGCACCTCAATATTCATTTAGAATATGTGATATCAATAAATTGCTTAACAACCTAATTAAAAGTTATAAGAATGAATTTACTAAATCTTATGAAACTAAAATACTAATTAACTCAATTATTAGTAATCCTAAATATATTGGTGGCTCAGATAGTTTAGATAGTGATTTAATGAAAATTTCAAATAAAAATTTATTTTGTAAGGGTGGAGCTGAGGGAGTTTTTTTATTTATTGACTTAAAAAAAGAAATAAGTGGTGTAATTAAAGTAAGTGATGGTAATGAACGGGCTATACCTTCACTTATATTTAACATATTTAAAAAATTTAAAGTAATGAACAATAAAGAGCTTTATGAATTTAAAAAGAAATATAATTTTAATTTACTAAACCATGCAAAGATAAAAATTGGATCTGTAAAATCTACAATATGATTATAAATAAACTCAATGAGATTAAAATTGATAATGGTAGTCTTAATAAATAAAAAGGCTTTTTATCAGCTGTGTTTAAATAAACAAAAAAATAATCCAGTACTAATTGAAAACATATTAAGAGTATCAAGATTGAGAATATAACGATGATACTATAGTTTAATAAATTAAAAATTATAATTATAGCAGACAAAAAACTTGGTATAAAACCATAAATTACAGTAAGATTATTTATTCTTTCTTTAAGGTTCCAATTGATTGCGCCAATAAATACAAAAATTAAAAGAGTATAATATATTGTAAAATCTTGGGATTTTTCTTCATTTACTTGAAGTATAAAATATTTATTAAATATTATTAATATAAATGGAATTAAACCTAAATATGAGATTAAATATTGAAAATTTAGTTTAGAAAACATCATAAATGATTAATAAAGACAATATTATTAGCATAGAAAAATTGTTAAATAATAAAAAAATTATAGGAAGCGAGTATTTATCAGACTCCTTTGGAATTAATTGTATTAAAATTTTTACAAATGACAGTAATAAGTATGTTGTAAAATTCTATAGAGAAAAAAATACAAAATTTAATGCTATAAAATCAGAGACTAAAAATTTAATGTTTTTTCAAAAAAATAAAATAAAATTTTTTCCAGTTGTGCAAAACAAAGACAATAATTTTTTAGTAATGTCTTTTATAGATAATAATAAGAAACTACCAAAGGAAACTAAGGAAGATTTCTTGAATGCAATTATTTCAATTCATGAAAAAAAAGATAATAAATATGGTTTTGATTTTGACACTCAAATAGGTGGATTAAAACAAATAAATAAAAAAAGTAATAATTGGGTAGATTTCTACAGAGATTATAGGCTAGCGTATATTTATGAGTTGATTAATAAATACGAACCAATGGACCTCAAAATTAACAAAAAAATTGAATTATTATTAAAAAAATTAGGAAGCTTTATTCCAAAAAATCCGTCACCATCGTTACTGCATGGTGATTTATGGGAAGGAAATATTTTGTTTAATGATAAAAAATTTGCTGGATTTATTGATCCTGGAACATTCTACGGACATAATGAACTAGAAATAGCTTATTTAAGATGGTTTAACCCAGATTTTATAAAAAAGAATTTTATCGAAAAATATAATGACATTATTCCAATAGATAAGGAATATTATAATTATGAGCCTATATATCAATTATATTATTCATTACTCAATGTTTATTTATGGGATAGAAATTATGTGAAAGATGTTAAAAGTTTGTTAATTAAAATAAAAATCTAAACTTTAATTAAACACAAGGATTTGGATCAGATAAATGAATATCCTCAATTTGATCTAAAATTTCTTTTGAAAGAGTTACTTCTATACTGTCAATGTTTTCTTTTAATTGTTCCATAGTAGTAGCTCCGATAATATTGCTTGTAACAAATGGTCTGTCATTAACAAAGGCATTAGCAAAAGTTGCAGGTGCAATACCTAGTTCTTTTGCTAATTTAAAATATTTTTCAATCGCAACTTCACCTCTTTTAGTATGATGTCGACTGAATCTTTTTGGCCATAAAGTATATCTTGCATTTTGTGGTTTCTTGTTACCAATATATTTTCCGCTTAATCTACCTCCTGCTAGTGGAGAATATGCTAGCAAACCGCATTCCTCTCTTATTGAAACTTCCGAATTTGCAACATCAAAAACTCTATTTACTAGACTGTAGACGTTTTGTATTGAAACCATCCTTGGTAGTTTTTTTTCTTTTGAGATTTGCAAATATTTCATCACTCCCCAAGGTGTCTCATTAGATAATCCAACATGTCTTACTTTACCAGCTTTTACTAATGTATTTAAATTATGAAGAACTTCTTCTATTTGGACCCATTCATCGTTAGGATCATATTTAAAATCTAAAATTCCAAACTTTGGAACTTTCCTCTCAGGCCAATGAAGTTGATAGAGGTCAATGTAATCAGTTTTTAATCTTTTTAAACTTCCATCAATTGCTTCATTCATGTTCTTTTTATTAAAATTAAGCTTATCAGAACCATCTCTAATCCAGTAAATATCTCCTGGGTCTCCCTTAGAAGCAATTTTAGATGCTAAAATAATTTTATCTCTATTTTTGCGTTCCCTGAACCAATTACCAATAATTTCTTCTGTTTTTCCATAAGTTTCTTTTCTTGGCATTACAGCATATAATTCGGCAGTATCAAAAAAATTTATACCCCTGTCTAAAGCATAATCCATTTGTTCAAAACCTTCGTCTTGTGTATTTTGTTCTCCAAAAGTCATTGTTCCTAAACAAATGACGCTGACATTAATATTTGTGTTTCCTAATTTTCTATACTTCATACTATTTTTTTAAAATGCCTTGAAATTAACAGATTTATAGCGATATTAGTATATAATAAAAGGAGAATTTATGGCTTTAGACTTTAATCAAAGATCATTTACTAAAACAGTTGATCAGTCAGCAATTGATGAGGGCTTACGAGCTTATATGCTTAAGGTCTACAATTATATGACAATTGGCCTATTACTTACAGGTTTTATTGCTTATTTTTTTGGTAAGGCATCTATAGTTACAAATGAAATGGGACAAATAATTGGAGTTACACAGGTAGGCGCATTACTTTTTGGTTCACCGTTAAAATGGATAGTTATGTTAGCACCATTAGCGTTTGTATTTTATTTGAGTGCAAGAATCAATAAAATGTCAGTTTCTAGCGCACAAGTTACATTTTGGTTGTTTGCCAGTATAATGGGGCTTTCTTTAGCATCGGTGTTTATTGAATTTACACAGACTTCAATTGCTAGAGTATTTTTTATCACAGCTGGAACATTTGGTGCAATGAGTTTGTATGGTTACACAACTAAGAGAGACCTAACCAAACTTGGCGGTTTTCTTTTTATGGGCTTGATAGGTATTATAATTGCTAGTGTAGTAAATATTTTCGTAGGTTCATCTGCGTTACAATTTGCAATATCAGTTATAGGTGTACTGGTTTTTGTAGGCCTTACTGCATACGATACACAGAATATTAAAAATATGTACTACGCAGGTGATACTCTGGAAATTGGTTCAAAGAAAGCACTCATGGGTGCTTTAAAGCTATACCTGGACTTTATAAATCTCTTCATTCTCTTACTGCAGCTATTTGGTCAGAGAAGATAATTTTTCGAATATATATTTACTAAACCCAGTCTTTCATTAGACTGGGTTTTTTATTGCATGAAAGAGAACGAACAAATAAATACTTTACTAAAAGAGTTTTCATTAGGAAACAAAATTATTGCTTACAAACAATTACTCAAAATCTTGAACAACAGGAAAGATGATCTTCTTTTAAGATATAATATTGCAGTAATAGAACAAGAATTAAACTTCAATCAGAAAGCCAGGTTAAACTATAATTTTATTATTCAAAAGCAAAATAATTTGAAAGCGATGGTTAATTTATATAATCTAGATATAAAAGAAGAAAAATATCAAAATGCATTAATTATAATAAATAAAATTTTAGAAATAGATAAAAAATTGGATTTTGTAATTAAAGATAAGGCCTTTGTGTTTTTAAAATTAAATAGAATTAAAGAATCAAAAAATATTTGTGCACAATTAATATTAAGGAATAAAAAGGATGTTAAAGCACTAAATATATATGGATTGTGCTTCTCTGCAGAAAATAATTTTAATAAAGCAAAAAAAATATTTAATGAAGTCTTAATTTATGATGAAAATAATGTCGCTGCATTAAATTCTTTAGGTAGATTATATCATGAAAATAGAAATTCTATAGATGCAGAAAAGTACTTATTAAGAGCTCTTAATTTAGATCCTTCCTCTTATCAAATATTAAATAACATTGCTGGTTTTTATAGAGAAGAAGGTAAATATACGAAAGGAATAAAATACTATTTAAAAGCTTTAAAGTTAAATCCAAATAATTCCTATATACTTAACAATTTAGCTAAATCATATTTTGACATTAATGATCTTAATTTAGCTGAAAACTATGCATTAAAAGCATTAAAACTTAATCAAAATGATGGTAGTATTCAAAAAATTGTTTCTTTCATTTATTTAAAAAATCAAGATTACAAAAAAGCATGGTCATACTTTGATGGGAGACTAAAAAACTCAGAATTTGAAGAAAGAAACGAATCAATTGTAAAACTTCAAAGTAAACTATTTACAAAAAAACATATTAAAAAAAATAAAAAAATATTAATTTTGAGAGAACAAGGTGTTGGTGATGAAATACTTTATGGAACTATATATCGAGATATACTGCAAGATTTGCCTAATATAAAAATAGAATGTGATAAAAGATTATTAAGATTATTTAAAAATTCATTCAAAAGTTATGAAAATAAATTTGTTGAGTTAGGTACAATATCAAATAATGAGAGAAAACTAAAAGAATTTGAGAATATTCTTTATGCAGGTAGTCTTGGAAAATTTTATAGAAATAATATAAATAATTTTCCTACTGATCCTTACTTAAAAGTTGAAAAAAATAAAATGGAAGAAATAAGATTTTTTTTAAATAATTTTGATAAAAAAATTAATATAGGTTTCTCATGGAGAAGTTTTAAAAATAGATACTCAAATGAAAAATCGCTATCTTTAAAAGATCTTATTAATGTTTTTTCTATTAAAAATTGTAATTTTTTTAATTTGCAATACGGTGATGTAAGTAAAGAAATTTTAAATTTTCGATCAGAAACAAGTATTGATCTTATTACTCATAAAGATATAGATATTTTTAATGACTTTGATAGTTTAGCGGCTTTTTTAAAATGTCTTGATCTATTTATAACAGTAAGTAATAGCACAGCTCATCTTGCAGGTGCTTTGGGAGTAAAAACTATTTTAATAAAACCATCTAATCATGCATTATTTCATTATTGGAATCAGCCAAATAATAAAACTCCTTGGTATAAAAGTGTAAAAATTTTAGATAAAGAAAGTTTAATGAATAAAAATTTTATAAATCAAATGTCGGAATTTAATAATTAAATTTTTTATCCAAATACTCATTCCTTTCATCAAGCCAGTTTTTTGCAAACTCAACATCTTGCCACTCAGAAAACCATGGCCCGCCTCTAGTATAATGGACTGCAAATGGTTTGTTTTTATTATGATTTGAAGTCCAGCCTTCTAGCCAGTTCCACCTTTCATCTAAAGTACCAATTTCATTATCTTTACACCATTTAAATTGATGTAAATATGCGCCTGTTTCGGTATTAACCTTCTCTATTGTTAAATTTTTCGTACTTGGATGAGAGCAGTTAAAAATTATAAGGCTTGACCAGTTTTTTCTAGGATAGATTGATTGTTTTTGTCCATCCATCTTGTGTTTTTCTTTAGGCGTGTATTCATGTTTAACACAATAAGCTGCTTTAGAATCATCTAGATTTTCAAAAATCTTTTTAACATCTTCAAAAAAAATAAAATCACAATCACAAAACACTGCCCAACCTTTATAATTCATTAATTTTGGTACTAAAAATCGTGAATAAGTAAATTGTGTTGAGGCCAAAGGATCAACAGTTCTGGTATATAAATTCTTTGAAATTAATTCTTCTAATTTGAGAGAAGTTACTTTTACTTCTATAGATGCTCTTTTTAATAAAGAATATTTACATACGCGATAGGCGATATCTTCTTTTGCATCATATCCTATGAAAAAATTGATAGTCATATTATTTATTATATGTATCTATCATTTCAGCATCAGATAAAACAAGAGAATTAAAATGACCTGTTTCTGATAAACTATTCCATTCTTTTTGTGATTTATGTGTAAATTTACAAATCCAAAAATTTTCAGAAAATGCATTTTCTGCTCTCAGAATCCAAGAATCACTTTTCTGCTTATCACTATTTTCTCCTAGCTCTATTTCAGACATAAATAAACATATTTCCCTTGAAGGTCTCGAGCCTATTAATCCAGAAATATTTGATCGAGCAATGTTCCATTTTTCATTTTGAATAGCAAAATAAATTAACAATTTTTTTGACTCCTGATGACTACTATTATGTTTTATAATTTGATTAATAAATACTAAATCTCCAATATTGTTATCTATGATTATTTTAGTAATTATAGATCTAACTAAATAATTAGGATTTAAATTCCAATATTTTTTTATTAATTTTCTTAGTGAATTTGGTTTATTTAGCTTAGAAACTAATTCTAAGTGAAGTTTTATAAAGGGAGGAAAATTATTTCTTAGATTAAGTGCCTTTACAATATTTTTAATAGCATCACTATAGTCACTTTCTGATTTCACACTTGCAATTTCGTAGTATCCTATTGATTTATTTTCTTGCAAAACATTTTTATTAATAATTTTGCTTGAATATGCCTTATCAGTTAATAAAATTATTTGATTCCAATTTTTAATTTTTGCCGCGATATAAATTAGAGTATCATAAAGTTTTTCAATATTAGGATTTAGATTAAATAATTTTTCCCCATATAAAAAGGCATGGTGATAATCTTGTTCTTTAAGATTTTGCTCCATTAATCCTCTGTAGCCTAGTGTTTCTGTTTTTTTTGATTTAAGCATTGATTCATAGACCTGCTTAAGTTGTACATAATTGTTCTCAATTTTATATACTTCAGATCTAAGAAGAAGTGACAATGATGGGTCGTCTTTTAAATAATTTGTCATCTTCTTATGTGATTTAACAGCATTCTTATTATCTTTGTTTGAAATTGCTATCATAGCCTCAACAAAATAAAAATATCCTTTTTCTAGTTTTTTATATTTATTTTTTAGAAAGTAATGGCTCAGAGATAATCTGGTTTTGAATAAAAAATAAAAGATGAGATAAAATGATAATAAGATTAAAATTAAAACAATTGCAAAAAAATTAGATGAGAAAGAATATTTTAAATTTGATATATCTAAAGAAATTACAAAAGGGTTTGTAAAAACAAAGCTGATAATTATCAAAAGAAATATTAGTTGTATTGAAAATAAAACAAATCTATACATTACAATAATCTGAGTAATTCATTTTTAAAATCTAAATAATTTTTTATTTCATTAAAAGTTATTTTAAAGATATCTTCATAATCATTTATAGTTTTTATTTGTTTTAATGCATTTTCCATGCCTTTTCGTTCTATTTCTATTTTAATATTCTGAATTTTTAAAATTAGATTATTAGTAATTTTGTTTTCTGTTGTTGGAGATACTGACATATATGGAAATATAATTTTACTAAATAAGGAATTTGGATTTTTATTAATTAAATTTTTAAGCTTAATACTTGCTTCCGTGTTGAATATTTCGTTTAAGTAATCAAATCCTTTAAAGGGTCTTGAGGCTAATAAATCAATTTTTTCGAAATTTTTCACTTCACTATCACTTATAATTTCTTTTAAAAAATCTAACTCTGTTTGAAAGGAAGTATTATTTGAGTATTTTATTAAGATGAGATTTATAATATCTTTTTTACTTTGATTAATTAAATCTGATTTGTTTTCATTATTTTCAATTGATGTAAAATTATAGCTTTTGATTTTATTAATTTCCTCAGATAATAAATTAAAATTTTTGTTTAATAATTTAATGTTATCGTTGATTACAGACAAATCACTACTTTCATTTTTATTTGAAAGAGATACAATGTTGTTTTTTATCTCTAACAATGTTTTTTCATTTTGTTTAATTTCATTAACAATAGAATTTATTAAGTTTGAATTTTTGCTAATATTATTCTTTATTTCTTGTTCAAAATTATTTTGTTTTTTTGATATCTTGCCTTCATTTTCATAATTTATATATAAAACATATAAGGCTCCTATCAGACATATTAATAGTGTTAAGCTAAAGGTAAGCTTAGAAAATATGTGCAAATTCTCAATAATTTTTTTCATTTTCTTTTTTTAGCATTATTAGATTGTTGTTTCACAGAAGAAAATATTGTACGTAAATATTATGCTTGTTTTTGCTTGTGAAACATCATGTGACGAAACTTCACTGTGTCTTATGGATAATGACAAAATTATTGAACATATTATTTTTTCTCAAGAAATCCATAATAAACACGGGGGGGTTGTACCAGAACTTGCATCTCGCTCTCATTTAGAAAAATTACAAGAAATGACAATAAGTTTGTTCAATAGACCAAATATTGATCCTGAAAAAATTGACATATTTTGCGCTACTTGTGGCCCTGGATTAATTGGAAGTTTGTTAGTAGGCTCAACCTTTACAAAATCATTATCAATTAATTTTAAAAAACCTTTCGTACCAATTAATCATTTAGAGGGGCATATTTTATCTACCTCTTTTAACAATAATATAATTTATCCACAGCTCGTTTTACTCTTGACCGGAGGTCATACACAAATTTATTTAATGAAAAATAGTAAGGATATTAATTTACTTGGTGAAAGTGTAGACGATGCGATTGGAGAGGCTTTTGATAAAACTGCAAAGTTATTAGGATTAAATTATCCAGGTGGGACAGAGATAGAAAAAATGGCGAAAGAAGGAGATGAGAATACATTTATACTACCTAAACCATTAAACAGTAAGAAAGATTTCAATTTTTCCTTTTCTGGGATTAAAACACACATTAGTCTATTGACAAAAAAAAATGAATTGAACAAATCTTTTAAAAGTAATCTTTCAGCATCATTTCAAAAAACAATATCAGATATAATTTTAAATAAATTGAAAAATGGTATTAAAATGTTGGAAGGTAAAAATATTTTTATTAACTCAATTTCAGTAGTTGGAGGAGTGGCTAATAATGAATATATCAAAAGAAATTTGGAAAATAATTTTAATTCAAAAAAAGTTAGAATTTTTTATCCAATAAAAGAAATGATGAGTGACAATGCTGCTATGATAGCCTGGGCTTGTTTAAGAAATTATAAAAAAAATGAACATAATTTATTCTTTAAGCCACAATCACGAATGAGAATTAACCAAATATCATAAAAGAAACATAGAAGAATAAAATGAAATATTGGTTATTAAAATCAGAACCGAGTACATGGTCTTGGGAAAATCAAGTTAAAGAAGGCACATCTATGTGGGATGGTGTTAGAAACTATCAAGCAAGAAATAACTTGAAGAGTATGAAGATTGGTGATTTGTGTTATTTTTATCACTCTATAACTGAAAAATCAGTGGTAGGCATTGTAGAGATTGTAAAAGAATTTTATACAGACCCTACTGATAAAACAGAAAAATTTGTAGCAGTAGATGTTAAGGCAGTAAAAAAACTAAATAAAAAAGTTACTCTTGAGCAAATTAAAAAAAATAAAAAATTAAAAAATATTTCATTATTAAGGCAAAGTAGACTGTCTGTAATGCCTTTAAACAAAATAGAATGGGATGAGATAATAAAAATTTCAAAAAATTGATTTAAACGAAATAATCAGATGATTAAATATTTATTTAAAATTAGCAGTTGAAATTTAAGTATTATAGAATTAATCTAAAAAAATGAAAATAAAAGATAGTTGGATTAAGCAATCTAAAATTAATCAAAAAGAATATTTATCAATGTATAGAGATTCTATTGATGATAACGAAAATTTTTGGAGAAAACATGCTCAAAGAATTAATTGGAGCAAAAAATTCTCAAAAGTTAAAAATGTAAAATATTCAAAAGAAGATGTCAGCATAAAATGGTATGAAGATGGTGAACTTAATGTATCTTATAATTGTATTGATAGAAATGCAAAAAAACATCCTGATAAAATTGCTATAATATGGGAAGGTGATGATCCAAATGATACAATAAAAATTACATATTCAGAACTTTTAAAAAATGTTTGCAAGGCTGCAAATGCACTAAAAGAAATAGGTGTAAAAAAAGGCGATAGGGTTACTATTTATTTAACAATGATTCCAGAGCTTGCATATATTATGCTTGCTTGTGCTAGAATAGGGGCAATACATTCAATAATTTTTGGTGGTTTTTCCGCAGATTCTATTTCTGGAAGAATTCAAGACTGTAATTCAGAATATGTTGTCACTGCTGATGAAGGTGTTAGAGGTGGTAAAAAAATTCCACTTAAAGAAACAACCGATAAAGCGCTGTCCTCGTGCCCAGATGTTAAGAAATGTTTAATTGTTAAAAGAACAAATAAAAATATCAATATAGTTGATGGAAGAGATGTTTATTTGGATGATTTAATAAATCATGTAGATGATTTTTGTGAACCAGTGATCGTTAATGCTGAAGATCCTTTATTTATATTATATACTTCTGGCTCTACAGGAAAACCTAAAGGTGTAATGCACACATCTGGTGGTTATTTAGTATATGCATCAATGACACACGAATATATTTTTAATTATAATAGTGATGATATTTATTGGTGCACAGCAGATATAGGTTGGATTACAGGGCATAGTTATATTATTTATGGACCACTTGCTAATGGAGCAACAACTATAATGTTTGAAGGTGTTCCAAACTATCCAGATTTTTCTAGATTTTGGCAAATTGTTGATAAACATCAAGTTAACATATTTTACACAGCTCCTACTGCAATAAGGGCTTTAATGAGAGAGGGTGATGAATTTGTTAAAAAAACGGATAGATCATCATTAAAGCTTTTAGGCACTGTGGGAGAACCAATTAATCCTGAGGCATGGAAATGGTATTTCGAAGTGCCCGGTAAATCAAATTGTCCAATTGTTGACACATGGTGGCAAACAGAAACAGGTGGTATTTTAATATCACCACAAACAGGTGCGATTGAACTTAAGCCTGGATCAGCGTCAAAACCATTTTTTGGAATTGAGCCTTGTGTTGTAGATAAAAATGGAACAGAGCTTAAAGGTGAGTGTGAGGGCATGTTATGTCTTAAGATGTCATGGCCCGGACAAATGAGAACTGTTTATGGTGATCACCAAAGATTTTTAAATACTTATTTTTCACAATTTGATGGTAAATATTTTACTGGTGATGGATGCAAAAGGGATAAAGATGGTTATTATTGGATAACTGGTAGAGTTGATGATGTAATAATTGTTTCTGGTCACAACTTAGGTACAGCAGAAATTGAAAGTGCTTTTGTCTCGCATCCTAAAGTTGCTGAAGCGGCTGTAGTAGGTTACCCACATGAAATAAAAGGAAATGGTTTATATTGTTATGTATCTTTAAATGCTAGTGAAGAAAGTTCTGAAGAATTGATAAAAGAACTAAAAGAGACAATTCGTGAAAAAATTGGCCCGATAGCTACTCCTGATTTTATCCATATAACATCTGGTCTACCAAAAACTAGGTCCGGTAAAATTATGAGAAGAATTTTGAGAAAAGTTGCATCAAATGATTTTGAAAACTTAGGTGATACAAGTACTCTTGCAGATCCATCAGTTGTTAACTTATTGATAGAAAATAGACAAAATAGATAATTATCTTGGTTGCCAATGTTTTAAACATCTTGGTTCATAAATATTTGCAGCACCTACTTGTGTTCTATTACCACCTTCTGTTTTTCTGAAGGTTTTTGTTGCCTCAATACCACAGACATTACAAAAGCCATAAATTTTAACTATTTTATCCGAAAGCCCAAGTAGCATTGAAGATGTTTCCCAGGGCTGGCCTCTAGAATCTTGGTCTAAACCTGCACAGACGACATCTATTCCTTTGTTTAAAATTTCATCAACGTTTTTTAAGGTATCTTTTGTTTCCATGAACTGAATTTCATCTAAAAAGAGAACATCAACCTTACTTTTAACAAATTCAAATTTTTTTAAAGCAGTATCCCAGTTAACCATGGGGTAACAATCATGACTTAAATCATTGTGAGTTATAATTTTCTCATTTGAATATCTATTATCTATACTAGGTTTAATGACTATAATTTTTTTATTTTGATGTTTGGCCCATAGAATTCTTTTGAGTAATTCACTAGTTTTTCCGGCAAACATTGCACCAACTATTGTTTCTAAGTTTCCTCTCATTAAAGTAAGTATTTTAAATTATATATATTATATTTAAAAATAAAAAAATTAGATAGATTAAAATAACAATGAACAAAGGTATAAAATTAAGACTAATAATTCACAATATTTTATATGATATATACGTTCATAACAAAACCGTAGACAATACATATCAAAAAAACAAAATTGGAGATTTAGATGAAAGGGATAGATCCTTTATAAACAATATTTGTCTGAATACTATGAGGTTCTATTTTCACTCAAAAAAAATATTAAGAAATTTACTTAAAAAAAAATCAAGTACTCATCAAGAAATACTACTATGTTGCTCTATTACTCAAATTCTTTTTTTAGATATAAAAGATTATGCTGTTGTGAATAGTAGTGTGGAACTAGGAAAGAAATTAAAGCTATATCATGGTTTAATAAACGCCGTTCTCATTAAAATTTCAAATAATAAAGAAAAATATAAAAGAATATCTATACGATTTACAGATTTACCTGAATGGTTTCAGAAAAAATCTGAAAATTTATCAAAAAAAGAAAAAATTAATTTTATAAATAATTTTTATAAAGAGCCTGATTTACATTTAGTATTTAAAGATAAAAGATTTCTATCTGAATTCGAGGAAAAATTATACAAAACTTCAGATAAATCTGGTTTTTTAATAAAAAGAGAAAAGGTTAATTTGATACCCTCATATAAAAGGGGTACGTGGTGGGTTCAAGATTTTTCGTCATCATTTCCATTAATTAATATAGAAAAAAGTTTGCTTAGCAAATCTAATATAGATTTATGTGCAGCACCTGGTGGAAAATCATTTCAAATTTTATCAAAAAATAAAAAAATAACCCTCAACGATAAGAATAAAGCAAGATTAAAAATATTAAGAGATAATTTAAATAGATTGAATTATAAAGCCGAAATTACAAACTATAATTTAAATAAGAAAAATAAATTAAAAAAATATGATTTTATAATTCTAGATGCTCCTTGTTCGTCAGTTGGCACTATTAGAAAAAATCCAGAAATATTTTTTAGAAAACAAGAACCAAATTATGAAGATATTATAAATACACAACGATTAATGCTAGAAAATGCATCAAAAATTTTGAATAGTGATGGTATAATACTTTATATGGTTTGCTCATTTATTAAAAGTGAGACAACTGATCAAATTGATTATTTTCTCAAGAAAAATCCAGATTTTTCAGTGAGAAAATTTTTCTCAGATACAAAAAATGATGAATATACTAGTCTAATTAAAGAAAGTTACATGTTAACGATACCGACACACATAAATGGTTATAATATTGATGGATATTTTGCTGTTTATTTAAAGAGAGGTAAATGAAGATATTAAAAAAAATTTTTTATATTTATATAATTTTTAAATTTATAAAAATTGATACTAATATTTCTTTTAGTGATTTAAATTTTAAAAGATTAGATTTTACGAATTATAAACAGATAAAGTCATTTATATTTAAAAAAAATTTCTATGAATTAGATAATAAATACATACAGAGTTTTGATTTTTTAAATTTCTCAAAAAATCTTGGTGGTAAAATTGGTATTAATTTATCAAAACAAACTATTTTTAATTGGTATCATACAAATAGAAATAAAATTGGATACCCCTGGTCTGATGATCTCAGTTCAAGGAGATTAATAAATATTTTATATAATTATGAATTTATAAATTCTTCTTCAACAATATATGATACAAAAAAATTAAATGGAATAATCATAAATCATATGCATAGAATAAATTTTGAATTTAAAAATAAAAATGTAATTGATTTATCTTCATATGATTTAATTGCCTATCTTTTAACAATATTCCTTTTAAAAAAAAATAACCAAAAGTCTTTTAAGTTTATAAATTACATAATTGACAATCAAATCGATAAATTGGGCATGCATAAGAGCTATAACATCTTAGAACATGTTAAATTTTTAAATAATATTCACGAATTAAAAAATATTTTTTTATATTTTAATAATAACGTTTCAAAAGAAATTGAAAGTAATTTACTTAAAATGAATTCAATTTTAAATGAATATTTTCACTTAGATGGATCTATTCCTTTATTTAATGGTGCAAATAATAATTACAAGGAAATTATATACAGTTCTATAAATAAAGATGAATACCTTAAATCAAGATCTTTTTCTAACAACAATGGTTTAGCATTTTACTCAAATAAAAATTTCAAAATTTTTTTTGATGTAGTTCAACCAAATAAAAATAGGATATCTAGTAATTTAAGTGCTGGCACATTAGCTTTTGAGTTAAGCAGTTTTGGTGAAAAAATTATTACTAATTGTGGGGCATCAGAAGGATTTGGTAAAAATCCTGAATACCTCAGATATAGCGCAGCTCATTCTACAATAATTCTTCAAAATACAAATATTAGCGAGATTAAAGACAACAATCCACATATTAAGTTTCCTCAATCTGTATCCTTTGATTCAAGTACATTTGGAAATACTATAATATTTGAGGGATCTCATAATGGATACCAAAAAAAATTTAGTAAAATAATAAAAAGAAAATTAATCGTTTTTGAAAGTGAAAATAGAATTAATGGAGAAGATTCGATTATATCATTTAAAAATAATAATAATAGAATAATCTATCATATTAGATTTCATCTATCACCAGATATCATTTATAATTTTACAAATAATAAAAGAAATATAATTTTAAAGACTAATCTAAACAACATGTGGCTATTTAAATGTGATGGGGAATTGATGGTGGAGGATAGTATTTTAGTCGATAATAATTACACTATACCTATAAAACAAATAGTTATAAAAGGAGTAGTAACGAATACTAAACTAACAAGAAGATGGTCCTTGGAAAAAATATAAATACAAAATACGCGTTAATCTCTGTTTATGATAAATCAAATTTAAAATATCTTTGTGAAAATTTACAAAAACACAGATACAAATTTATCTCAACAGGATCTACATGTAAAAAAATCAGGTCTTTAGGTTATAATTGTGAAGAAATATCTAAGATAACTAAATCGAAAGAAATATTAGATGGTAGAGTTAAGACACTACATCCAAAAATTTATGGTTCTATATTATATATTCGAAATAATAAAAAACATGAAGAAGAATTTATAAAATTAAATACACCAAAAATAAATTTGGTTATCGTTAATTTATACCCATTTGAAAAATTTATTAACAAACAAAATCCAAAAGAAGCAATTGAAATGATAGACATTGGTGGGCCAAGCTTACTAAGAGCATCTTCTAAAAATTTTACCTATGTAACTACAATTTGTAATAAAGATGATTATTCTAGATTAATAAAAAATCTAAACTCTAATAACGGTAATACTAATATTGAGTTTAGGAAAGAAATGGCATCTAAAACTTTTTTAAAGATATCTAAATATGATAGTTTAATTAGTAGTTGGTTGGGACTTAAGAAAAATAAGATTAATAAATTTAAACTCAGATATGGCGAAAACCCAAATCAAAATTCATTTATTTTGGAAAATGGATCAGTATCTATCTTTGATAATCAATTAAGCGGTAAAAATATTAGTTATAACAATATTCTAGATATTGACAGTGGAGTTAAATGTATTGCAGAATTCGTAGAACCAACATGTTTGATTGTAAAACATAATAATCCATGTGGTGTTGCATCGTCATCTAAAATAGAAAGAGCATTCAAAAAAGCCCTTGAATGTGATAACAAAAGTGCATTCGGAGGTATTGTTTTAGTAAACAAACTATTAAGTAAAAAATTAGCAGAATCAGTCTCAAAAAATTTCTTTGAAGCAGTAGTTGCGCCAGCCTACAATAAGGATGCTTTGAAGATATTATCAAAGAAAAAAAATTTAATTTTAATCAAATTACCTAAAATGAGCATTGATAAAGAAGAAAAAAGACAAACCATATTTGGAACTCTCTATCAAAATAGGGATACAATTAAAATTAATAGAAAATTTTGTAAATTAGTAGCTCATAAAAAAGTATCAAATAAGTTATTAGACGATATAATATTTGCATCAAAAGTTGTTAAACACCTCAAATCAAATGCGATAGTTTTAGCAGCAAATAAACAGACGTTAGGACTTGGTATAGGACAAACTAATAGGGTTGATTCAATAAATATTGCTCTAAAAAGATATAAAATTAATTTTCATAATAAAAAATTTGTTTGTGTTTCTGATGGTTTTTTTCCATTTACTGACAGTTTAAAAGTATTAAAAAGAAATAATTGTAACGTAGTTGCTCAACCGCCAGGATCGATAAAAGACAAAGATAATATTGAATATGCAAAAAAAAATAATATATCTTTCTTTTTTTTAAAGAATAGGCTTTTCAAACATTGAAAAAATTAGAAAGAAATCCAAAATATATGAGGGATTTAATTAAAAAGTATCCAAAAATTATTAGTGGAAGAAAAAATGTTGATCAGTATCATTTGAAAATTGTAGAAACAGTAAAATTAATTAAAAAATATATTAAAAAAATTAATAATTAAATTGTTTAGTCCATTTTTCTAAATTATTCACAATATATTTAAATTCTTGATAGTTTTTCCAACGTCCAATTGAACTGGAGTAAAGTGGTTTAATGACCTGCACGTAACTTGGAGTTGATATTTTATCTCTTTTCTGTGCAGTAATATAAAATTCTTCTAGCTTTTTTTCATATTTTAAATCTAAAAAATTTAATAAACTTTTTACCTCTTCTTCAAAATTTAATACTAAATTCTCATACTTTATTGTTATGAGATTAAGGTTTAGCTCTTTTTTATAAAATTCAAAAAGTTCTTGAACTTCATTATAAAAATTAACTGTATCTTGAAGTTTTAAAAAATTTATCATTGCCTCATTAATTTTAAATGAGCTAAAAAAACAACTCAATACTACATCACATGGATTTCTTAAGGCTGATATTATTTTAGCATTTGGAAAAATACAATTTATAAAGCCTAACTCAATTATGGACAAAGGAAATTTATCAACAATAATTTTATCTTCATTTTTAATATTTCTTAAAGCATTATTAAAATATTCTTTTCTGATATAATCTTTTTCATTACGAGATATATTTAAAATAGAAAGTAGATTATTGTCATTTTTTTTAAAATAATCATGTCTTAAATCTAGCAAATATGGCTCTTCTTCTAAAACTTCAATATTGCTATGTGTTCTCAAAATAGTGTCTAACAATGTTGTTCCAGATCTTGGAAAACCTATTAAAAAAACAAGCTTGCTATCGTCAGAAGAATTTGTGTTTTTATGAATTTTAAGAACATTTTTTTTAATATAAAATTTTTTGTATTGTTTAATTGATTTTATTATATTTTTATTTTTATAAATATCATTTTCTGGTAAATTATAAACAATATCATTTCTTACTTTTACAAGGGAAAATGTTTCTTTAAACATATTTAATTTTTCACTATTTTTGATTTGTAAATCTAATATTTTTAGATAAAAATATAAGTTCTTGTTAGGATGATTAGTTAGTTTGCTTAAGATATCATTTGATTTTTTGAATTTGTTTTCTCTATTTAATACAACTGCTTTGTAAAATGAAATAGTTTGTAATTGATTCTCATTTTTAAAATTTTTATTTGCAAGTTTAATAAAAAATTTTAATTTTTTTATATCATTAGTTTCTTCTAATAGATTAAAAATTTTTTCATAACTTTTATAAAAAATATAGTCACAAAATATTGATTGAGAAAATGATTTCTTAGCTTTTTCAATTTCTCTACTTTGTTCAAAATATATTCCTTGTAAATAAAATAAATATTTTTTTTCCTTTTCATAAAAATCAAAATTTAAATTTGAAATTTGAAATAATTTTTTAAGATCTTCTTTTTTATTGTAATTTAAGCAAATTTTCCCAAGATAATTTGCAATATTTTCATTAAATTTATTTGTTAAAAGATAGTTTGTTAAAATTTTAATACACTTATCACTTTTATTTTCTAAAATATATATATTTGATAAGTTAATATAAGCCTCATATCTAATTGGCTGAGTATCTATCGCTTGTAAAAAAACTGATTTGGATTTCTTAAAATCTTTATTATTCGCCGATTTAATTCCTTGGCTGATCAAGTTTTCATATTTATTGTTGTTTTTTTTAAACATTTATATTTACTAAAACTTTTTAAAATATATTTTAATAAAAAAATATAAAAGAATGTCTGGACTTAATCTTTTCTTCTCCACGCCTATTTGGATATCAACAATAAATAATTATAAAGAAACAAACGAAGATATATATCTTTATATAAAAAATTTGCAAAAAGAAGATCAGGTGGGTTTGAGTAAAAGCAATGTTAAAGGTTGGCATTCTCAAGATTTTGATTTAAACAATCAAAGTGTAAAAAAATTCATAAATATTATATCTCCTAAAATTAATGAAGTATTAAATGATATGGATTGGGATATAAAAAAACAAACTGTTAAAATTACTAATATGTGGGCAATCATAAATATAGGTGGTGCATCAAATTCAAGACATCATCATGGAAACAACGATATAAGTGCCGCATATTATGTAAGAGCTCCTAAAAAATGTGGTGAAATTGTATTTTATGATCCGAGACCTGCACCTGTTTTTTCTCACCCTAAATCAAATAAGACTAATGTTTTGAATGCAATGGTAAATTCAGTAAATCCAGTTGAAGGAGGATTAATTTTATTTCCTAGCTATTTAGATCACTCAGTGAACCCAAATCTTTCCAATGAAGAGAGAATAGTTATAAGTTTTAATATAAAATTAGTTAGAATTTAACTTTAATGTATTTGATTAAATCTTTTATTTTTTTGCACTTGTATTTGTAATTATAATTCTTTCCGTATCCCCATTCAGCAAATACAAAATCAATTTTTGAATTTTTAGCAGTTAAATAATCAATATTTGTATCACCAATATAAACACAGTCAGATTGGGAAACTTTTAATTTAGAAATTATTTTTAATATTTGGTCTGGATGTGGCTTTCCTTTTATTGAGTCATTATTACATTCAATTAAAGAAAAATACTTAATTTGATTCTTGAGAAAATTTTTTGTTCTTTTGATATCTTTTGATGTCAAAATAGTTAGAATAAAATTCTTACTTTTTAATTTTTTTAAAATATTTTTAACATCTTTAAAATATTGTATTTGTTTTTTTTGCTTTAAAGACTCCTTCTGATAAGAAATTTTTATTTTCTCAAAATTTTTATTTATTTTCATAATCTTTAGTATGTCGTAAAACGGTCTGCCTATATTCCGAAAATACTCTTTAAATTTTTTATTTTTAAGATGGTGTACTTCTTGTACATGCTTCCACGATAGCTCCATATTTTTCTTTGAGTCAATTAAGACTCCATCAACATCAAAAATAAGAACTTTTTTTTTTAAATATTTCAATATTTGTGCCTTATTTTATCAATATTCATAAATTTAATCGCTTTTAAAAAGTCATCTTTTGTATCAACTGAAAAACTTGCTCCCTCTAGGTTAAATGTCCCAATTAACATATTGTTTTCCAAAGCTCTCATAAGCTCTATTCCTTCTATTTTTTCAAGTGGACTTTCTGGTAATGTTTTAAATTTCTTTAAGCAATCTGGTTTAAAAGAAATTACTGATAGATGCTTGTAGTAAAATTTATTATTTTTTTTAAATGGATTGGGAACTAAAGATCTAGAAAAATATAATACTTTCTTTTTTGATTTAACAATCTTTACAATATGTGGAGTATCTATATTTTTGGATTTAAGTGAGGGTACAACGATATCATATGAAAGATTTTTTGTATGCCAATCAATTACTTTATCTATATGCTTAGGATCTACCAATGGCTCATCTCCTTGTATATCAATGTATAAATCATAATGTTTTTTTAGATTATTCATTGCCTTGCTTATTCGATCAGTGCCAGTATTTGCCTTTCCTGTTTTGATAAACTTACATTTGTATTTTTTACA
Organism: uncultured Alphaproteobacteria bacterium; assembly: GCA_902602845.1. Lineage (GTDB taxonomy): Bacteria > Pseudomonadota > Alphaproteobacteria > HIMB59 > CACPNW01. Next base: position 21,017 of record CACKSN010000004.1, on the reverse strand, counting down.
AATTGCAATTATTTCATTACTGTCTGTACAAATATAAACTTCACTAAGTTTTTTTGATAACATTGCCCTTTTATATGTATGAATAACCATGGGCATCTTATCAATTTCTAGAATTGCTTTTCTAAAAAGCCTATTTGAATTAAGTCGGACTGGTATAAGCCCCACACTTTTGATTTTTGATTTTTGAGTCATTGAAATCTAAATTTATATAAAAAATAATACTTCCACAAATAAATATTTGGTTGATTAATAACTTTTATTTTTCAAATAATCCCAAGTTTCACCACTTTTTATTTCGTCTATTGTCCATTGTTCGTAAGCCAAATTGTAAAATGCATTATAATTAATTTCATGGTCCTCTATTTTTTCTATTGGCCCAATATTGCTTAAAGTAGTATTTGTAAAATAAGCCGGAACACCCTCTAGCATTGACAAGAAACCAGCACTTGAATGATCACTTACAAACGCCCAAGCTTTTGGTAAAATTGCTTTCAGAGGAATATTTGATTCTCTACTGTGTACAAAAATTTTTCTATCTGTAAGGTTTTTTAATTTTAAAAGTGTTTCTTCAAGCCAATTATGTAAATTGTAATATTTTTTTGCAGCATCAATAGGTTCAGATAGAATTATAAATTCTCCATCATTTTTTTTTGTTTTAAATTTTAAATTGAGTTTTTCAAATCTGTCTGATGGCATATTACCTTTTCCACTATGCCAAAAATCATTATATACTATTCTAAAATAACCATCAAATTTATCAATGATGGTCTGCTTACCTTTAAAAGACCGCTGTGATTGTTTAAAATATCCATGATCTATATAATAAAAATTCCTAGATTTTTTTATAGCATCCCCTGTTCCCCTTAAATAACCATAAACAACAACTGTTTTTGAAAAATCATTAAAATTATCAATATGAATTTTAGAAATTTGAGCACCAGTACTAAAACAATCTGATAGATATTTATTTACAAAATGATCTGTATATAGGACAACAGGATTATCAATAATATTATTCATGAGCCTCAGAATGTTTTAATAACTTATAAATGTTTAACATTTTAATTTAATATATTTCAATATATAGTTTTTTAGTTATCATAATATGGAAGATATAAAGGTATTTAATTATTATAGTTAGGATATTGATTATAATTATATTCTTTATAGAAAGCTCAATTTTCTAAAAATATAAAATTATATTCCAATTCGATATGTTAATGACGCTTATGTTTTACTTGTTACAAAAACAAAATTATAATGACCTACTTGTATGATGTAATAAGTAAAATATGAAAAATTTAATTGTTCAAATTTCTATTAACAAAAAAGGCTGGGAAGAAGAGCACCGACTAGATTCCCAGTCTGATGAAGTACTGAGACTCTCTCATATTCTAGTCAAACACTATGCTAAGATAAATAATGTTGAATACAAATTGATTACTGAACCTAAAGTTAATTTTAAACATCCTACATGGGAGAGGTTTCAATTATTTGATAATTATTGGACAGAAGAATATGAACATGTTTTGTACTTGGATACTGATGTTTTTACATGGCCAAAATCGCCTAATATTTTTAAATACCTTAGCAATGATTCATTTAATGTTGTGACTAATTATTATAATAAGCAATTCAATAATCGTCCAATGTTCAATGCAGGTGTCTTTGCTTTAAATAAAGTTTCAAGAGATATTATGCAAAAATATATTTCGAAAAAAATTTGGATAGATCATTTCAAAAATGATCCGCTTTGGGAAGATAGTAAAGAATTAAACTTACTAACTCAGGTGAGTAATGTTAAATTAAATTGGCTAGATCATAGATGGAATAGAAAAAATAAACCAGATGCTTACTTTTCTCATTTATATGGAATTTTAAAAAAGACTAATCCAAACTTACCATCAATAGTTTTAGCAAGAGAAATAGTTAAAAAATTAACTTAAAATTTGTAATTAAAATATTGGATTTCTTTTTGAAAAAAATAATTAACTGCATTTTTAGTCTCATTATTAAAATATTTTTTATATTGATTAAATTCTCTATATCCAGATTTAAGTTTTATATTGTTTAATTCTTGTTTGGGAATTTTATTATTAAATCTTTTATTTAAATCATTTATTAGTTGGTCTAGTTGATCAAACTGATATATTTGATTTACAAAAATTTGATTTTCCTTTGAGTATTTATTCCAATCAGATGGAATTAGTTTTGGATAATCAAACATGTCTCTAAAATTCTTTAGATATGGGCATTTTAGTGTTCCATCTGGTTTTTTTTTCTTTCTCGAAAATTCATATGATGAAACTGCTTTGTCGTAAGAATTTCTTTCAATGCAGAATATGAAAAAGTTTTTTTTAGCTTCATTTAGATTAATTTTCAGATAATCACAGATTTCAAAAAAGCTTGCGTGTTGGTCAAAATTAGAGTCTATATTTATATTATCAAGATATTTTTTATCAAATTCCATGCTTTTTTCTAATTCATGATCATGAAGTCTGAACTGTGATGAAATATCTATATCAAAATCAAATAAATATTTTTTTAAAATATATTGTACAGAGCTGCCTGCAACTTTTCTATTTTTAATAAAAATATATTTATGTTTAAATGATATAATCATAAAAAAATTAATTAGAAAAAATTAAATATTTTTAATTATTCAGTTTCTTTAATATCTTTATAGCATGCAACAAAAATGTATAAAACTTTTTTGCTATTTAATTGCAAATGGAATTTAAAATTTAAGGATGCAATTGGAAATTGGAGCGGGCGAAGGGATTCGAACCCTCGACTTCAACCTTGGCAAGGTTGCCATGTACAATTGAGATCGGCCTTTTCCTAAAGAAACTAAAAAGAATTGGTGAGAAAGTATTATTGTATTGGATTGTAAGTGGATCTTATTTATTTAGATTATAACAGAAAAAGTATGTAATTTTTTTTTTATGCTGGATAGAATTAAGAATTTTGGTTAGAATTCTGTTGTGAAAAAAATTTTTATTATTTTTATTCTTACCCAGATATTATTTTCATGTTTATCTGCGGAACAAATTGCTGAAAACAATAGAAAAAGAATTGCAGCTGATGACGCAACTTGTAAAGGTTATGGTTTCAAACCAGGTACTGATGCTTATGGAACATGTAGAATGAATTTAGATAATCAAAGAGCTCAGAGAAAAGCTGAGGCTTACAGACAACTTTCAAATTCGCTTGATCAACTAAATCAATCTCTTACTCCTCAGACAACAACTTGTAGTTCAAGTGGTTCTATTTGGGGAAATAATATTAATTCAACAACTACGTGTTGGTGATCCTAACGTTAATCTATCATATTTAAAAACCAATAAGGAAGATCATTAGGATTTTTTATACAAACCTTTCTATCTGCTAGACCGTAAGATTTTATTTTTACCGTTAGATCTGCAGTGCCGTATTCTTTAATTTTAACACTAGTATATGAAATTGCTCCTGTACATGCTCCTTTTACTTTCCAAGTCTCATCTGCAAGACCATATTCTTTAACTTTGATTGTTAAATCAGCAAGACCATATTCTTTAATCTTTAGTGCATAGGTGTTAGAATTGGAACTTGTTGAAAAAAAAATTATACAAAAAAATAGAGTTAGACTTCTCATAAATATTGGTTGATTAAAACTAATTTAGTTTAAATTGCAAATTAATTTAAAATTTAGTTGAAATTATAATTTGGACATGTGCCTTGCCCAACGTTTAGCGTCGGTTCGGTTCATAAAACTTTTTGTAATGGTCTTTATACCCAATCGCCTTATGCGAACTTGGTAACTAGTTTTATTTAAGTATTTACGCTTTTGAATTGTAGCCATAAGTTCTCTCTTTCTAGGAAAAGTTTGGCTCTATTGGATCGTAAGTGGAGCGTTTAAATCTAACCCGCTTAAAATTGGAGCGGGCGAAGGGATTCGAATTCATCATTCGCTTCAATTATCCCAAGTAATGCAACAAATACTACGCAAAGTATATTGAAAGTATATTGAACTTTGTTAAACGACCAAATGGTCGTTACTACAAAAGATAGTATTCTTAAAAAGTATTATGAAATGAATGCTCATGCAAACAAACCAGAAGATAAAACAGAATAAAGTTTTAATGACTATATGTTTAGATAAAGAATTACTTGAACAATTTAAAAAAGTTGCACAAAAAGATATGCGAAAATACTCAAATATCGTGGAAGGCAGTATTCGTAGATATGTGCAGAGTAAGATTTAAATGGTGGCATCTATTAAATGCCACCAATAGAAATTAATTTACTTTATTATTTTTTTTTGAATTTTTAAAGAGTAATTACTTGATCTGGTGGATTTGATCCAAGAGCAGTGTATAATTGTGGAAAACATCCTGCTACCACACCATCAACTAAACCTTTTGCTTTAACATCTCCACTTCCGCATTGTTCTAAAGTTCCATCAGCAAAACCTCTTCTTACAGCACACTGGTCACATACCATTAATAGCATTTTTTTTTCATTAGCAATTTTTGATAATCTCTCACCAACAGGATCTCCTTTTTTTAGACAAAAAAGGTTATCGTCAAAAAAAAACATCCCAGCAACATCTACTACGTGGGAGTTTTGTTCCAGTTGTGGCAATATCATTGTAGCAAGTTGAAAAGTGCTTGCCATATTATTTCTAAATACATACGCGACTTTCATATTATCTCCTTATTTTATATTAAAAATGTTATGTTATAACATTACAACATCATACAATATTAAAGTCAATATAAAATTGCTTTTAAATTAGAGGGTTTTCTCAATGAAGTTTTCAATGAATGTTCAATGAAGTTTGAATTGAAAATAAGAGACACAGAGAAGTCTTAAATACGAAATACTTCTGTTTGCGTTTATTGATGACCTTCTTCGTCTTCTTGCTATACGATTAGCATAGCAAGAAATAGTATTTGTCTAAAGTTCTTTTTTAAAATGATTAAAAAAATTGGGGTAGAATAATTTCTACCCCAAGAAAAGGGAGGACTTAATGAAAAATTTTAATATTCTTTGTGCTTATGACCTTTTTTCATTTTGTATTTAACATCTGCCATTAACTCTATTTCAAAAGTTAAAGGCATTCCATTTGCCATAAGATGACTATGGTCATTCGAGTTTAAGGTCACTTTAATTTCATTTTCACCTTTTTTTAATAAGTTATTTGAAAGATGAAAGTATGGTGAATAATGACGGTATTTTACATCATTAACATAAATATGAGCGTGTCCTTCATTGCCATTATTTGCTAAATTCACATTTGCAGGAGCAAATTTAAAATTAGTGGTTTGTAAGGGATTTTGGAGCGGGCGAAGGGATTCGAACCCTCGACTTCAACCTTGGCAAGGTTGCGCTCTACCCCTGAGCTACGCCCGCTTAATTAACACAATTATCACTTTGAGTTTATAAGTCAATATTTGAAAAAATTGTTTATTTAAATCTTCTTCTGTAAACAACATCAACAAGTAACATATGAGGCAGGGTTAATGCGGCGAGTCCAATAAAAATTACTTTTAATATTGACTCATATATTGATAGATTTTGAACCAAATAATAAACAATTACTAAACCGCCAATCCAGGAGATTACTGTAAAAATTAATGTTGAATAAATAACAAACTTTTTATTTGTTAAGTTTGAATAAATATTTTTGATCAAATGTTTTAGATGTTTGTAAGTATGAAAAAAACAAAAATATATTGAAAAACTCAAAAGCGGATCAAAAAAATAAAAAATTAGTAGAAGGAATAAAATTTCCAAAACCCCCTTTCTTAATTTTTTTTCATATAAAGACAAATAAATGAAATATACTATTGATAATAACGTTAAACAATATGGAATAAAAAAGTATTTTTGAATCAAATAAACTTTATCATTAGTCAGATACTCAAATATCAAAAATGATTGATTTTCATTAAAGAATATAATACCAAAGATTATTGTCATTCCATAAGTAAAACTTATAGAATATTTAAAATTATTAATTTTAAAGTTTGTCCAATCACATAAACCAAAATGAATAATTGTCATTATTATAAAAATAGTTAAAGCAACAATGGGAAAATGTATCCAAAATAAAATTACTAAGAAAAATAAAGCAAGGTAGTAAAAGATGAATTGGAAAAATTGAATTCTATTTCTAAAACCAACTAATGAGGCAACTGCACCATCAAATGAACCATGAGGAAGCCCAATAAAAAAAATTAATAAAAAGGAAATAATATTTAAAATTGTTAATTCATCAATCATCTTTTTTAAATAATTCTTTTATAAATGGTAACTTAGGCATACTTTTGACAATCTTTAATTTAGTTAATAAATTAGATTCACCCATCATAAAACTTTGAAACTCATTTCCATTTAAACTAGAGGCAAGCTTTATAAAAGACCTCCCGTTCTCATTATTATTTTTTAAAAATTTAATAAAAATTTTATCCATTTTTTTTTCTAAAAATTTATGGACATTTACATAATTTTTTTTTGAATTTTTTAATAGTTGAATTTGTTTAATAAGAAATGAAAAGGCGTACCCAGTAGACGGTTTACAGGCACCACCTCTAATCCCTATATTATATATGTTAGGATTAGATGAATTTTTTTCTTCTGCAACAAACATGGGTATTACACCTTTTTCAGTGCTATCTTCCTTGAATTCGCTTATGTTTTTTAGACTTAAGTAATCATTTATTTTCTCCCTATACCAGGAGTTCGTGAAAACCTCTTTTGAAAATACTGTAGACTCAACAAGAGCTTTATTGTGACTAAATGGTAAAATATACATAAAATGCAAAAGGTTTTTTTCTTGCGTAAAATGCATTAAAGTTAACTTATTTTTGTCAAATATATGACCTTCAACAGTAATATTAACTCCAAAGAAATGCTGAAGCAACTCGCCTTTTTTTTCTTTAATAGATCTTGAATCATATATTTTTTCAGCATAATACTCGCTCTTATCAGCAGTAATTATTTTAAAATAATTTTGAAAGGAAAAATATTCAATTACTTTCTTATTTTTTATTTTTAATTTATTTTTTGTTTCTAAACAGTGGTTTTTCCACTTTCTAAAACTAATGACACAATAAGGTTTATCACTACTAGTATGAGTTACATTAATATTATTGTCTTCAATATTCCATTTATACCATTTTTTTTCAATAATAGGTTCAAATGGTTTCATCCAGTCAGTTAACCAAAATCCAAAATAATTATCTCTTTTATTTACATCTTCATTTTCAAATGCGATAATTTCATAATCACTATCTCCATAAAGAATTTTATTAACAGCTAAACCACTTGGACCTAAGCCAATTATGGCAGCTTTATAAATTTTCATTTGTAAAACTGTCTCTAATTTTTTTGTATTGATAGTTCATCAAAGGAATAAAAATAAAAAGTAAAACCGATTTGATTGTAATTAAAGATTTTTCAAATATGTTTAAATATACTCTTTCTCTAAAATATTTATTTTTATTTGATTTTATCTTAATACCAATACCTCTATAAACATTAGCCGCGATGAATATCCCTAGTCTAGTAGAAAAAGGGATGTACTTTAAACCAGCAAAACCATTTCTATAAAATTTTTCTGATAGGTTTATTACCTTGTGAATTGCTTTTGATATTTTTTCATCATTTTGTGTACTTGAATCATAGAAATCATTTAGGTTAGTTAATGATATATTTGGTATCCAATTAGCTGGTAAATAAATTCTTTTCATTTTCGAATCTTCATAAACATCACGTGCTATGTTAGTTAGTTGCATACCAATACCTAAATCAATCGCAGATTGTAGAGCGTTTTGATGATTTACTCCCAAAATTTTAGACATCATTAATCCAACAGTGCCGGCTACATGATAAGAATATTTAATAAGCTCTTTCTTGTTTTGAATTTTAATATTTTTTTGATCTAAGATTAATCCCTCTATTAAATGAATTAAAATTGAGTTGTTAATATTATTTTTTTGCAAAAAAATATTTACTTTATTATTTCTATCTTTTTTGATTTCTTCAATCGATTTTTTAAGATAGTTAGTTTGATCTTCACTATGCTTATCAGCAATATCATCAAAATATCTACAAATCGAATAAAGAATACCTGCATTTATTTTTGAACTTTTTGGTAAGAAAAAGCTTGCCCAATAGAAACTTTTTCCTTCTCTTTTCAGGTCGGTAGATGAATTTAATTCCAAATCGATCATTGCTGTTTTGTTTCGGCTTTAATTATATTTTCAACAACTTTAGCTGAAGAAAGCACACCCGGTATTCCTGCACCTGGATGAGATCCTGCAGCAGAAAAATATAAATTTTTAATTTTTTTATCTTTGTTGTGATATCTGAACCAGGCTGATTGTGTAAAAATGGGAGCTATAGAAAAACCCGCTCCATGCATAGAATTATAATCGTCTTTAAAATCTTTAGGGTTCATCCAAAAAATATCAGTAATATTTTTTTCTAAATCTGGCATAATGGTATTTGATAAAGCTTTAATTATATTATTTTTAAGATTTTCTGATTCAGTGTTCCAATCAACATCACCTTGTAAATTTGGTACTGGACATAAAACGTAAAAGCTATCACAACCTTCTGGAGCAAAAGATTTATCTGTTGCAGTAGGCCTGTGAATATATAAAGAAAAATCTTCAGATAAAATTTTATTTTTAAAAATATCATGTAGTAATGTTTTAAATCTTTCAGTCATCCAAATTGTATGATGGGCAATGTTATCATATTGATTTTTCGTACCAAAAAAAAGCACAAAAAGGCCCATGGAATACAATAGATTTTTTTCCCTTAAAATGGGTCTGTTTAAATTTTGTTTTTTTAAAAGCTTAGAATAAACCATGGGCGGATCAGCATTGCAAACAACTAAATCTACGTCGGTAATTTCTTCGTTATTTGTTAATATTTTTGTTATTTTGTTATTTTCAACGATCAACTCTTTTGCTTCTGTATTTGTTTTAATTTTAATACCACAATCAATCATTAATTTTTTTAACTCAGATACAATTTTTCCAGTGCCCCCCATACAAAAAAATACTCCCCATTTTCTCTCTAAATAATGTATCAGTGCGTAAATCGATGTTGTTGTGTGCGGATCACCGCCAACTAAAAGGGGATGAATTGAAAATGCTTTTCTAAGATATGGGTTTTTTAGATAACTGTTTACAAGTTGAGATACGGTGAAATAGCTTTTTAAAATTATTAAATTAGGAATAACTCCTAACATTTTAAATAAAGAAATAAATGGTTTATCAGCTAATTTTGTAAAACCTACGTCAAAGATTTTTTTTGATTGCTTTATAAGTTTATTGTATCCTTTCACATCTCTCTTATCAAATTTACTTATTTCAATATTTGTTTTTTCAATCGTTGAACAATAATCAAAAGTTCTACCGTCATGAAAATAATATCTATACCAAGGTTCAAGGGGAACAAATTTTAAATGATCTGCTCTTTTTTTTCCAAATAACTCAAACAATTCATCAAAGAGAAATGGCGCTGTTATAACTGTAGGTCCAGCATCATGCTTATATCCATTAACTTCAAAAACTCTCGCTCTACCACCTAGGTTATTTAGTTTTTCAATAATAGTTGTATCATAACCCATTTTTTTTAGTCGTAAACTAATGGCAATACCTCCAAAACCGCTGCCAATAACTATTGCTTTTTTATTCATTGTTTATTTAGTAATTTTATTTAAATAACCTATTTCTTAATAATTATAATATTATTTATGCTTACAAAGACAGATTTATTTGAATTACTTAGTGTAAAAAATCTAAATTTTCAAATTCATGAGCATGAACCCTTGTTTACAGTTGAAGATTCTGAAAATTTAAGAGGTGAAATCAAAGGCGCTCATACTAAAAATTTATTTTTAAAAAATAAGAAAAACAGTTTTTTTCTTTTAAGCTGTGATGAAAATGCAGTGGTTAATTTAAAGCAATTTTCAAAATCAATAGAAGCTAAAAATTTATCATTTGCTAATGCTGGGTATCTTGAAAGGTTTTTAGGTATTAAACCAGGTTCTGTTTCTCCATTTGCATTACTTAACGATCAAAATAATATCGTAGAATTTTATTTAGACGAAAAACTTTATAATAGTGAAATAATAAATTTTCACCCTCTAATCAATACATCAACTATAACCATTAAAACCTCAGAGATTATTAAATTCCTGCTTGAAAATAACAAAAAAATTCATATTTTCTCATTGGATAGTTATAGTATAGTTAAAGTTTTATGAATGAGATAAACAATATTATTGATGTTAATGAAGCAGAATTTAACGACAAAGTAATTGAAGCGAGCGAACATAAATTAATTGTTGTTGATTTTTGGGCTCCATGGTGTGGTCCGTGTAAACAGCTTACTCCAACTTTAGAAAAGATAATAAATGATAAAGGAGACAAAATAACATTAGTAAAAATTAATATCGATGAAAATCAACAAATTGCAGCTCAATTAAGGATACAATCAATACCAACAGTATTTGCTTTTAAAGATAAACAAATTGTGAATGCTTTTCAGGGCGTGCTTCCAGAAAAACAAATAATTGAATTTTTAGAGAAATGTTTGGGATCAAAGATAAATGAAGATTTTACTGAATTTTATAAACAAATAAATGACTCTATGTCTGAAAAGAAATTTGAGGAAACAAAAGAAATACTTTTAGAATTTATATCAAATAACCCAGGTGAAATAGAAGCAATTAATTTATACTTAGACTGTCTAATTGAATTAAAGCTTTTTGAAGAGGCTGAAACTTTTATTGACTCTTTAGAAAAAGAAATTCAAGACAAAGATGAAATTAAACAAACAATTAAAAAAATTAATATAATTAAAAGCAATATGTCTGGACCAAGTATTGAGGAATTAATTAATAAACTTGCTAATAAACCAGATGATATTGATCTTATAATTGATATTGCAGATAAACACTTTTCTTTGCAAAACTATGATAGTGGTTTTGAGTTATTGCTGGAGAATTATCTCAAAGATAAAAATAAAATTAAAGAAAAAATGGTTGAATATTTTGGAGTGTTGGGAAACTCAAATAATTTTACTATACAATATAGAAAAAAATTATCCCAAATAATGTTTTCTTAAAATGGAGCTAGCTATATTTCCATTAAATGGTGCAGTTCTTTTTCCAGGCACTAGTCTCCCTCTAAATATATTTGAAAATAGATATATTGATATGGTAAATTATTCATTGGCAAGAGATAGATTTATTGGAATGATACAAACTGATACAAATAATAAATTATATAAAATTGGTTGTGTTGGAAAAATCCACAGCTTCAGTGAAACTAACGATGGTAGATATTTAATAAGCTTACAAGGCACAAATTGTTTCAAAGTTATTAGAGAATTAGAGCCAAATTATAGTTTTAGGATAATTGAAGCTGATTTAATAAGCACAAATGATGAGATATACGAATTAAATAATAAGCAAAAAAATAATTTATTAAAAAAATACAAAGAATATATAAAAATAAAAAACATAAATTTAAATTTAGAGGAGATTGAGGGAATAGAGATTGAACAAATAATCAAATTTATTGGAATGGTTTCGCCTTTTAAAAATGAAGATAAGCAAGTTTTACTAGAGACAAAAAATTTAATTGATTTTTATACTAAGTTAATGTCAATTTTAGAACTAGAAATATTAGGTGATTTTACAAACAACACTATCAACTAATTCCCATAGCAAAATCACTAATTCTGTGCTTTAGTTTAATATTTTTATTGATAAGTTTTATCCCAGTACTCCTCCCTAAGTAGATAAGCGGATTTGTAATTTTAAAAATATTATCTAGTTTATCCGTAACTTGATATAACCTATATGCTTTATAAAAATTATTGTTATGATATTTTTTACAAAAAAAACTGTCACCTGGCTCAATGCCAATTGATTTATATTCTAAGACTAGGTTATACAAACTCTCAACATCACTCATGCCAAGATTCCAACCCTGACCTGCAATTGGATGAAAGGAGTGCGCAGAGTCGCCTAAATAAATTAATCTTTTTTCAAAGAATTTACTATTTATATGTGCGCTCAAACGAAATTTTTGTTTAGTAATAATTTTTTTTATATCGCCCAAACAATTCTGTGTTTCTTTATTTAGAATTGAGATTAACGCTTCTTGATCAATTTCAAATAGATTGTTTACAAATCTTGTATTATTTGTCCAAACCATTGAGCTACAAAAATTATTTTTAATTTTTTTCATTGGCAAAATTGCAAGAGGTCCATTTTTATAAAAAAATTCGAATGCAGTGCCATCATGATCTTTGGTGTGTGTGAATATTGTTACAAAAGCATTTTTTTTATAATCTTTAAAGAAATAAGGCAATTTAAAATAATCTCTTACAAAACTATTTTTTCCATCTGCAGCAATATTGAGATTGGCTGTAACCTTTACAGTATTTGAATGAGTAATTATTTTTTCTTTTTTTATTTGAAAATCTTTAATTTGGATATTGTTAAATATTGTTATATTTTTTTGATTTCTCAAATGATTATAAAATATTTTTAGTAAATGCTTGTTCTGTACAATATATCCTAAATTAGATTTTCTTCTAATATTGTCAAACTCTAGCTGATTAGAGATATTTCGATCAATTACCATAATTTTTTTAATGGGCTCACAAAAAGGATGTATTTGTTTCCAGACACCTATTTTGTTTAAAAAAATTTTAGTGCCTTCAGAAATAGCTGTTGTTCTATGATCTGAATAGTTATTTTCATTGTAACTTGCTTTACTCTCAAGAATTGAAATATTAAAACCCATTTTGGAGAGAGAATAAGCTGTTACACTGCCTATTAATCCTCCTCCTATAATATTAATATTTGAATCAATTTCTTTCATAATTTTCTTCGAATTACCATAATCTAAATGTATTACAATCTAACTATATGTTCAAGTATGGTTCAATTAGAATATTTCTAGTTAAAACTTCACTGGGCTTTATTGCTCTTAGTTTTGGAATAGTTTATTTAATTAGTCTCTTTACATACAATATTGAAGATCCAGGATTTAATACATTCTCAAATTATAGGGCGGAACTAAGAATCTCAAATTATTTTGGTTTATTTGGCTCTTATCTTTCTAGTTATTCAATAGTTATTATTGGGTTTACATCATACATCTTCGCTTTATTTATATTTATTGAGGGTTTTAAAAGCTTAATTGGAATAAAAAATTCTTATTTAATTTTGCGCACTTTATCAAATTTATTTGGTATTTTATTAATAAGCATATTTGTTTTTTTCTATGATACGACAAATGTAAATAATGGCTTAATACCGATATTTTTGTTTGATTTGTTAAATGAGAACATTTTCATAAATATTCAAAATATATTTTTAATTTTTATAATTAATTCAATCTTGTTTCTTGCTGGTATTGTGATGGTACTTTTATCTTTTTCAATTAGATATAAGTATTTTTCAGCTTTTATTAAAATTTTTAAATTTTTAAAATTTCTTAAATATCTTAATTTTATAAGACCTGTATTTGGTTTGTTTAATAAGAGAAGAATTATCAAAAAGAAAAGAACAAAAAATGAGCCAACTATAAAAAGAGAGTCTGTATTTTCAAATAGAGATGAGATTATTAAAAAACCAAATAGCTCTCGACAATTAGAAATAGACCAGTTTAAGTTTACACTACCTGCAAAAAATCTTTTAGTAAAATCTCCAAACAAAAGCAATTTGTCTAAAGAGATAAATAAATTAAATGATGATTTAGCAGATAAATTAGAGAGAACACTTGCAGAGTATGGTGTGGAAGGTAGAATAACCGGATTTAAAACTGGTCCAATAGTGACACTTTTTGAATTCGTACCAAATGCTGGCATAAAATCAAGTAAAGTAATTGGGTTGTCAGAGGATATTGCTAGAGCAATGTCTTCACTCTCTGCGAGAATTTCATCTCAACCTGGAAAAACTAGTTTGGGAATTGAGATTCCAAATAAAAAACGGGAAGATGTGTTGTTTGGTGACTTAATTGAAGATGGGCGTTTTATAATAAATGAAAACTCATTAACTTTAGCATTAGGAAAAGACATTTCAGGTGAAAAAATATTTGCTGATCTAGAAAAAATGCCTCACTTATTAATTGCTGGAACAACAGGGTCTGGAAAATCAGTTGGTATTAATACGATGATTTTGAGCTTGCTATATAAATTCAAACCGAACGAGTGCAAACTTATTTTGATAGATCCTAAGATGCTTGAATTAAGTATTTATGAAGATATTCCACATTTACTTACACCTGTAGTTACCGACCCAAAGAAAGCTGTGTTCGCTTTAAAATGGGTTGTTAGAGAGATGGAGAATAGATACAAATTAATGAGCTCCGTAAATGTAAAAAATATAAGTTCTTATAATAGTAAGGTACTCAGAACTATTTCATCAGGTAGAAAATTATTTAGAGAGGTTCAAACCGGTGTTGATTATGATACAAAAATACCAATTATCGAAAAAAAAGAAATTAGTTTAGAGAAAATGCCATTTATAGTTGTGGTAATAGATGAAATGGCTGACCTTATGATGGTTGCTGGTAAAGAGGTTGAGAATTTGGTTCAAAGATTAGCACAAATGGCTAGGGCATCAGGAATTCATTTAGTAACAGCAACTCAAAGACCTAGTGTTGACGTAATAACAGGAACAATAAAAGCAAATTTTCCAAGTCGCATAAGCTATAAAGTTGCAAGTAAATTTGACAGTAGAACAATTCTAAACGAAATGGGAGCTGAACAATTATTAGGAAGTGGAGATATGTTGCTTTTAGAAAATGGTGCAACAATAAAAAGGCTGCATGGTGGTTTTGTTTCAGAAGCAGAAGTAGAAAAAGTAGTAGGCTCAATAAAAAGTCAATCTACATTCGATTATAAAAAAGAAATCTCCTTTGAGGACTCAAATAAATTAGAAGATTCTAACTATGATTTAATTTCTGATAATCAGGATGAATTATATGGAAAAGCTGTTGAAGTAGTAGTAAAACAACAAAAAGTTTCAACAAGCTATATACAAAGATATCTTCAAATAGGCTATAACAGAGCAGCTAGGATCGTAGAAAAAATGGAAGAGGAAGGTATTATTTCTGAAGCAAATAATGCTGGTAAAAGACATGTACTTAAAAAAGAGTAGTTTATATTTAATTTTATTCTTCATAATTATTTTTTTGGTAAATAATTCATTTTCAGAAGAAAGTTTGAAAAGAAATGCAATTAATTATTTAAAAGAATTAAAGTTTTTTTCTGCTTCTTTTATTCAAGATGATCTGAGTTCAATTGCAGAAGGAAAAATATTTGTAGGTGAAAACAGAATAAGAGTTGATTATGAAAACCCCACAAAAATCCTCATTATATTAGATGAAAATAAAGCGATGTATTATGATTATGAATTAGAGGAGGATGAATTTTTTGATCCAAGCGGCACTTCAGCAAAATTTTTTTTTAATATTTTTAAAAAACCTGATTTTTTTGGGGACTCTGATGTCATTTCACGGGAGAATTACTTAGTGCTTTCAAAAAGTGGAAAAAATGAAAATATAGATTTTACAATTAAAGTTTTTTTTGAAAATAATCCTTTTTTATTAAGAAAAGCTGAGCTGTTATTTGAAGATAAGTTTTTAGTTTTATCTATTTTTAATCATAAATATAACGAAGCATTTGATAAAAATTTTTTTAAACTCATCAATCCAAGTTTTTTTAATTAAATTCAATCATGACTTCATCGTTCTTTGATTTAATAATCAGATTAGATTCAATTTTGCTGAATTTTTTTCTTCTGGCCATCTTTCATCAATACAAAGCTCTTTATTTTCTAATCCTAACCATAACTCTTCACTTATATGCGGTGTAAATGGTTGAAGTATCAATGACAGCCTTCCTAGCGTCCATTTAAAATCGGATTTACTTAATTTATTTTGGGAAACCTGGTCATTTAATAAATTTACATACTCATATATTTTTGCAACTGATTTATTAAATTGAAAATTCTCAATATATTTTGATATATCATTAATAAGTATTTTGTAGTTATCTAGTATTTCACTATCACTTTCTATTTTATTAGAATAGTTTTTGTATTTATCCATAAACTCCCATAGCTTATTTATAAATTTAAATGATGACACAATACCCGTTTCAGTCCACTGCAAATCTCTTTCTGGCGGACTATCTGATAACATAAACCATCTAGCGGTATCTGCACCATACAAATTAATAATATCGTTAGGGTCGACAACATTTTTTTTTGATTTGCTCATTTTTTCAATTTTACCAACAACAACCTCATCATTATTTTTATCAACAAACTTACTATCAACTTTTTGGACCTCCCCAGGTTCCAACCATTCATTTTTATTATTCTTATACGTTTGGTGTGTGACCATTCCTTGTGTAAATAATCCCTTAAAGGGTTCGTCAATTTTAAAATAACCAAGATCGCGAAGTGCTTTGGTAAAGAACCTTGAATACAAAAGATGTAATATCGCGTGCTCAATTCCCCCTATATATTGATCAACAGGTAGCCAATAATTTATATCCTCTTTGTCGAAAGGTTTATTCGATCTCGCACTACAATATCTAAAATAATACCAAGAGGACTCAAAAAAAGTATCAAAAGTATCTGTCTCCCTAGTTGCTTTTAGGCCAGTCTCCTTGCAGGTAGTTTCTTTCCAGCCTTGAATATTTTTTAAAGCACTGGAGGATTCATCAAAATTTTCTACTTTAGGCAGCTCAACAGGAAGACTCTCTATATCTACAGGCATGACTTTTCCATCTTCCCTGTAGATAATCGGTATTGGACAACCCCAAAACCTTTGTCTTGAAATTCCCCAGTCTCTTAATCTGTAATTAATTTTTTTCTCTCCAATTTTTTGTTTCTCCAATATATGAATTATTTTATCTTTTGCTTTATTTGTTGTTAATCCATTTAAAGTCTCGGAGTTTATTACAACCCCTTCTTCTACAAATGCTTTATCTTTTATGCTAAAATTATCACTATTATTATCTTTAGGCTTTACAACAGGAATAATCTCTAGGTTATATTCATTAGCAAAATCCAAATCTCTTTGATCATGAGCTGGGCACCCAAAAACTGCTCCTAACCCGTATTCTGTTAAAACAAAATTTGCAATAAATACCGGCAAATACCTGTTTTTTATCAAAGGATGTTTGGCAATCAAACCAGTGTTTAGTCCCCTTTTAATTTTATCAGAATTTATCTTCTTACAATCTTCAAGAAAACCCTTAACCAATTTATCTTCATCCGATAACTCCAATGACAATTTATGTTCAGGTGAAAGTGCAATAAACGAAGCTCCGTAAATTGTATCTGGCCTTGTTGTAAAAACCTTAATTGAATTAGATCTATTTTTTAAACTAAAATCAATTTCTGCACCAATTGATTTTCCTATCCAGTTAGATTGCATCACCTTTACTTTATTTGGCCAGTTATTTAATTTGTCTAAATCATTGAGTAGCTCGTCAGAATATTTGCTAATTTTTAAAAACCATTGCGATAACTTTTTCTTTTCAACAAGAGCGCCTGATCTCCAACCTTTACCATCAATTACTTGTTCATTCGCAAGCACAGTTTTGTCTACTGGGTCCCAATTTACCTCAGCTTCCTTTTTATAAGCCAATCCTGCATTATACATATCTATAAAAAACTTTTGTTCATGCTTGTAATATTCAGGATGACAAGTTGCTATTTCTTTGTCCCAATCTAAAGATAGACCCATTTTTAATAATTGATTTTTCATAGTTTTTATATTCTGGTACGTCCATTCTTCAGGGTGTCTTTTTTCAGTAAGGGCTGCATTTTCAGCAGGTAAGCCAAACGCATCCCAACCCATAGGATGTAAAACATTAAAACCCTTCATTTTTTTATATCTAGCTATCACATCTCCCAATGTATAATTTCTAACATGACCCATGTGAATTTTTCCAGAAGGATAGGGAAACATTTCTAGGACATAATATTTTTTTTATTCTGATTTTTTTCAGAAGAAAAAATTTTTTTATCTGACCAAATTTTTTGCCATTTCTCTTCTACTACTTTATGGTTGTATCTTGAAGACACTTTTAGCTTGATTGCAGTTTTAGCTTTTTAGCTTTATTGAGTATTGCATTCTCTATTTTAATATTGTTTTCACTACTAATAGACTTATTTATCCATTGCTCGTTTTTATAGTCCTGGCAAAAAGAGGTTACTTTTAAATTTTGAGTTTTAAGCTCTGATCCAGTTATAAATATATTTAACTTACATCTTTCATTAATATTGTTTTGTGATGCATACCAATCTGTTAGTATTGTACCGCCTATAGGGTCCGCAGAATTTATAGGCATAAAATTTATAGTTTCAAGAGCTCCACGCCACAGATAAATATTTATTGGCATTCCAAAAGTTGTATTGACTGATTGTTGATTATTGTTTCCACCTAAAAGACCATCTACTTTTATACCGCCTTTTCCAAGCAGACCACCACCGCTTTGAAGTCTATTTTCCGCGTCACGCAATGCCACATCTTTGTTTTTACCTGAATTAAATTTTGTTCCTGATCTTTCGATTATTTTACCTGTGGTTTGAGCCTTACTCCAAAGTTCAGCCATCTCTTCTTCACTTTTTCCACTATTACAAGATTGAATAAATAATATTAAAATTAAAACTAATATTTGTTTTATTAAAACCATTTTTGTTAATTATTGTATTGGAAACGAAAGGTAAACATAAAAAAACGGCACTATTAAAAATAGTGCCGTTATTAGATAAATTAATTACTAATTAAAATGACATATTAGCACCAATGTACCAAGATGAACCATCAGTAGTATCATTTGCACCTTCGTCAGCAGAGTCTACATCAGAATAACCTAGTATAGCAGTTACACCAGAAGCAACAGCATATGATACACTTGCAGAAGTTTTATCATAAGAGTCCTCTGTAGTACCAGCAGTACCTACAGTTGCACTATCTTTAGCAGAACCTGAAACGGCACCTACGTTGAAAGTTAAATCGCCAGATACATATTTAACACCAGCTTTTACAACTTCACCGTCAACTTGTACGTCGTTAGTAGCAGTACCAGTTGATGCAATGCTATCACCGTCAGCAAAACCAACAGCAACAGTTAAGTCACCAGTTACAGCACTAATACCTACGTGTACACCACCATCATCAGCAGTCATTTGGTTAGCACCTGAGATTGACCCATCTGATTGTGAATAACCAGCACCAATTGTGATAGCTGTATCACCTAAGTCAGATACATATGTTGCACCAATAGCTGCGTGGCCATCAGTTTTATATGTACTACTTGCAGCAGCACCGTTATCAGTTGAAAGTGAGAAAGACATACTTAGACCATCCGCTAGGAAGTCAGAAGCTGTGTGATATTCAACACCAAAAACTGTAGCATCAGTAGCAAAGTCCAAACCACTTGGAGCAGTGTTACCAGTTGTAATAGTTACACTTTCGTTACCAGCTGAACCTGGAATTGAAATGTCGTGTGAACCAGATGCGTTACCAGCATTAAGTACATCAAGTTTTGATCCATCAGTAAATGCTAAAGTAAAACCAGCATCCATGTCAGTACCACTATCACCTTCGTTTTGTAGCATAAAGCTTGAAGAAATAGTCATACCACCATCAGTAGTTTCAGATAATGACACAGTAAAATTGTTGTCATTAACTTGAGCTCTAGTATCAGTACCACCAGTTGGTGAATTAAATCTAATACCAGTTTCATGGTTACCACTCATAGTAGCTGTTACAGCTTCAGCAACTGAAGCAGCACCAAGCGTTGAAACAAGAGCGGTTCCGATTAATAGTTCTTTTTTCATAATTACTCCTTTTGAGTTAATGAATATTCATTAAATACAAGTAACAAAACTTGTATTAGGCGTTTATTTATTAAAAAATTGATTAAATTTCAAAAAAAGCATAAGAATATCTACATTATTATAATATGTGTTGTTTTTTTACAACAAATAGGGCGTATGTTTAATATAAAAAAATATCGAGAAATTCAGGAAATATTAAAAAAAAATACGGAATTGTGTAAAATTATAGCAATTTCTAAAAATCATCCAAAAGAAAGTGTAATGGAGGCTATCAAACTAGGGGTAAATATTTTTGGTGAAAATAGGGTTATGGAAGCAAAAAAAAAGTTTGAAAATATTAGATCAAAGTATCCAAAAATAGAGCTTCATTTAACAGGCCCTCTTCAGTCAAACAAAGTAAAGGAGGCAGCAGCTATCTTTGATGTTATTCATACGCTTGATAGAGAAAAGATCGCCTTAGAGTTCTCAAAATATAAAGATAAAATAATCAATAAATTTTTTTTCGTTCAAATAAACACAGGTGAAGAAGAAACCAAAAGTGGAGTTTATAAAAAACATCTAAATGATTTTATAAATTTTTGTAGAAAAGATATTGGTTTAAATATTGTAGGATTAATGTGTATACCTCCGATCGATCAAGACCCGCGCGTTCACTTTGAGGAGTTAAAATTTTTATCAAAAAAATATAACTGTCCCCAGTTAAGTATTGGAATGAGCAATGACTATGAGAAAGCAATTGAGTTTGATCCAACATATATAAGACTCGGAACAATTCTTTTTGGAAATAGAAATTGAAAGAGAAATTACTAATCTTTACAAATTTAAGCTATTATAGCATTTTTTCCCAAATATTGCATAGCTATGTAATAGATTTCAATCCAATTAATTCTTTAACAAAGCAATTAAAGAAAAACCAAAAGGCAATTGTCTTATACAAAAAAAATAAAGAAAATTATTTTGAACAAATTAATAAGTTTAAAAACATATTTCTAATTACTGATGATGAGTTAACAAAGAAAAATTATAAGAATACGGTTTATCTAAAACTACCGCTTTCACCATCGAGATTAAGAGATGAGATAAAAAAATTTATTAATCAGGATAAATTTGAACTTGAGGATATAACAAT
>CACKSN010000003.1 GCA_902602845.1 uncultured Alphaproteobacteria bacterium | reverse complement strand
TTTTTTTTTTTACCAATCCTTGAGGATATATCTCTTGAACTTCAGGTAAAAAAAGTAAATTACAACCAATATTTTCTAATTTAGAAATATCTTCATCAATTGTTTTTGGATAAGAGCTAAAATCATCTTCGTTATTAAATTGAGTTGGATTAATAAAAATTGAGCAAATTACAAAATTGTTATGTAATTGTGCTTCCCTAATTAGAGATAAATGTCCATCGTGTATGTTTCCCATTGTTAAAACTAAACCAATAGACTGGCCTGTATCTTTGATTGAAACTAAATTTTGCTCTAATTCACTAGCTTTTCTAAAAATTTTCATCGATTAGATAAGTAAATATTTGACTTATATATAATGAATTCGTATTAGGCCCAATATTTATTATGAAACGAACATATCAACCATCTAGAGTGATAAGAAAAAGAAGACACGGTTTTAGAGCTAGAATGGCTACCAAGGCTGGTCGTCAGATAATTAATAGACGTCGCGCAAAAGGAAGAGCTCAACTAAGCGCTTAATAGGCCTTATGGCCCCTACATTGTTTACAATTAAAAAAAGATCAACTTTCGTAACAGTGCGAAACGAGGGATCATTTATTAAGGGTAAGAATATAAATGTACAGATATTACACAATCAAAACCTAGAAAAATCTATAGGTGTAGGCTACACGGCTTCAAAGAAAATTGGAAATGCAGTAAAGAGAAATAAAGCAAAAAGAATAATGAGAGAATTAGCAAGAAAAATTATTATTAATGGTAAAATAAATTCATATTATGTGTTAATAGCTAAATCGTCATTGCTGAACGAAAAGTTTAGCAATTTATTAGTTGAGCTTAAAGAAAAAATAAATGATTAATAGAATTGTTATATTTCCACTAATATTATTTATAAGAATTTATCAATTATTTATATCACCAATTATTGGTCAAAATTGTAGATACCAACCTACTTGCTCTGAATATACTGCTGGTTGTTTGAAAAAATTTGGAATAATCAAAGGAACGTTTTTATCCTTAAAAAGAATATCAAGTTGTCATCCTTGGGGAAATCATGGATATGATCCAATCCCTAGTAAGCTAGAAGAAAAATAATGAACGAACAAAAAAATTTATATTTGGCAATTGGAATATCGATAGCTATAATTATTTTTTTTCAAATACTCATACCTACTCAGCCAATAGAACCGCCTCCACTTAATGAAGAAGAAACATTAGAACCTGCAACCTCAATTGATGGAGAGAGTAAACAATTTGCAGAGGAAATTAAATCAAAAGAAGATGTATTAAATACAACAAAAAGAGTTTCTTTTAAGAATTCATCAGTTGAAGGATCTATTAACTTAAAAGGAGGTATAATTGATGATCTGATATTATCAAAATATAAAACTAGTCTTGCTAATGACTCTAAAAATATTCAATTATTATTACCTGATGGAACAGCAAATCCTTATTATATTGAAACAGGTTGGAAAGAACTTAAAGATACAACAATTGATCTACCAAATTTAGAAACAGAATGGGAAAGTGATAGTTTAAACTTGACACCAACAAATCCAGTCTCTTTAACTTGGACAAATAAACAAAATATAACTTTTAAACTTAATTATACAATTGATGATGAATATATGTTTTCAATTACACAAGAGATAATTAACAATAGCAATATAATAGTTGAAGTTTTTCCCTACCGTTTAATAAAGAGAATAAATACACCAGATACAATTAATTTTTTTATACTTCACGAGGGTTTAATCAGTCTATTAAATGATGAACTTTTAGAAAAAAACTATGATGATATGGCTGAAGATTGTTCATCCTCACTTCAAACAAAAAAATCTTTTTGTGATAATGCTTCAAAAGGGGGTTGGTTAGGATTTACTGATAAATATTGGATGTCTGCTTTAATACCTGATTCAGAACAATCAATTAATGTAAATTATAGACATAGTAATAATGGAAGAGATAATTATAGAGCTGGTTATGTTGGTCAAATATTTGAAATTAAACCAAAAAATAATTTAGCTTATAGTGGTAAATTATTTGTAGGCGCAAAAAAACTAGATATTTTAAGTAATTACGATGAAAAATTATCAATTACTAGATTTACAGATGCAATAGATTGGGGTTGGTTTAGTTTTTTAACTAAGCCTGTGTCATATGCAATTAATTGGTTCTTCGGATATGCTGGTAACTTTGGTTTGGCAATTATTGCTTTTACAATTTTGATGAGATTAATTCTTTTCCCACTTGCTCAGGCTTCTTTTAAATCAATGGCAAAAATGAAAAAATTACAGCCTGATATGCAAAGACTGAAAGAGACCTATCCAAACGATAGACAAAAAATGCAACAAGAATTAATGGCCTTATATAAAAGAGAGGGAGCAAATCCAGTTGCTGGGTGTCTTCCAAT
The DNA here is from genome assembly GCA_902602845.1 of uncultured Alphaproteobacteria bacterium. GTDB lineage: Bacteria > Pseudomonadota > Alphaproteobacteria > HIMB59 > CACPNW01. The sequence continues at coordinate 71,631 of CACKSN010000003.1, read as the reverse complement.
ACTTGTTCAAATACCAATATTTTTTTCATTATATAAAGTTTTATTTGTAACAATTGAAATGTACCATGCTCCATTTTATGGTTGGATACATGATTTATCAGCACCAGATCCTCTAGGTTTAATGACACTTTTTGGAATAATTCCTTGGAATGTTCCACCGATATTATCTATCATTGATATAGGAATTCTTCCTATATTTATGGGTTTTACAATGTGGCTTCAACAAAAACTTAACCCCGCACCAGCTGATCCAACACAAGCAAGGATTTTTGCTATTTTACCTTTTGTATTTACTTTTGTTCTAGCAGGATTTGCAGCAGGACTAGTTTTATATTGGTCAGTTAACAATATACTTTCCATTGCCCAACAATGGTTTATCCAGAGAAGAATTTTAGCCAAAGATGGCTGATTCAAATAAAAGCTTAAATAATTTTTTTAATATTAATAGATTTGTGGGATCTTACAATTCTTATGAAGATATTCCTTTTACAGAAATTAAAAAAGAATGCTGCTTTATTGGAAGATCTAATGTTGGTAAATCGAGCTTATTGAATGCTATTACAAGAAAAAAAAAACTTGCCAAAACTAGCAAAACACCGGGCAGAACTCAGTCTATAAATGTTTTTGAAATTAATAATAAAATAAACATTATTGATTTACCAGGCTATGGCTTTGCAAAAGTTTCAAAAGTTATTAGAGGCAATCTAATAATTTTAATTGAAGAATACATTCAATATAGAAAAAATCTAGATCACGTGTTTTTATTAATTGATGCAAAAGTCGGTATAAAGAATACCGATATAGATATGATGGATTATATTAATAATTGTTCGAAGAACTTTTCATTAGTTTTAACAAAAATAGATAAAATTTCTTCTAATCAAAGGGAGTTTCAAAAAAAATCTGTATTAAGTATTATGAAAAATTATAAAAAGACATTTCAAAATATTTATTTGTCTGAAACAAAAAAAAATAATGGTATTAATGAAATACAAAAAACAATATATGAGTTATTAAAATAAAATGAAATTTGATTTTTTATCTGAAAGCGACCAAGCATATTTCATTCATAAAGCATCTACACTTGTTGAAGCACTTCCATATATACGTCAACACAGCGGTGAAATAATTGTTATAAAATATGGAGGACATGCTATGGGTGATAAAAAACTTTCATCTAGTTTTGCAAAGGATATAGGTCTTCTGAAAGAAATTGGGGTTTCACCTGTTATTGTTCATGGTGGTGGTCCACAAATTGGTGAAAGATTAAAAAGCAAAAATATTTCCTCGAACTTTGTCGATGGTTTAAGGGTAACTGATATTGAAACAATAAAAGTAGTAGAAGAGGTTTTATCTAAAGATATTAATTCTGAGATTGTAAATTCAATATCTTCTACTGGTGGTAAGCCAATTGGTATTTCGGGAAATAAAGAAAATTTGATAGAAGCAACAAAATTAAATATTGAAATTAAAGATAGCGATTCTAATATTGAAAAAATTGTTGATATAGGTTTTGTTGGTAAACCGATAAATTTAAAAAGCGATATTATTTTACAACATATTAAAAATGGAGAAATTCCTGTTATCGCTCCTCTTGGGACTGATAAGGAAAATTTTACATATAATATAAATGCAGATACAGCAGCAGGTTTCATAGCAGGCAGACTCAAAGCTAGCAAATTACTATTACTTACTGATGTATCAGGAATTTTAGATAATAACAAAAAACTCATATCTTCTTTAAGTTTGAATCAAGCTAAAAAAATAGTGTCAGAGGATTTCATATCTGGAGGCATGAAACCTAAAATAAAAACATGTATTGAAGCGATGGAGAATGGTGTTAAAAAATCAACAATATTAGATGGAAGAATTCCTCATTCAGTTATACTGGAATTATTTACTGAACATGGTATTGGAACTCAATTAGTATCTAGTTAAATGAAATTTAAAGAAAAAGTAAATACATGGATTTTTGATTTAGATAATACTTTGTATTCTGCTGATAGTGGAATTTTTCAACAAGTTCATCAATTAATGGGAGAGTTTATCTCAAAAAATTTGAGTATGGATATGCCTGAAGCAAAAAAACTTCAGTCAAAGTATTACAAAGAGCATGGTACAACTCTTAGAGGTTTAATGGATAATCATGGAATAGATCCAGATCATTTTCTTGAAGAAGTTCATCGATTAGACTACTCCATTGTTGGGTCAAATAAAATTCTTAATGAAGAATTACACAAACTAGAAGGAAGAAAAATTATCTACACTAATGCAAATAAAAAACACGTTATAGATGTTCTTGATAGAATAAATCTAACAAATTTTTTTGATGAAATATTTGATATTAAAATGGCAAACTATATTCCCAAACCTGAATTAAAACCATATGAACAAATAATCAATTTATTTAATATTAAACCAGAATCCTCTGCAATGTTTGATGATATTGCTAAAAATCTGGTGCCTGCTAAAAAAGTTAATTTTACTTCAGTATGGATCGATGCTGGTTATGAAAATTTTAGTGATGATATCAAAGCTTCCAGAGAATATCTTGATTTTAGTACAAGAGATTTGAGTTTATTTTTAAAAGATGTAAATGAAGGAAAAATATGATTAGTTTAGAAAATATAATTAATAAAGCTTTTGATGATAGAAATAACATCAATGTAAATACAAATGGCGAAATACGTGATGCAGTTGATAACACACTTAATCAATTAGATAATGGAACAATTAGAGTTTGTGAAAAAATAGATAATGAATGGACTGTAAACCAATGGATTAAGAAGGCAATATTATTAAGTTTTAAACTATATGATAATGATATTATCAAAGCGTCGCATGCTACCTGGTTTGATAAAGTTGAAAGCAAAACTAAAAATTGGACTAAAGATGATCATCTTAAAGCTGGATTTAGGTATGTTCCTGACGCTGTTGTAAGAAAGTCTGCATATATAGCAAGAGGCGTAGTATTAATGCCCTCGTTCGTAAATTTAGGTGCTTATGTTGATGAAGGTACTATGATTGATACTTGGGCAACAGTTGGATCATGTGCCCAAATAGGAAAAAATTGTCATATTTCTGGAGGAGCAGGTATTGGTGGTGTACTAGAACCACTTCAAGCAAATCCCGTTATTATTGAAGACAATTGTTTTATTGGAGCAAGAAGTGAAGTAGCTGAAGGTGTTATTGTTGGTGAAGGTGCAGTTTTATCAATGGGTGTTTTTATTGGAGCGTCCACAAAAATAGTTGATCGATCAAGTGGAGAAATTCATATGGGAAAAGTTCCTGCTTATTCTGTCGTTGTACCAGGTACTTTACCTGGAAAAAAAGAAGGAGGCATAAACCCTTCTTTATACTGTGCGGTTATTGTTAAAAGAGTTGATGAAAAAACTAGAAGTAAGACATCTATAAACGATTTGTTAAGAGATTAATGTCAAAAATTAATTTTGATCCAGTGAGTCTAACACAATCTTTAGTTCAATGTGCAAGTGTTACACCAAAGGACGAAGGTGCCTTAACAGTTGTTGAAGATCATCTAAAAGCCATAGGATGTGATTGCCATCCATTAACTTTCTCTGGAAATAATTCTTATGAAGTAAAAAACTTATTTGCAACATTAGGCAACAATGGAAAACATTTTGCTTATGCTGGTCATACAGATGTGGTTCCAGTGGGAAATGAAAATTCATGGAAATATCCACCATTTTCTGGAAAAATAGATGATGGTAAACTCTATGGACGTGGAAGTGAAGATATGAAAAGTAGTGTTGCATGTTTCATAAGCGCTTCAAAAAGATTTGTTGATAAATATAAAGATTTTTCTGGTAAAATTTCATTCTTAATTACTGGTGATGAGGAAAGAGATTCTGTTAACGGAACTCCAAAAATTTTAGAATGGGCAAGTAAACAAAATTTTAAGTTTGATCATTGTCTTGTTGGTGAACCAACTTCTAAAAATGAGGTCGGTGATAAAGTTAAGATTGGAAGAAGAGGGTCAGTAAGTTTCTTTTTTCAGGTTAAAGGAATTCAAGGTCACACGGCAAATTCTCATTTAGCTGAAAATTCTTCACATCATTTAGTAAATTTATTAAATAGTATATTAGAAGAACCTCTAGACAAAGGAAATGAAAACTTTTTGCCAACATCAGTTCAAATTGCTACCATCGATATTGGGAACCCAGTACAAAATGTGATCCCAGAATTAGCTAAAGCAACAGTTAATATAAGATTTAATGATATGCACTCATCTGACTCACTTATAAAATGGATTGATAATAAAATAGAAAAGATTTTCTCTAAATTAGAAAATGCTAGTTGTACTTATACATTTGATGCAACAGCCGAATCTTTTCTTAATAAAACAGGGGATTTATATAATATTATTTCACAATCAATTTCAGATGTGACCGGAAGAAATAATCCACCTGAACAAGCGACTGATGGTGGCACATCTGATGCAAGATATATAAAAAACTATTGTGAAGTAGTAGAATTAGGTCTTAGAAATCAAACATTACACAAAGTAGATGAATGTGTCTTTATTGAAGATATTGTTAAACTAGAAAGTATTTATTTTAGAATTTTAGAAAATTATTTTGATGTGAATTAATATCCGTTAGAAATATTAACATCCGAATTTACTTTTTTATTCTGTTTTACTTTTTTATATATTGAATACATATATCTTACTGATGGTTCTATAGCAGTTACACCTGCCACATGTGGTGTAATAGTTGAATTTGGAAGTTTCCAAAATTGACTGCTTGGTTCTAAAGGTTCATTTTTAAATACATCTAAATAAGCAAAAAAATTTTTATTTTTCTTTAGATGATTTATAAGATCTTTCTCTTCAATAGTATTGCCTCTTCCGATATTTATTAAACATGAATTTTTTTTCATCACTTTTAAAAACTTTTTATCTATCATGTTATGTGTTTGAGGTGTGGATGGTAGAATAGAAATGATAACATCAGAGTTTTTAATAAAATTTATAATATTTTTACCAGTATATATTTTTATGTTTTTTACTTTTGTTAAAGATTTTTTATATGCAATCACATTGTAATTTAATTTACTAAGCAATCTTGCTATATGGTTACCAAGAAAGCCCAAACCAAGAATACCTACTGTTAAGCTTTTATTGTCAATTGGTGTTCTTTCGCCAGACCAATATTGCTTGTTTTGAGAATTTTGAAAAATTTTAAAATTTAATTGATAGTTTAGGAGTTGAGCTAAAGCATAATTTGCAATTCTCTCTCCCATTAGTGCATCTTTTATTCTGATTATAGGAATTTTCTTGTTATAATATTTTAATTTTAAAATATGATCTACTCCAGCACCCATAGAAAAAATAACTTTAAGATTTTTTAACTTTGGAAGTATCTCATCTGGTAAGTTCCAAATAATTGCATATTTTACTTCATTAAATTTTTTGTAATCCTTTATAGAAATTATATTTTCATTTTTAAAATATTTTTTTATTGATTTTTTCCAAACATCAATTTTATCAAAAGTTGTATTATGAAATAATATGGTCATTGGAAGTCATTTATTAATTTATTGTACCTTTCTATTTGTTTTTTCCAGTTTAATTCATTATCTACTCTAATTTTTGCATTTTGTCCTAATTCAGTCCTATATTGTTTATTCTCTATTAGTTTCTTAATTGATTCATCTAGCTCATTTATATTATTAATAATCAAACCTGTTTTATTATGTAAAACTGCTTCAGTAGTGCCTCCTACATTGGAAGCAATTGCAGGTATTCCGTATTGTGCTGCTTCAATATATGCAATACCAAAACCTTCAATAGAATTTACGTGTGTTTCATCTAATGTTGGCATCACCATGATATCTGTTTTACTAAAAATGAATTTTTTTTGACTTTCATTTATCGTGCCAACTAACTTCACATTTGTATCAAGATTATAATTTTTTATTTCGTTCTTTATATTTTCTAACTGATCTCCTTCACCGGCGATAATATATTGAATATTTGGGTAAATTTTTTTTAAATTAAATATAGATTTAAGAATTAATAAATGTCCCTTTCTTTTTTCAAGTCTAGCAAGAGTGAGTAAAGTTGGATTACCATAATTTAAATCAATATTTTGTTCAGTTATATTATTATTTGATTGTATACCTGGATAGATAACTTCAATTTTTTTTAAATTCCCACTTATTTTTGTAAGCAAGTTTTTTGTATATGTAGAATTAACTACTACTGCATTTGTCATTTCTAATATTTTCTTAATACGTTTTAGATGATTGTCATTTTTGACTATTATTTCATTACCATGAGCCAGACTAATGATTGGAATTTTATTTTCTTTTAAAAAATTTATCGGCAATTCAAGACTTTTCCAGCTATCTGATATAACAACATCAATTTTATTAGCATTACAAATTTTTTTTAATTGATTAAATTTTTTTCTTTTTCTAAAAAATTTTAATCCTTTAAATCTAAATATTGAAAAATTATTATTATTTTTATCAAATTCTAAATCTTTATAAGTATCATGTTCATCAGCTAACACTTTTACATCATGTTTAAAGCTTAAGTTAGATGCTATGTCATACATCAATGTTTCAATACCTCCTACTCTAGTTGGAAAGCATTGTGTTAAAATAATTATCATTGGAAGTTATTATTATAAATTTATGAAGTATTAATGCACAAAGTCAATTAGGATCAGTTAATTTTAATATATTTGTTTTTAATATGTTATTATATATGCATTTTTTACATATCAATATTATTAATTTTATATTTTAATTGCAAAGATTAATCACTATTTTAAGTATGAGAACAATAATAATGATTAATTTTTTTAACTTTTTTAACAAACTTTATCGAGATTCAAGTGATAAAAAATTAGATCATAATAAAGACCTAGTAAAATATTTCAAATCAGAATTTGGAAAAGAATGGGAGATTGAGCTAGACAAATATCTTATTAAAATTGAGAATGACATTAATAAAAAAGCTGCATGATTTTTGACTGTAATTAAATTTCTAAAGTTGCTTTTCTCAGCCAAGCTCTTTCTTCGTCCTTAAGATAATTTTCCAATTTTTTATAAACGTCTTCATGATATTTATTTAACCAATGCTTTTCAATTTGATCGAGTAGACTAATTTTAATAAGATCTAAATCTATTGGACACCAGGTGATATTTTCAAAGTATAATTTCTTGTCACGATTCTCTTTTACAATTACTAAATTTTCAGTTCTTATCCCATATTCATTTTGTTTATAGAAACCAGGTTCATTGGATAAAATCATTCCTGGAAGTAATTCAACACTTTCAAACATCGATTTTTTTGCAATTCGCTGTGGAGCTTCGTGGACACTTAAAAAACTTCCAATACCGTGACCTGTGCCATGATCATAGTCTAAATTAACTTCTTGCAAACTTTTTCTTGCAAGATGATCAATATCAGTTCCTTTTGTTCCTTTTTCAAAAATATGATTTGATAAGGCTATATGACCTTTTAGAACTCTCGTAAATCTATCTTTTTGCTCTTCTGTTGCTTCACCTAAAATTATAGTTCTTGTTATATCTGTTGTTCCGTCAAAATATTGACCTCCTGAGTCAACAAGGTAAATATTATTATCTGAGAAAGATGACTTTCCTTCTTCAGTAACACGGTAATGAGGAAGAGCTGCATTCTTATCAATTGCTGATATTGTATCAAAAGATAGAGAATGAAATAATTCATTTTTTCTTCGAAGACTTTCTAAATGTTCTGCAACACTTATTTCATCATTTGATTTAGGATCCATGATATTTTTCAACCAATAAATATATTTAGTAATACTAACACCATCTCTTATATGTGCTTTTTTGGCTCCATCTAGTTCAGTTTCATTTTTGATAGCTTTTAACAAAATACATGGATTTGCTAAATTTTTAGTATTTATTTTTTGTTTTCTTAAAAGATCTAAAAAATAATAAGTGGTGGAATTAAAATCTAAACCAATTGATTCAAATGAATTAATGTTATTAAAAATTGATTCGATGTTTTCAATATTATAAATATTTATTAGTGTGTTCATTTCTTTTTTTAATATTTCTGGCATAGCAGACTCTTTAATAAATAAGGAGTGTTTATTATTTTTTGAAATTAGAAGATAAGAATAAAGCAGTGGTGTATATTTAATATCATCTGCCCTTAAATTTAAAAGCCAAGCAATATTATCAAGCCCAGAAACAAAGTAATGATCAATTTCATTTTGTTCTAAAAATTTTTTTAAAACATCTAATTTTTCACGTCTGCCCTGACCAGCAAAACTTGTTGGGTGATCAAATATATCTGTATACTGAGTTTTTGGTTGATTTTCCCATATTAAATCAACAAAATTTTTATCTATTAGTTTGAGTTGAGATGTTGAATTTTCTAACATTTTTTCCACTTTTTCAATTTCTATAATTGAATGAAGAGTTGGATCAAATGCAATTTTATATTCTTCTTCTAATAAAATTTTTTCTAAGTCTGTCCAAAAGCTATTTAAATGTTTTGCGTGAATCTCTTTGGCATTAATTTGAGTATTTGCTTGAAATGTATATCGTCCATCAACATACAAGAATGCATCTGTTGGTGTTATAATTGCTCTTCCTGCTGAACCAGAAAAATTTGTTATAAAATTTAATCTTTCTGCATTTGGAGAAATATACTCATTTAAATATTCATCACTTCTATTAATGACAAAAATATCGATATTTTTTTCTTTTAATAGGTTTTGTAATTTTTTTAAATTTGATTGATTGATCATAACTTATTAAATAGATTTAAATCGATATTACCACCAGAAATCATAACTATAATTTTTTTATTTTTAACTTCAATTTTATTATTTAATACTGCAGCTGCTGCAACTGCTCCACCTGGTTCCACTACTATTTTAAGTTGTTCAGCTAGTAAAATTATGGTTTTTGTTACTTCTTTATCAGAAACACTTAATCCTCCGTCAAGATTATTCGAATTAATTTGAAAGGTTATATTTCCAGGTTTAGGTGCTAATAGTGCATCACAAAAAGATTTAGCATTTTTTTTATTTTCTATAATTTTGCCAGCTTCTAAAGATCTTTTTGTGTCATCAAATTCATCAGGTTCTACAGAATATGATTTAATATTTGGATAAAAATGTTTTAAGTATGTTGATGTTCCTGCAATAAGTCCTCCACCTCCACAACAACATAAATACAGATCAGGTTCAATTGATTCCTCTTTCAAATCATTTACAATTTCGATAGCAGCAGTTCCCTGACCAGCAATTATTTCTTCATCATCATAGGGTTTAATTAGAGCTCTATTATCCTTCTTTTGAATTTCATTACCTATCTCTTCTCTACTTTGAAAGTAACTGTCATATAATATTACCTCTGCTCCATATTTTTTTGTATTTTCAATTTTTATTTGAGGTGCAGTTTTAGGCATTATTATTTTTGCACTAATACTATTAATCATAGATGCATAGGCAACAGCTTGTGCATGATTACCTGATGAATATGCTACTACACCTGAGTCTTTTACAGTTTCTATTAATTTTGTAATTTTATGTGTAGCTCCACGTAGTTTAAATGATCCAGTATTTTGTAAATTTTCAAGTTTAAAATAAATTTTAGCTTGCAAAAGATTATTTATGTAATCATTAGTTACCAAAGGAGTTTTTGTTACCTTTTGGTTGATTAATTTATAAGCATTATCAACATTTAAATAGCTAAAATCGGTCATAATTTTAAAGTTTTACATCGTTTTAATGGAATAAACTAAAAAAAAATATATGTATATTATCATGGAACAGAACAAAGTAACTTCGCCTTGTATTAGCGTATGTAAAACAGACCCAATCTCAGGGTATTGCTATGGTTGTGGAAGAACCAATGAAGAGAAAGATATTTGGAAAGATGAAAATACTTCAAATGAATGGAAACAAAATAATTTATCTGAACTAAAATCTAGATTTTCAGATTGGCAGTTAAAGGCATTTGAAGAATCATATAAATCCAAAGTTGAAACAGGTTTATCGCTTATTAAGAAAAAATTAGCAGAAAATCGTAAAAATTGAAAAGTTTAATAATTTTTGTTTTAATTTTATTTTTTTCATTCAATCTTCAATCTCAGAATAAAATGATACTTGATAATTTAGAAACACCTGGAATTTCTTCTCAAGGTCAAAATTGGTCTTTCTTTACTGACGGAGTAATGGGTGGATTATCCGAGGGTAAAGCGATCATATCAAAAGTTAATGATATTAATTGTTATCATATGACAGGAGATGTAACTACAGAAAATAATGGTGGCTTTATTCAAATTAGAAATCAATTAAAACCTTCAATATCAACAGAAGAGTTTGAGGGTGTTTATTTTAAAGTATTTGGTAATAATGAAGAGTATTCAATTCATGTAAGAACTGCTCTGACGATGGCTCCATGGCAATATTACAAATATAGTTTTAAAACTAATTCCGAGTGGACAGTAATAAAAGCACCCTTTAGTGAATTTAAAAAATCAAATGCATATCAACCAAAAAAATTAGTTGGTCAGAATATCAAGACGTTAGGACTGGTTGCTGGATTTAAAGATTTTCAAGCAGATATTTGTTTATCAGAGATTGGTTTTTATTAATAATCTATTTTCAATAAATACAATCCTTCAGGTGGCGCAGTAACTCCAGCAAAATCTCTTTTTTTTGATTGAATAATTTCTGAAATAGATTTTTCTATTTTACTAAGCCCTATATCAACCAGTGTACCGACCATGATTCTAACTTGAGAATGTAAAAAGGATTTAGCTGATATTAAAAAATTTATTTCATCATGATTAAAATTTATATCCAGTGAATTAATAGATTTAATTGGTGATTTCGATTGGCAATTTATTGACCTAAAAGCAGACAAATCAAATTTTCCTATAAATTGTTGTGATTGTTTTATTATTTTTTCAGCATCTATTTTTTTATGTACACACCAAACTTTATTTTGCTCTAAAGTAATTGGTGATCTTCTATTTAAGATCTTGTACTCATACCATCTCAATTTTGCTGAAAATCTAGAATTAAAATCTTTATCTACTTCTTCAGCATGTAAAATAGATATGGGTTGGGGTCTTAAATAATGATTAATGCCATCTCTAATAGTATCAGTATCAAAATGTTGATTTAATTCAAAATTAGCTACCTGTCCTCTTGCATGAACCCCTGCATCTGTTCGACCAGCACCAAAAAGTGTTATTTTTTGTTTTGATAGTTTTTCTATTGCCTCTTCAACCAGTTGCTGAACGGAAAGACCATTTTCTTGACGTTGCCAACCAACATAATTAGTCCCGTCATATTCTAATATTATCTTGTAGTTAGGCATTTATTATATCATTAATCTTAAAGCTATAACCTCGAAGAAAATCATCTTTAGAAATAGCATTTTTGCCTTCTCTTTGTAAAATTAGTGGCTCAATACTTCCATCATTGCATCCAATATCAAAGGTCTCATTAAGAATTGTCGATGCATTACCGTTAGAGTTTGATTTTCTTGCTTTAATGATCTTAATTCTTTCATTCTGTATAGTAAACCAAGCACCAGGTTTAGGAGAATGTGCTCTTATATGATTTAAAACTTCATTTACAGATTTATCAAAATTAATTTTTCTGTTTAGTGGAGAAATTTTATTCGCATATGTTGCATCATTATCATCCTGATCAGAATAAGAAATTTTTTTATCAAATATAAGAGGAATAGTTTCCACTAATAATTTGATTCCAACCTCTGTTAATTTTTGACTTAATTCATTTTTATTACAACCGTCTTCTATAACTACTTTTTTTTGATTAATAATTGGTCCAGCATCTAATTTTGGGATTAGCTGTATTATTGATATACCAGTCTCTTTATCGCCATTCATTAAAGAATACTCTATTGGGGCTGCGCCCCTCCATCTAGGCAACAAAGAGACATGGACATTGATACAACCAAATGGTGGTAAATCTAAAATATCTTTTGGCAATATTTTACCGTATGCCATGACAATAATTAAATCAGGATTTAATTTTTTCACTGTCTCAATAGTATCTTTATCAAACGTATTTGGACAAAAAACCTCAATTTTGTTCTTACTTGCAAGTTGATGGACTTCAGATTCAATTATTTTCATTCCTCTAGATTTCTTTTTTGGGGGTTGCGAAAATACTGCAGAAATTATGAAATTATTTTTAATTAAAGCCTCAAGATAGTCAGAGGCTATTTTAGGCGAACCCATAAAAATTATTTTTTTATTATTCATTATTTTTTGTTTTTTAAAAATTTTTGTACTTTTTTAATCATTATATTCCTTTTTAATGCAGAAAGATAATCAACAAATAACTTTCCAGAGAGATGATCAATTTCATGTTGTAAAATTCTTGATTCCACTCCACTAACTTCTTTTGTTATTTTTTTGTTATTTTCATCTATGTACTCGACCACTATATTTTGAGGTCTCTCAATTTCAGCAAATTGTTCAGGAAGAGATAAACAACCCTCTTCCATAACAATTTTTTCTTGAGAGTATGAAACAATAATTGGGTTAAATAATGTATATTGTGTTTCTTTTTTAGTCTCTTGATCTACAAAAAATATAGTCACAATTTGTTTTAGAATTCCAATTTGATTTGCTGCTAGACCTACACCTGGTGCTTTTATCATTATTTGCATCATGTTTTTCGCAATTTCTTTTTCCTTTGATCCAACAGATTGAATTTTATACGCTTTTTGACGTAATAGTGGATTTGGGACGTAAAGTAATTTATCCATTTGTATTTATGTAATTTTTTTTCTTGATTGGAATGCAGTATTTAGTGTGTTTTCATCTAAGTAATGTACTTCTCCACCCATAGGCACACCTTGGGCTAATTTTGTCACGTTTATATGCCCAAATTGTTCTAATTTATCAGCGATCACAAAAGAGGTTGTTTGACCTTCAATAGTTGTACTTAAAGCTAAGATGATTTCCTTAATATTTTTGTTATCTATTCTATTTAATAGATTTTGGATTTTTAATTCATCTGTACCTATTCCTTGAATAGCTGATAAAGAGCCTCCTAAAACGTGATACAGTCCCCTATAAAAACCTACTTTTTCAAATGTCCATAAATCTGAAACATCTTCAACAATACATATAGTAGTGGTATCTCTATTTACATTTCTACAAATGTTACAAGGATTTTGCATATCTAAATTACCGCAGTTACTACATTCAATAATTTTTTCATATGATTGATTCAATGTTTCTACTAAGGGTAAAAGTAATTTATTTTTATTTTTTAATAAAAATAAAGCTATTCTTTCAGCAGATCTTCTTCCTAAACCTGGAAGTTTAGAAATATCATTTATCAATTTATCAATTGGAGATTTCTCCATATTTAAAAAGGTAGTTTCATTCCAGGAGGTAAAGGTAAGCCGCCAGTAAGAGATTTCATAGCTTCTTGAGCTGCATTCTCTCCTTTTTGTTTTGCATCATTTATTGCCGCTACTATTAAGTCCTCCAATATTTCTTTTTCATCAGCCTTAATTAAACTGTCATCAATCAAAATTCGCTTAAAAGCTCCCTTAGCTGTTGCAGTAACTTTAACTAATCCTCCACCAGAAGTTCCCTCAACTTCGATATCATTAAGTTTATCTTGAGCTTCAGCCATTTTTTTTTGTAATTGCTGTGCTTGTTTCATCATATTTCCCAAATTAACCATTATTTCTCCTTTTTGATATTAAGTTTTTTACTTTCATCACTAGAATTGACTTCAGATAGTTCTGTTATTGAATGAATTCTGCTTCCAGGAAATTCTTGAAGTATTTTTTTTACTTCTATATTATTTTTCATAAGCTCAATTTCATTTTGCTGATTAATAATATCTTCTTCATATAAACTTTTACCAAGATTGCTTGTTGAAGACTTTACTTGCCAGACCCTACCTGTCCATGTTGAAATTAATTTTGCTACAGTTCTATTAAAAGATTGGTCGTTAATCTTGCCAGTATTCAGTACCACTTCTCCATCTTTGAAAGTTATCAATGTAACATCGTTATATAACTTTGTATGAAGCAATCCTTCTCTATTTTTAAAGAACATATCTACAAAATGTCTAAAATCTCTAATATTAATAACATTATTAGATTGAGGTTTAGATATTTCATCTTTGAAATTTAATATTTTACTATTATCGTTATTTACTGATTTTTTATTTTGAATATTTGTTTCATTACTGAACTGATCATCTTTTTCATTGATTTTATTTAATAGATCATCAGGTGTTGATCCATCATATAAGTATATTATTCTCAAAATAAGCATTTCACCATGCTGAAAAAGATGGAAAGAGGTTTGAAGTTCTTGATATCCTTTGAAAAGTATCTGCCAAATAATATTTAAATTATTTAAACTTAATTTGTTTGATAACTCTAATCCTTTCATTCTTTCAAGCTCAGGTATGTAAATGTCATCTTTTAAATTTGGGGCAATTTTTAGTTGTGTTAAAAAATGTACAACATTAATTAGTTCATCAAAAATCATAATTACATCTGCACCTAAATTATATAATTTTCTAAACTGATCTAGAGACTCTGAGGTATTACCCTCCAAAATTTTTTCTAATAAATAAAAAATTTTTTCTCTATCTGCTAACCCAAGCATTTTAGTAACCGAAGCAGAGTCAATTTTTACATTTTGGTTAGTAATAGCTTGATCAAGCAGGCTTAGCCCATCTCTAATTGAACCATCCGCAGCCCTTACTATTAACGCTATGGCATCTTTATCAATATCAATTTTTTCTTTAGAAACAATGTCTAATAAATGTGTTGTTAAAATTTCTTTTTCTATTCTAAGTAAATCAAATCGCTGACATCTAGATAATACTGTAATTGGTATTTTCTTTACTTCGGTTGTAGCAAATATAAACTTAACATGTTCTGGAGGTTCTTCTAAAGTTTTAAGAAGTGCATTAAACGCACTTTTAGAAAGCATATGAACTTCATCAATGATAAAAATTTTATATTTTCCTATAACTGGTTTATATTTTACATTATCAATAATCTCTCTTACATCATCTACTCCAGTATTTGATGCAGCATCCATTTCAATAACATCCAAATTGCTGTCTACTACTGTAGACTTACATGAATCACAATCACCACATGGCTCACAGTTATTTTCTTTTCTATTTTGGCAATTAATGCTCATTGCTATCAATCTAGCGGTAGTTGTTTTGCCCACTCCTCTAACACCTGTAAGAATATATGCATGTGCTAATTTATTGTTATTAATTGCATTAGTAATGATTTCTACAAGTAAATCTTGTCCAACTAAATCTTGAAATTTTTGTGGTCTATATTTTCTTGCTAATACTTTATATTCTTTAATTTCATTCATAATATTTTTGGAAGGTTAAGAGACCCAAATAACATTGTTACAGCTGCTTCTTTTCAGACCTGACTGGATTAGCAATATATTTGCCCTTTAACCTCCCTCTCCTAATATAGCATTATTGTATGAAAATCTTAAATAGACTTTTATAATTTAACTATTTTTTTCTAAAGTTTGATTTCTCATAAACACCTAGGATTTTTAAGTGTTTGCAAAAAAACTTCATTTCTTCAAGAGCAAGTTTAACTGAGGGATTATCTGGATGTCCCTCAAAATCTATGTAAAATTGTGCAACATCAAATCCTTGTGGATGAACATAGCTTTCTAGCTTAGTTATATTTACACCATTACTAGCAAAACCTCCTAAACATTTATACAAAGCTGCTGGTATACTTCTTACATTAAACACAAGAGTTGTTAAGATTTGGGAAGAATTTATATCAATTTTTATCAACTCTCTTTGCATCACTAAAAATCTCGTAACATTGTGACTTGAATCTTGGAAATTTTTTTTAAGTATTTTTAAATTATATATTTCAGCAGCTAATTCTGATGCTATTGCAGCATCTTCTTTATTATTTAAATCAGATACCATTTTTGCTGAACCAGCAGTATCTGCCTCAACTATCATTTCTTTATTTAAATCGATAATTTTATTTCTACATTGAGCAATACCTTGCTCATGACTATGAACTCTTTTAATATCAGATATATCTGCTCCTTTTATAGACATTAAATTATGATTAATTTCTAAAAAATATTCTGATGTTATTTTTAAATTTGATTCAGGTATGAGCCTTTGGGTATCGGCAACTCTTCCGGCTAGAGAGTTCTCTATCGGAACCATTGCAGCATCTACTCTACTTTTTCTAACTTGTTCAAACATTTCTTCAAAAGTTGCACATGGTAAACTACTTGCCTCAGGATATAATTTTTTTCCAGCTAGCTCACTGTATGCTCCTTTTACCCCTTGAAAGGAAAATGATTTAATTTTTTTCATGGTTTGCTCTTATAATACTTTCAGCAGTAATCAAATCTTCTTTTGTATCTATACTTAAAGGAATATTTTTTACAAAACTTACACCAATATCTATGCCTGCATCCATAGCCCTGTATTGTTCAAGATTTAGTGAAATTTCATTTTTTGATTTTGGTAATTTTATAAAATTTATTAGAGATTCTTGAGTAAAACTATAAATTCCAACATGATGGAAAGAATTTTTATTAATTTCTTTTTTTGATCTAAAAAACTCAATTGCTTTACCAATATTATTACTCTTCCAATCTACCAATACTTTAGTAATATTTGTGTTTAGCTTTTCATTTTCATATAAATTTGTAGCTAAAGTACCAATTGGATAGTTGTTTTTAATAGGTTCTAAAACTGTCTTGATTTGAGCAGACTCTATTAATGGCATGTCACCCTGGAGATTTATAATACAATCGTATTCTAAACTATTTTTATATTTGATAAGTGCAGAATAAATACGGTCTGTACCTGATGCTAAATTTGGATCAGTTAGAATTGCTGTTCCACCTAAATTTACTATATGATTAAAAACTTCTTCTTCTGAACAAGCTACAATTACATCTCCAACATTTGAATTAATTGCCTTTTCCCAAACTCTTTGTATCATTGGAGTTCCATCCAATTTTGCCATTGGCTTTCCTGGAAAACGTGTTGATGCCATTCTTGAGGGTATTATGATGATAGATTTCATTATTATGCGACAATTAGGCTTTGGGTTTTAAAATTAGCAATCATTAGAAGTGTGTTCTTTCATAAAAAAAATCTGTATATACGTTTATACATGTCTGGCCTCGAAGTTAACAAAATATTAGCATCTATAATATTCGCTGTTTTGATTGTTACACTTATTGGTCATTTTGGTGATTTAATTATTGATACAGAACATCACGATCAAAAAGAAACTGCATATAAAATAGATGTTGATGAAGACACATCCACAGAAAGCTCTATAGTAAAAAAGGAGGAGATAATTGAGCCCATTTCAGCTCTTCTTGCAAGTGCATCACTGGAAAATGGAGAAAAATTATTCAAGAAATGTGCAACTTGCCATAATTATGAAAAAGGTAGTGCAAATAAAGTTGGTCCTCAACTATGGAATTTGATAAATAGACCTTTGGCTAGTGTTGATGGCTTTGCTTATTCTAATGCTCTAGCGGAATATGGTGGCAAATGGGGCTATGAAGAATTAGCAGAATTTTTATATAAACCAAAAAAATATATTAAAGGAACAAAAATGAATTTTGCGGGTCTTAAAAAAGTAAAGGATCGCGCAGATATTGTCTATTTTTTAAGAGCTCAATCTGATAGTCCAGTTCCTCTTCCTTAATTAAAATGAATTTTAATATTAATGAGTTTGTTAATTTTGCAAACTTACTTGCTGATTTAGCATCTAAAACATCAATGCAATATTTTAGAAAAAAAATTGAAGTTGAAAATAAAGAGGATGAAAGTCCAGTCACCATTGCTGATAAAGAGGCCGAACAAATAATTCGTGATAAAATTAAAAAAAATTTTCCAAATCATGGAATTCTAGGTGAGGAATATGAAAATGAAAATCTTGATTCAGAATTTATATGGGTTATTGATCCAATTGATGGAACGCGGAGTTTTATTGCAGGCCATAAAGATTTTGGTAATTTAATTTCTCTGTTGCATAAGAATAAACCGATAGTTGGTATCATTAATTGCCCTGCTCATAATGAAAGATGGCTAGGAATTAAAAATACAAAAACTACATGTAATGGAAAAATAGTTTCAACTTCTGGAATAAATAAAATTGAAAATTCATACTTATTTACCTCAGGTATATATTTCCACGAACCATTTTTTAGAAAAGGTTTTGAAACTGTGAAAGAAAAAGTAAAATATTTTAGATTAGGTGGAGACTGCTACATGTATGGCATGTTATCAAGTGGTCTAATAGATATTGTTTTTGAAGATACATTAAAGGCACACGATTATATGGCTCTTGTAAATATAGTTGAAGGTGCGGGAGGAAAAATAACAGATAAATATGGAAAACCAGTATCTTTAAAATCTGATGGTAGTTTAATAGCTTCAAGTTCAGCCAATTTACATGAAGAAATTATCAATATAATACACAAATAAAATTTCTTTTTTTTGAAATAGAATTATATTAATTTATTATTATGATTAGATTTATTATCTTTTGCATTCTGGCAATTATTCCTCAAAATTTATACTCTAAAACAAATATTTCTCATGGAATTGCAATGCATGGAGAGCCTAAATATGCAGAAGATTTCATAAATGTTGAATACATTGGCTTAAATTATTTAAAGGGAGGTTCAATTGTTAGAAGTGCTATTGGAACCTATGATTCGTTTAATCCTTTTATTCTTAAGGGAACAGCTGCAGCAGGAATAAGCGGTTTGTATGAAACTTTAACCACAGGATCAAGTGATGAGGCATTCACAGAATATGGTTTACTCGCTGAAAAAATTGAATGGCCAGATGATAGATCATGGGTTGCATTCACTATTAGATCAGAAGCTGTATGGCATGATGGAAAAAAAATAACTGCTGATGATGTGGTATGGTCTTTCAATACTTTGATGGAAAAAGGTCATCCTTTTTATAAATATTATTATGGTGACGTTAGTGAAGTTATAAAAGTAAATAAACTAAAAGTAAGATTCAATTTTAAAACAAATACTAATAAAGAATTAGTTTTAATTATCGGACAATTACCTGTATTGCCAAAGCACTATTGGGAAAATAAAAATTTTGAAGAAACAACATTAGACATTCCAATAGGGAGTGGTCCTTATAAAATTAAATCATTTGATAGTGGAAGATCAATTACTTACGAATTAGATGAAAATTATTGGGGTTTTAGTGCATCAATACCAATTAAAATTGGCAAAGATAACTATGGTACAATCAGATATGATTATTACAAAGACAGGGGTATTGAAAGAGAAGCTTTTAAATCTGGTGAGATTGATTTCTTCTCTGAAAATTCATCAAAAGAATGGGCGACTGCCTACGATATTAACGCTTTAAATAAAGGCTTAATTAAAAAAGAATTAATAAATCACGAAAATCCACAAGGCATGCAGGGTTTTGCTTTTAATATTAGAAAAGATAAATTTAAAGATAGAAGAGTAAGAAAGGCTCTTTCCTACGCTTTTGATTTTGAATGGTCTAATAAAAATTTATTCTTTGATGCTTATAAAAGAACAGATAGTTTTTTTGAGAATTCAGAACTTGCTTCCTCTGGCCTTCCTTCAAAAGAAGAATTAAATTATTTAAATCCATATTTTGATGTATTGCCAAAAGAAATATTTACAGAAGAGTATATAAATCCAGTTACAGATGGTTCTGGTTATATGAGGATGCAATTGCAAGAAGCTTCAAAACTTTTAAAAGAATCTGGATGGGAATTGGATGATGGTAGACTTTTACACTCTAGCACAAAAGAACCTTTTGAGTTTGAAATCTTATTACGATCACCGGCATTCGAGAGAATAGTTTTTCCATTTAAAGATAATCTTGAAAAATTAGGAATTATTGCAGAAGTAAGAACAATTGATAGTGCACAATATCAAAAAAGAATGGAAACATTCGATTTTGATATGGTTGTTCAAACATTTGGACAATCATTATCTCCAGGTAATGAGCAAAGAAATTTTTGGGGCTCTGATGCTGCTGATACTGATGGGTCACGGAATATAATAGGAATAAAAAACTATGCTATAGATGGATTAATTGAAAGCCTAATAAATGCTAGTGATAGGGAGGAGTTAATCACAATAACCAAAGCTCTTGATCGTGTTCTTCTATGGAATTACTATGTTATTCCTCAGTGGCATATTTCATCATATAGAGTTTTGTATTGGGATTTTTTTGATCAACCACAAATTAAACCAAAATATTCTCTAGGTTTTGATACATGGTGGATTAATCAGAATAAATTTGAAATAATCCAATCGAATAGAACATCAAACTAATTATTAAAGTTTATTAGAAATAATATAAGATAGCACAATATGGGTGCTTACTTAATAAAAAGGCTGCTTTTAATAATACCAACTCTTTTTGGGATTATGGTTATAAATTTTGCTGTAATTCAAGTTGTTCCTGGAGGACCAGTAGAACAAATGATTGCACAAATTACTGGGACTGCAGTTGAGTCAACAGCACGATTTTCTGGTGGTGGCGAGGGTGAAACTTTAGAATTTAATCGAGATAATTCTACATCTGTTAACGATAGTAAGTATAGGGGAGCACAAGGTCTCGATCCAGATATAATAAAAGAAATAGAAAAAATGTATGGGATGGACCAACCTGCACATGAAAGATTTATTAAAATGCTTAAAAATTATCTAACGTTTGATTTTGGTGAAAGTTTTTTTAGAGATCAAAAGGTTACTTCTATTGTTTTAGATAAAATGCCAGTTTCAATATCACTTGGTTTATGGACAACCTTATTAGTATATTTAATCTCTATACCTCTTGGGATTCGTAAAGCCATAAATGATGGATCTAAATTTGATATAATTTCAAGCTCAATTGTGACTATTGGCTATGCAATTCCAAATTTTTTATTTGCTGTAATATTAATTGTATTTTTTGCAGGTGGAAGATTTTATGATATTTTTCCCTTACGTGGTTTATTTTCTGAAAATTTTGATGAGTTAACTTTATTTCAAAAAATAATAGATTACTTCTGGCATTTAGCTCTGCCACTAACCGCTATGCTTGTAAGTGGATTTGCAGGTTTAACATTTTTAACAAAAAATTCATTTCTTGATCAGGTAAATCAACAATATGTAATTACAGCTCGGTCAAAAGGTTTAACTGAGAGAAAAGTACTTTATGGTCATGTATTTAGAAATGCAATGTTAATAGTAATTGCTGGATTCCCATCGGCATTTATTGGAATTCTTTTTTCAAGTTCACTATTTATAGAAGTTATCTTTTCTTTAGATGGTTTAGGTTTACTTGGATATGAAGCTGCTTTAACTAGAGATTATCCCGTCATATTTGCAACACTGTATTTTTTCTCATTACTAGGTTTAGTTATGGGGATTATTGGAGATTTTATGTACTCAATCATTGACCCAAGAATAGATTTTGAATCAAGATAATGAAGAAATTATCAAAGTTAAATCAAAGACGATTAAATAATTTTAGGAGCAATAAGAGAGGTTACTATTCTTTTTGGATATTTGCTTTTTTATTTTTTATTTCTCTTTTTGCTGATTTCATTGCAAATGAAAAACCTTTGTTAGTAAGATATGATTCAAACTTTTATTATCCAGTATTTTCTTTTTATTCAGAAACAGCATTTGGAGGAGATTTTGAAACTGAAGCTGATTATAAAGATCCTTATGTAAAAAATTTAATTGAAGAAAAAGGATGGATGATTATGCCTCTGATCCCTTATTCATATAATACTATAATAAGAGATTTAGATGCTCCTGCTCCTTCACCACCTACAAATAAAAATTGGCTTGGCACGGATGATCAAGCAAGGGATGTATTATCAAGATTAATATATGGGTTCCGAATCTCAGTATTATTTGGATTTGCTCTAACATTTTTTTCAATGATTATTGGAGTTTCAGCTGGAGCAATACAAGGTTATTTTGGTGGAAAGACAGATTTATTTTTTCAAAGATTTATGGAAATTTGGTCCGCAATACCGACATTATATGTTTTGATAATTTTAGCTAGTGTGATTCAACCAAATTTTTGGTGGCTTTTAATTATCTTATTACTTTTTAGCTGGATGGGATATGTTGGTGTAGTAAGAGCAGAATTTTTGAGGGCAAGAAATTTTGATTATATTAGAGCTGCAAAAGCACTAGGTGTTTCAAATACAAGAATAATTATTAGGCATATGCTACCAAATGCTACTATTGCTACTGTGACTTTTCTCCCATTCAGCTTAAGCGCATCAGTAACAGCATTATCAGGTCTTGATTTTTTAGGTTTTGGCTTACCACCAGGGTCGGCATCATTAGGAGAAATGGTAAATCAAGGTAGAAATAATTTACAAGCACCATGGCTAGGAATTACAAGTTTTTTAACCTTAGGTTTGATGTTAGGACTGTTAGTTTTTGTGGGCGAAGCAATAAGAGATTCTTTAGACCCTAGAAAGACTTTTAATTAAAATGGATAAAATAGTTTCAATTAAAAATCTTACAATTGAATTTAATAGAAATATTGAAGTAGTAAAAAATATAAATCTGGATGTTATAAAAGGAAAAACTACTGCAATAGTAGGTGAGTCAGGTTCAGGAAAAACTTTATCAGCATTGAGTATTTTAAAACTATTACCTAACGGTGCTGAAATTAAAAATGGTGATATATATTTTAATAATATAAATTTATTAAAATTGAGCAAAAATGAAATCCAAAAAATAAGAGGCAATAAAATATCTACTATTTTTCAGGAACCTATGACAAGCCTAAATCCTTTACATACAATTAATAAACAAATTGAGGAAATTATTATAACTCACAATGTGATTAGTAAGAGTGATGCAAAGAAAAAAACTATAAAATTATTAAAAGAAGTTGGTTTAGGTGACATTGCATCAAGGCCAAAAATATATCCTTATGAATTATCAGGTGGGCAACGACAAAGAGCTATGATTGCAATGAGCATTGCTAATAATCCAGAAGTTCTAATTGCCGATGAACCTACAACAGCATTAGATGTTACAATACAATTACAAATTTTAGAACTTTTAAAAAATATACAATTGAGATTAGGGATGTCTTTAGTATTTATTAGTCATGATTTATCAGTAGTAAAAAAGTTATCAGATTATATATACGTAATGAAAAATGGTAAAATCATTGAATTTGGCTCAAATGACGAAATATTTATTAATCCAAAGAATGAATATACGAAAGAATTAGTTTCTTACCAAAAGAATATTAAAGAGAGTAAAAATTTTGATTCAGCTTCTATCTTAAAAGTTGAAGGTTTAGATGTATGGTACCCAATTAAAAAAGGTCTTTTAAAAAGAACAGTTGACTATGTAAAAGCAATTAAAAATGTCAGTTTTGATTTAAAAATTGGTGAAAGTATTGGTATCGTTGGAGAGTCAGGTTCAGGAAA
The DNA here is from genome assembly GCA_902602845.1 of uncultured Alphaproteobacteria bacterium. Lineage (GTDB taxonomy): Bacteria > Pseudomonadota > Alphaproteobacteria > HIMB59 > CACPNW01. Next base: position 48,111 of record CACKSN010000003.1, on the reverse strand, counting down.
AACATCTCTTATTTTAGCTATTTTAAATTTAATTGAATCTAAAGGAAAAATACAAATAAATAAAAAAGATCTTAGTCAATTAAATAAAAAAGAAATGTTAAATTTGAGAAAGGAAATACAAATTGTATTTCAAGATCCATTTTCATCATTAAGTCCAAGAATGAATATAGAAGATATTATTTCTGAAGGATTGTTAATTCATTATCCAAAAATAGGTAAAAAAGAAAAAGAAGAAAAAATAAAAAATATATTAGATAAAGTTGGATTAGAATATAAAAATACGATTGAAAAATATCCTCATGAATTTTCAGGTGGTCAACGTCAGAGGATTGCAATTGCAAGAGCTTTAATTTTGGAGCCAAAAATTTTAATTTTAGATGAACCTACATCGGCTCTAGATGTAACAATTCAGAGTCAAATAATAAACCTTCTAAATAAACTTCAAAAACAACTTCAGCTTAGTTACATCTTTATTAGTCATGATATGACAGTCATAAAGGCAATATCAGATAGAATAATTGTATTAAAAGATGGATTGGTTGTTGAAGAAAACATTAGTAGTAATATTTTTAATTCTCCTAAATCTGAGTATACTAAAAAACTCATTTCCTCTGTAGTATAGATGAGTCCAATAGAACCTTCAGAAATAATAATAAAAAAACTAATTTCATTATATGATAAAAAAAAATTTGATGAACTTTTAAGATTATCTAATGAGATATTAGGTGAATTTCCAAACTCCATTCTTATTCAAAATATACAAGGAGTAGTTTACACTGAACTTAAAAATTATAGATTAGCAAAAGATTTATTTATCAAAGTTATAAAACTAAGCCCTAGATATACTGATGGTTACTATAATTTAGCAAATATTTACAGCAAATTACATGAAGAAAATAATGCAATAGAAAATTATAATAAGGTTCTAGAATTAGATAAAAATTATTTTAAAGCTCATAATAATCTTGGAAATATATATAGAAAAAAGGGTTTAAATAAAAAAGCCATTGAGTGTTATTTATCAACTTTAGAAATCAATCCAAATTATAAAGTAGCATATTACAACTTAGCTGGAGTACTTCAGTTTTATATAATAAATGAAGAAAATAAAAATATTAACAAATATCTTTTATATCTTTTAAAAGAAAGAATTATTGTTAGACCAAATTCTATTGCTCCTAATGTTTTAAATAATTTATATTTTAGTACGGATCTAAAGAAAAATTTATCTCTAATTAAGGATAAAATAACTGATAAAAATGTTAATTATATTTTAAAAAATTTACAAAAGAACTCTCTTTTAATGCAGTTTATGAAAGTTTGTCCTATTCCTGATTATTATATTGAAAAAAATTTCGTAAAAATAAGAGAAAAAGTTTTAAATCAGATATACAAATCAAATTTTGATAAAGCTAACATAGATTTTTTGATTTCTTTATCTATGCAATGTTTTCTTAATGAATACATATATGACCAATCAAAAGATGAGATAGAAAAAATAAAAAAAATTGATGAAAGAATTAAAAACAATTTAAGAAAAAATAAAAAAATTAATGATTTAGATATATTATGCCTATCATGTTATGAGACTTTAACTAATTTTAGTTGGTCAGATAAAATTAAATTTTCAGATAAATTAAAAAAAATATTTGAATTACATATAAATCAAAATAAAATTGAAAAACAAATATCTAAATCAATAAAGTCTATATCAAACGTAGAAGATCGAGTTTCTATTAGGGTAAAAAAACAATATGAGGAAAACCCCTATCCTAGATGGCAAAATCTTGGGTTAAGTGTTAAGCCTAGAGATATTAAGGCTGTTATTAGTGATAGTGATTTGAATTTAAATCTTAAAAAAATATCAAACTCTGAGAGCCCTAATATTCTAATTGCAGGTTGTGGAACTGGTCAGCACGCCATTACAACTGCCTCAAAATACAAAAAATCAAAAATACTTGCTCTAGATTTAAGTTTTAAAAGTTTATCTTACGCAAAAAGAAAGGCTAATGAGCTTGAAATTGACAATATTGATTTTATTCAAGGAGATATATTAGATTTAGAATCAATAGATAGAAAGTTTGATGTAATTGAGTCAGTTGGCGTTCTTCATCATATGGATAATCCATTTAAAGGATGGGAAATTTTAACATCATGTTTGAATAATGATTCTTTAATGCTTATTGGATTGTATAGTGAAAAAGCTAGACAACACATAATACAAATTAAAAAAAAAATAAATAAACTTAAACTGCAATCCAATTATAAAAATATTATTAAATTTAGAAAAGACTTAATTGAGAATAATAACAATCAATGGAATTATATTAAATCAAGTCCAGATTTCTATACAGTAAGTGGGGTAAGAGATTTATTATTTCATGTTCAAGAACATAGATTTACAATAAGTAAAATAAAAGAATATTTAGATAAACTAGGATTAATATTTCTAGGATTTGAAGATCAACTTGTCAAAGAAAACTTTAAAGATAATTATATTAATAAGGATGATCTATATAATCTTGACAAGTGGGAAGAATACGAAAAATCTAATCCTAGAATCTTTGCAGGAATGTATCAGTTTTGGTGTAAAAAAATTTGATTTTAAATATTAGATGGCGGAGAGAGAGGGATTCGAACCCTCGGTAGTATTGCTACTACACACGCTTTCCAAGCGTGCTGATTAAACCACTCTCACATCTCTCCATTATTTAATTATCTTTCATTTTTAATGCATTTAAAAAAGTATTTTGTGGAATATCAACTTTCCCAAACTGCCTCATTCTTTTTTTACCTTTTTTTTGTTTATCTAAGAGTTTATTTTTCCTTGTTACATCTCCACCATAAAGCTTTTGAGTTACATCTTTTCTAAATGAAGCTACTGTTTCACGAGCAATTACTTTACCTCCAATTGCAGCTTGAATTGCAACTTTAAATTGTTGTCTTGGAATTAAATCTTTTAGTCTTTCGCAGAGTGCTCTACCTCTTTGCTCAGATCTATCTTTGTGAACAATTAAAGATAACGCATCTACTGGATCTCCATTTATAAGTATTCCTACTTTAACTAAATTATTAATCTCATATCCAGTAATTTCATAATCAAAACTTGCATAACCTTTTGTAATTGATTTTAATCTATCGTAAAAATCAAAAACGACTTCGTTAAGTGGAAGTTTATATTCAACTAAAGGTCTATTACCTGCATAACTCATATTTAGCTGAATACCTCTTTTTGAAGTACATAATTCTAAAACTGATCCTAAGAATTCTTCAGGCACAATAATTGTAGCTTTAATCCAGGGCTCAGAAATATTCTCAACTTTAACTGGATCTGGCATATCTGTAGGGTTGTGAAGATTTATAGTAGAGCCATCTTTCATTAAAATTTTGTAAACAACTGATGGTGCTGTTGTAACAAGTTCTAAATTAAATTCTCTCTCAAACCTATCTCTAATAATCTCTAAATGCAACAAACCTAAGAACCCGCAGCGAAAACCATAACCTAGGGCAGGACTCACTTCTGGTTCATAAGAAAAACTTGAGTCATTCAATGCAAGTTTGGCCATACTATCACGCATATGTTCGTATTCATCTGAGTCAACTGGGAACATTCCACAAAAAACAACAGGTTGGGATGGTTTAAATCCCGGAAGAACATCTTCTGTTGGAAGCTTATCATCTGTTATCGTATCACCAACTTTACAATCAGATACACTTTTAATACCCGAATTTATAAAACCAATCTCTCCTGGTCCAAGTGAATTAACTTCAGTAGCTTTGGGAGAAAATATACCTACCCTATCTATGGTATAAGTGGCTCCTGTTGCCATAAATCTAATTTTTTGGCCTTTTTTTAATTCTCCATTAATTACTCGAACAAGGACAACAACGCCAAGATAGCTATCATACCAACTATCAACTAACATGCATTTCAATTCTTTACTTACTTCACCCGATGGAGATGGGAGAAGTGTTATGATTTTATTTAATAAATCTTCTATGCCTACACCTGTTTTTGCTGAAACAAGAGAGGCATTGTCAGTTTCAATACCTAGCACATCTTCAATTTGTGATTTTATTTTATCTGGTTCAGAAGAAGGAAGATCAATTTTATTTAGGACAGGCAAAATTTCATGATTATTATTTATTGCTTGATACGCATTGGCTAAAGTTTGAGCCTCAACTCCCTGTGTAGAATCTACTATTAGTAAAGATCCTTCACATGCTGCTAGAGATCTTGATACCTCATATGAAAAATCAACATGCCCTGGGGTGTCCATAATATTAAGTATGTAAGTCTTGCCATCATTTGATTTGTAAGAAAGTCTAACTGTTTGAGCTTTAATCGTAATACCTCTTTCTCTTTCTAATTCCATTGAATCTAAAACCTGCTCTTTCATCTCTCTATCACTCAAACCTCCACAAAACTGTATTAGTCTATCAGCTAAAGTTGACTTTCCATGATCTATGTGAGCGACAATTGAGAAATTACGAATAGAACTAAGTTCTGTCATTAGTTTCTTATAGATGCATCAAGTGATTTCGATATTTCGTCAATTATTTTTTGTGATAATTCTTCAATTTCTTGATCGTTGAATGTTTTATCTTGAGGTTGCAGTAATACCCTAAAAGCAATACTTTTTTTATTTTCTGGGAGCTTATCTCCATCATAAACATCAAATATTGTAACTTTGTGAATTAAATTTTTTTCTATTTTTTTTACTTTTTTAATTATTTCGCCAGCCTCAACTTCTTTTGAGAAAATGAAAGCAAAATCTCTTTCAACCATCTGATAAGGATTGTTAGCAAACCCACCTTTTGAGGAAGATTTATTTTCTTGAAATTGTGAAATATTCTCTAAGTATATTTCAAAACCAAATACCTTAAGATTAACATCCATTGTTTTTAATAGTATTGGATGTAATTCTCCAAAGTTAGCTATTTTGTTTTTACCAAGCCTTAAAGAAGATGATTTACCAGGATGGTAAATCTGACCTTCGAGTTTTTCATATAACAAATTATCTATTGGCACATTTAAATTAGCTAAAATAGAAAATAAATCAGCCTTTACACTAAAGACATCAATATTTTTTTTATTTGATAACCAATTTTGTTCATCAGATGGACCATAAGCTATAGCAGTAGCAATATTTTCTTGTTGGTCTGGTAATGATTTAGAGAAATTAGGACCTACTTCAAATATTTTTGCTCTAGAATACATTCTAGCTTTATTTTGATTGATTGCTTCTAATAAATTTGGAAAAGTAGATGGTCTCATCGTATTTAAATCGCTACTTATTGGATTTTTTAAACTTATTATTTCCTTTGATACAATTTTTGCCTTTTTCTCATCCATAAATGACCAAGTTACAACTTCGGAATACCCATTAAGAGCTATAGTTTTTTTGCTTTTATAAAAAGTTTTAGTTTTAGTATTTAAAATCTGCTTTTTTTCTTCTTGATTAGTTATTTTTTTAAGAGGAATTTTATTATAACCATAAATTCGAATTATTTCCTCAACGATATCTGCCTCACCAACAATGTCTGGTCTAAAAGTAGGACATTGTATTTCAAATTTTGACTTTTTTTCATTAATAGAAAAACCAAGTGAAACTAAGATTTTTTCTTGTTCCTTATTATTGATTTCTATTCCACCAAAAGTCTTCACTTTATTTGTATCAAACATGAATGGTTTAGTTTTTTCTATATTAATTTCTGAAGAAACAAACTCACTTACTTCTCCTCCGCATAATTCCAAAATCATTTGAGTTGCTGTATCTACACCCCAATAGATGGAGTCAGTATCTATCCCTCTTTCAAAACGATAACGTGCATCACTCTGAAGATTTAATTTTCTTCCCGTTTTAGTCACAGAAATTGGATCAAATAACGCAACTTCTAGAAAGACATTTTTTGTTTCCATACTGCAACCACTATCAAGGCCTCCCATAACACCACCAATTCCGTGAAGTTTATTTTTATCATCAGAAATGACAATCATGTCAGTGTCACATTTATAGTTAATTTCATTTAATGCTAAACACTCCTCATTTTTATTTGCTAATCGCATTGTTAAATTACCTGATACTTTGTCAGCATCGTAAACATGTAGTGGTCTTCCTAAGTCAAAAGTAATATAGTTTGTAATATCAACAAGTGCTGAAATTGGTCTCAATCCGATTGCAGTTAATCTATCTTGAAGCCATTTAGGGCTCTCTAAATTTTTGACATTTTTGAAATACCGACCTGCTACACCAGGACATAGATTATTATTTTGAAATTCTTTTTTCCAAGTAATTGGGCTTTTGAATGATTCTTTTGGTTTTTTATAATTTAAGTCTTTTAATTTACCAATTCCTGCTGCTGCTAAATCTCTTGCGATACCTCTAACCGATAAACAATCTGATCTATTTGGTGTTAAATTGATTTCAATAACTGGTTCATCTATTGTAAAAATTTTACTAAACAAATCACCAATTTTATAATTATTTTTTATTTCAATAATGCCATCGTGTTCATCAGAAATACCCATCTCTCTTTCTGATACAAGCATTCCACAAGACTCAACTCCTCTTATTTTGGTTTTTTTTAGATGCAAGTCTGTGCCAGGAATATAACTATTTTCTGGAGCAAAAATACCTAACATTCCTTGTCTTGCATTTGGAGCACCACAAACAACTTGAAAATTTCCATTTATTGTTTCTACCTGACATACTTTAAGTTTATCCGCATCTGGATGTTTTTCTGCTTTTAAAACTTTAGCTACTGTAAAATTCTTAAATATTTCTGATTTATCATCTACACTTTCAATCTCTAAACCAATATTTGTTAGAGTATCTGTGATAGTATTTAAATTTTCAGAAGTATCTAAATGATCTTTTAGCCAATCTAAAGTAAATTTCATTTATAGACCTGATCGTGTTTGATTATCTAAAATACTAAAACCATAATGATCCAACCATCTATAATTTAGATCAAAAAAACTTCTTAAGTCTGTAATACCGTATTTAAGCATCGACAACCGTTCAATTCCCATACCAAAAGCAAAACCCTGGTAGTGTTTTGAGTCAATATTACAATTATCTAAAACTATAGGATTGACCATTCCACAACCTAATATTTCTAACCATTTATCTCCTTCTCCAATTTTAATTTTATTATTAACTTTAGTGTAAGCTACATCCATTTCCGCACTAGGCTCGGTAAAAGGAAAGTAACTAGGGCGAAAACGGTATTGTAAGTTTTTTACTTCAAAAAATTCTTCTAAGAATGAAACGAGTGTTGATTTTAAATCAACCATAGTAGAACTTGTATCAACAACCAAACCTTCTACCTGATGAAACATGGGAGCATGTGTAGCATCTGAGTCACTTCTATAAGTTCTGCCAGGCACAATAATTTTAATAGGTGGTTTTGTGTTGAGCATAGTTCTCACTTGTACAGGGCTAGTATGGGTTCGAAGAACATTTTTGTCTCCATTATCCTGAATATAAAAAGTATCCTGCATTTCTCTTGCCGGGTGATGGTCTGGTATATTTAAAGCTGTAAAATTATTAAAATCTGTTTCTATATCTGGACCTGTTTCCACTGCATAATTTAAATTTCCAAAAATTTCTATAATATTAAATATTGTTTGACTAATTGGGTGTATTTTTCCTTTTTCAGAAATATTAGGCGGTAGAGTAACATCAATTGATTCTAAATTAATCCTGTTTGAAATTTCAATATTTTCAATCTCTGTCCTTTGGTTTTTAATACCTTCTTCAATTTCTTTTTTAGTAATATTTAATTCTTGTCCTTTAGATTTTTTTTCTTCAATGGATAAAGAACCTAATTCTTTTAAGGCTTCAGGGATTAAACCTTTTTTTCCTAGGTAATGAAGTCTAATTTTTTCTAAATCATCAATAGAGTTGGTACTCTTTATTTTATTCAGTATATCGTTTTTGTCTTCAGCCAAAGCCATAACAATCTATTATATTTTATTAATTTAAATTATCTAGCAGATTGAGCTTTATCAACTAATGCCTTAAATGCATCAGGCTGATTAACTGCAAGATCAGCTAAAATTTTTCTATCAATTTCAATAGATGATTTCTTTAAACCTGAAATAAACTGCGAATATGTTAGACCATGCATTCTAACTCCAGCATTGATTCGTTGTATCCAAAGCCCTCTAAAATCACTTTTTCTCTTTTTACGATCTCTATAAGCATACTGCATTCCTCTCTCAACAGCCTGAACTGCTACTCTGAATACATTTTTTCTTCTACCGTAATAACCTTTTGCTTTTTTGATAACTTTTTTGTGTCTCGCTCTTGCTGTAACACCTCTTGATACTCTAGCCATAATTAATCTCCCCTACTTATTGTATGGTAACATATGATCAATCAAAGCAGAGTCACCTGGTGACATAATTGCTGATCTTTTAGTGTTACGAATGAATTTGTTGGAACGTTTACTCATTCCGTGCCTTTTTCCAGCAGGTTTAAATTTAATTTTACCAGTCCCAGTTCTGGAAAATCTTTTTTTTAAACTACTTTTAGTTTTAAGCTTGGGCATTGAAATCTCCTTTTTTTAAGTTTACCGTTAGGCTGCCCCGCAGGCCATAACAAGATTGAAAGGCTTATACTGATAAATAGATCTTTTGCAATATTAAGAATTATTTAGCTACTTGTGGGACTAAAATCATCATTATTTGTTTACCCTCAAATTTAGGAGCTACCTCTACCTTTGCGTATTCTTCAACCTCTGTTGTAAGTTTTTTTAAGAGATCAAAACCTAAATTTTGATGTTCCATCTCCCTGCCCTTAAAGCGCATTGACACTTTGACCTTATTTCCTCCTCCAATAAATTTTGAAAGAGCTTTAACTTTTACATTATAATCATGTGTATCTATTCCGGGTCTCATTTTAATTTCTTTTACTTCAATTGTTTTTTGCTTCTTTTTGGCCTCTTTTTTACTTTTTTGTTCTCTATATTTTAACTTTCCATAATCAATAATCTTACAAACAGGTGGGTTAGCCTCTGGAGAAACTTCAACTAGGTCAAATCCCTCATCTTCAGCTTGAATAAGGGCTTCACGTATACTCAATATACCTAGCTGTTTTCCACTACTTGAAATAAGCCTAACTTCACTTGCAGTGATTTGCTCATTGATTCTTGGACCAATATCTTTCTTTGTTTTGAAATTAACGGCCAAAATTATATAAAGATTATGTTAAAGCTATTATTTAATAGCATATTAAGAAATTAAATGTTTTGTCATATTTTGTTAGGATATAATCTCAAATGAAATTAAATTCAAGACCTGATTTTATAAAAAAATTAAATTGTAATTAAATTATTAAATAAGATTATGAAAATCTGTATAGTTAGAACTGACAAAATGGGTGATATGATCCTCACCCTTCCAATTATACAAGGATTAAAAGAAATTAATAAAGATTATCAAATTGATGTTGTATGTTCTAGTGCAAATCAAAAGATTTGTAATCAATTTAATTCTATTAATAGTATTATTTTACTTCAAAATAAATTTATAGGGATCTTCAAAACAATTTCAAATTTAAGAAAAAAAAATTATGATTATATTTTTACATTTAGCCCTGGAATTGTAAGTATATTAATATCTGCATTTTCAAAGAGTAAAACAAAATCTCTAATGATTTTAAAATCGAGATACAAAAATAACTATAATACTAAGTTAATTGAGCTAATTTTAAGTAAAATTTTTTTTAATCAATATTTAACAATTAACCGCCAATTAAGATATTCACAAAATAAACCGATACATCAAACCAAGGTTATGATGGAGTTAGTTACTAAAAGTGGATTATATTTAAATGAAAATACTCATATAAAAAATTTATTTAAATTTAAAAAAATATATATGAATACTGGAAAATTATGTTTGATCCACTTATCTTCAAAATGGGTTAATAAATACTTTTCAGAAGATAACTTTATACATTTATTAGAAAATTTAAAAAAATTAAATATTAATATTGTAATGACAAGTGACAGCACATCAAAAGATGTATTTTATAAAATCTTTGAAAAGTATGACATTGTAACTAATGTCGATTTAAAAAATCTCAATGTCATAAATAAAGTTTTAATATTGGATCAATTAAACTTTGATAATTGGACATCAATAATTAATTTGTCAACTTATGTAATTACACCTGAATGTGGATGCACACATATTGCATCACTCTCTGAAGCTAAACTTTGTGTAATTTATGATGCTGATAATGCTCCATACATGATTGCAGAAGAATATGCTCCTTGGAATAAAAAATATACTAAAATAGTCTCAAATAATAAAAATTTAGAAAAAGAATTAATATCATTTATTAATTAATTTTTTATCATTTAGAAAATCTAAAACATAATTAACTGATATTGTCTGCATAGTATCACCAAGAATGTAGTATCCATTTGTATATTCTGACAAATTTGATTTTGCTATAACATTATCTTTAGCTAAAAAAAGAATAGGTGATTTACTCAGAGCCGCTATGTGACCTGGTCCGGTATCATTACTAATTACAAAATTACTTTTTTTTGCCAAAGAGTAGATGACTTCAGGGGGTGACTTATCAGTTAAATCAATAATTTTCTGGCATGCTTTACTTATAGTAGTTATTGTTTCTCTATCAGATTTTTGTCCAACAACACAAATATGATAACCTCTTTTTTCTAGTGAACTTGCAAGTTTTGCAAAATTATCGGGTGACCATTGTTTATCTTTGCCTGATTTAGAAACGCCAGGTACCATTAAAATTATATTATCTTTATTAATTTCTGAAATATTTGTTGAAAGCCAATCAATATTTTTATTAATTTCACTTATGCCTATTAATTTTAATTGGTTGTATAATCCATTTTGTGGAGATTCAGTTCCTTGAGAAGGAATAACATATTGAATATCGCAATTCGACCTAGATCCATTTATTTTTACCTTTGAAATAAGTTTTAATAATGCCCAGTAGTTATTTGTTCTTTTAGAATTTTGTAAATCTATAACTAAATCATATTTATTTCGTTTAATTTTAAAGATAACCTTTAAAGAATCTATTATTCCTCTTCTGTTATCTCTAATAATTGTTTTAAAATAATTAGAACTTTTCAAAAAATTTATGTATTTTTCCTCAGTAAGTAGATCAATAGTCGCATTGCTAAAATTTTTCTTAATCGAAGCCATAGCAAGTAGAGAAAAAGCAATGTCACCAAGTGATCCATGCTTGACAACAAGTATATTATTAAATTGATTGTTGTTCATATAAATCAACGTAGCTTTTTACCATTTGAGATTTTGAAAATGATTTTGATATATGCTCTTTACTTAATGCAGATATGTTAAAAAAATTTTCGTCATCTAATTTTAAAATATTTTGAAGTTTTGTAGCAATATCACTATATTTATGAGGATCTACTTTATAAATGTCATCTAATTTCTCTAATTGATCCCTAACTCCTCCATAGTTAAAAGATAGTATCTTTTTTCGCATTATTAAAGCTTCACTTATAATTCTTCCAAATCCTTCAGCTTGTAAAGGAAAGGAGGTAATAATTGATGACAGATAATATAAAATTTTTAAATCATCTCTAGATAGATTACCAATTATTTTACAATTATGACTGAGGTTTAAACGCCGAATTTTATTCTGTAATTTTTCTGTATAAGATTGGTTTTTGGTATCACCTACAAAATACAATAAAAAATCATGATTTTCAATCTTATTAAATATTTCTAAAAATTCAATTTGTCCTTTCCAATTTGTTATCCTTGCTGGATACAATATAAGTTTTTTAGAAATATCAATTTGGAACTTTTTAATTATTTTGTCAATTTCAGAATCTAAAATTTGTTTTTCAAAATATTTAACATCAACTCCTCTATTAATTACTTTAATTTTTTTTGAGTCTAAATTATATTTCGTACAAATTTCATTTTTAACATAATTTGAAATTGCAACAATTTGATCAACTTTTGATAATTGTTTATTATAGATTTTTTTAAAATATGAATTTCCACTATAAACATTATGAAATGTAGATATTGTTTTAAAGTTTTTATTTTTAATAAAACTTAGAATCCATGCCGGTGCTCTTGATCGAACATGGACTATATTTACATTTTGATTCATAATTATTTTTTTTAATTTATTTGCTATTTTTGGATAGCTAAAAAAATTTTTTGAATGAACTGCTAATTGATAATGATTAGTGTAATTTTTATTAATTTCATTAATTAAACGTCCTCCATTTGAAATAATATTATTTTTTAACTTTAATTCAGATAAATAATTAGCAACTTCAATAGTTCCTCTTTCGACACCACCAGAGTCTAAAGAAGGTAGAATTTGAGCGACATTAAATGATGACATTTTTTAAAATATAAGTATTTGTATCAAAAATGGCCTATTTTATTAATAAGAAAAAAGAAAAAATACATTATAAATCTCTTAAGGGGAAATCTCCTGGCATCATTTTTATACATGGTTTAAATTCTGATATGAGTGGCCAAAAAGCCTTATCTATTGAAAAATATGCTAAGAAAAATAAGCTTCGTTTTATTCGTTTTGAGTGCCGAGGTCATGGTAAATCTAACGGAAAATTTGAAGATTTTACAATCTCTGATTGGAAAAAAGATTTAATCGATGTCATTGATAATATAGCTAAAGGTCCTCAAATACTTGTTGGAAGTAGCATGGGAGGATGGTTAATGTTCCTAGCAGCTAATGCAAGATCATCAAAAGTAATTGGTATGGTAGGTCTTGCTGCGGCACCAGATTATATAGACGGATTTTACAATGATCTTTCTAATAAGAAAAAAGAGGAGTTAAATAAAAAAGGATTTATTAAATATTCTTCTTATGGATTTAGTTATCTTGTAAAAAAGAAATATATTATTGATGGACGAAAAAATAAAATTTTAAATAAAGAATTTAAATGGAACAAGCCTTTAATATTAATCCAAGGTTTAAAAGATAATGTTGTTAAGCCAGATGTTCCAGAGAAAATTATAAAAAAAATTAAAGGTAATCAAATACAGATAAAATTATTAAAAAATAGTGATCATCGATTATCAAAACCTTATGATCTAAAGATAATAAACGAGTCTATTCAGTCAATTATTAGAAAAAACTAGGCAGATTTTTCTTCCTGTTTTAATACAGGTTTATCAAATTTGTTAATCATCTCTTTTGGTACTATTTGCCAGAAAAGTAGTTTTTCATTTTCCCAATTTTCAAGTAGATTTTTTGCATACCGTGAATTTGTTTCTTTGATATGTTCTTTTATTTTTTGATATAAAATATTTTCCCAATAATTTGTCATTTGTTGCTGATAGAAAATATCTTCAAGATTGATACGAACTGGTAAAGTTCCTTCTTTGTCATAAACAAACGCCATTCCTCCTGTCATTCCTGCTCCAAAATTATTTCCAACTTCACCAAGAATGACTGCACTTCCTCCAGTCATATATTCACATCCATTATCACCACATCCTTCAATTACAGCATGTGCACCAGAATTTCTTACAGCGAATCTATCGCCAGCCGTTCCAGCTGCAAACAATTTACCACGCGTTGCACCATATAGAACTGTATTACCAATTATAACGTTTTTGTTTGTTTGTAGTTGTGAAGATGAACTTGGTTGAATAACAATTTTGCCGCCAGACAATCCTTTTGCTACATAATCATTTGCATCCCCAAAAATTCTAAGTGTTGTTCCTTGTACACTCCAGGCTCCAAAAGATTGTCCAGCGGAACCATGAAAATTGGCTGTAAAGAAATCTTCAGGAAGTAAACTCATACCTTTTGTAGTTGTTATTTCTGATGCAAGTCTTGTACCAATTGCCCTATCAGTATTTTTTATGTTGTAATTTAGTTCAATTTTTTGATCTGTTTCAAAGAATGATTTAGCATCATCAATTATTTTAAGATCTAAACTATCACTGACCTTATTAATTGTATTCTTCTTTGTTTTGAATTCTCCAACAGATGAATCAATGGTTTGAATAATTGGATTTAAATCTAAATCATCCAAATCAGAGCTTCCTCTACTTACTTGGTATAAAAGGTCAGATCTTCCAACTACTTCATCGAGTGATGAAAAACCCAATGACCCTAAAATTTCTCTCACTTCATCTGCAATAAAACTAAATAAGTTTATTACTTTTTCAGGTGTTCCTGTAAATTTTTCTCTTAGTTTTTCATCTTGTGAACAAACGCCAACAGGACATGTATTAGAATGACATTGTCTAACCATAATACAACCCATGGCAACTAAACTTGCTGTTCCAATTCCATATTCTTCTGCACCTAGCATGGCTGCGATAACAATATCTTTCCCAGTCTTTAAGCCCCCATCTGTTCTTAAAATAACATTATCTCTAAGATTGTTCAGGGATAAGACTTGGTGAACTTCACTTAACCCAAGTTCCCAAGGGAGACCTGCGTACTTTATACTTGTTTGTGGACTTGCTCCCGTACCTCCATTATGACCAGAAATTAAAATAGTATCTGCCTTTGCTTTTGCAACTCCAGCTGCGACTGTTCCGATACCAGATTGTGCTACAAGCTTTACACAAACTTTAGCTTTTGGATTTATTTGCTTTAAATCATAAATCAATTGAGCTAAATCTTCGATTGAGTATATGTCGTGATGAGGTGGTGGACTAATAAGTGTGACACCCTCTGTTGAATGTCTTAACTTAGCAATTAGCTCGGTAACTTTTCCTCCAGGTAACTGTCCGCCTTCACCTGGCTTAGCTCCCTGAGCGACTTTTATTTCAATTTCTTCGCAGTTGTTGAGGTACTCTGCTGTAACACCAAATCTACCACTCGCAATTTGTTTTATTTTTGATGAAGGATTATCTCCATTTGGTTTGGTTTTAAATCTAATAGGATCCTCTCCACCCTCACCTGAATCCGATTTTGCACCTATTCTATTCATGGCAACAGATAATGTTTCATGTGCTTCTGGACTTAATGCACCAAGTGAAATACCAGGCGCAACTAATCTCTTTCTAATTTCTTGAGATGGTTCAACGTTATTTGATAGATTTTTATTATCATTATTTTTTTTGAAATTTAAAAGATCACGAATATTAATAGGGTCCATTTCATCAATCATTGATGAATATTTTTTAAATAATGAATAATTATTTGAAGAAACAGCAGTTTGTAACATGTGAATTGAACGAGCTTCAAAAGCATGTTTTTCCCCTCCAAATCTATAGCGATAATTTCCACCAATAGGCAAAGTTATAACATTTTCCTCATATGCTTTATCATGTGCAATTCTCGACCTTCTTTCTATTCCACTGATACCAATTCCTGAAATTTTTGAGCTCATTGATGGAAAATATTTACTCATTAAATTTCTACTCAAACCAATAGCTTCAAAGTTACAACCACCTCTATAAGAATTAATAACAGAAATACCCATTTTACTCATTGTCTTAAGCAAACCATTATTTATTGAATTAATAAATCTCTCGACACATTCCTCATAAGTTAAGTTTTTGAATAATCCCTTTTTATGTCTTTCAGCTATTGCTTGTTGAGCCATATATGCATTTACACTTGTTGCACCTACGCCAATCAAAACTGCAAAATATTGAACATCTAAACACTCTGCCGATTGAACATTCAATGAAATAAATGTTCTTAAATTTTGTTTAATTAGATAATGATGAACAGAACTTGTAACTAAAATCATAGGTAAAGCTATTCTTGATTTTGACATTTCTTTATCACTTAATATTATATGAACATAACCCTCCCTTACTGCTTGTTCAGCTTCATTATTTATTCTTGATATTTCCCTCTCAAAATTATTTTGAGGATTTGTTTTGTCCATTGTTGTGTCTATGATTTTAACTGTATCATTCATATACTTACGCATTGACTTAAACTGTTCAATTGAAAGAACAGGTGAATTTAATTGTAAATGATCACACTGTGCCTCATCTTCATCAAGAATGTTACTAAGATTACCAATTCTTGTTCTAAGACTCATTACAACTCTCTCTCTTAAGGAGTCTATTGGTGGGTTGGTAACTTGGCTAAAGTTTTGTCTAAAAAAATGATGAAGACCTCTATATTTGTTTGATAAAACGGCAAGAGGAGTATCATCCCCCATTGAACCTGTTGCTTCTTTTTTTTCAGCAATCATTGGATGAAGAATTAATTCAATATCTTCTATGGACCATGAAAAACATGCCATTCTTTTTCTTAAATCACTAGAATCTAAATCTCTAAACTCCTCATCAGAAGATTTTACTAACCTATCGATATAAGTAATTTTTTTTGTCCAATCTCCAAATGGTTTTGTATCAGCTAAATATTTTTTTATTTGATTATCTTTATAGAATTTTTTTTCACTGAAATTTACAGCTATTAATTGACCAGGTCCAACTCTTCCTCTTTCTACTACATCACTTTCATTAACACTAACCATCCCTGTTTCTGATCCAGCTATTAATAGTTTTTTCGTTAGTGTATATCTTATTGGCCTCAAGCCATTTCTGTCCATACCAGCTATTGCCCAATCACCATATGCACCACAAATAGCAGCTGGACCATCCCATGGTTCCATAACGGCTCCGCCATATGCATATAAATCTTTTAGTTTTTTTGGAAAATCCCTTCTATGTGCCCATGCCTCTGGAATAGTAATAATTTTTGCCATTGGAAGCGATCTGTTTGCTTTAACAAGTAATTCTATTGTAGAATCTAAAGCTGCTGAGTCAGAAGCTTTAGAGTCAATTATTGGTTTTAAATCATCGACATTGCTTCCAAAGTTTTGATGTTGCATTCTTGGCTCATGAGCGCTCATCCAGTTTTTATTTCCTTTAAGTGTATTAATTTCTCCATTATGAGCAATGACTCTAAATGGCTGAGCAAGTGACCATGTAGGAAATGTATTTGTTGAGTATCTTTGATGATAAACAGCATATCGAGATATGAAGTTTCTTTTTTGTATATCAGGATAAAAGTTTGATAGCTGTTCTGCTAAAAACATACCTTTGTAAACGATAGATAGACATGAAAACGAACAAATATAAAAATCTGAAATATTTTGATTTCTTATCTGCTTTTCAATTCTTTTTCTTATTACAAATAATTTATTTTCAAATTCTTTTTCATCTTGATATTGCTCATTACAAATTAATATTTGTTCTATTTCTGGACGTGTTGCTTTTGCTTTATCACCTATTATGGACGAGTTGATTGGGACATGTCTCCAACCATATATTTTAAGATTTTCTTTTAATATTTCTGACTCGACAATAGTTCTGGCATTTTCTTGAGCCTCAAAATCAGTTCTTGGTAAAAAAATCATTCCAACACCAAATGGTAAATCATTAGGCTGATGACCTGTTCTTTCAATTTTTTCCTTAAAGAAATTTTTTGGAATCGATAATTGAATACCAGCACCATCACCTGTTTTACCATCAGCATCAACAGCACCTCTATGATACAAAACTTTTAATGCCTGAACACCAAGTTCAACTATTTCTCTTGTTTCAGACCCGTCTAATGATGCTATTAACCCAACTCCACAAGATGAGTGTTCGTCATTTTCACTATATATGTTATGTTTTTCAAGAAATTTTTTATTTCTTTTATATTTATTTATAAAATCATTTTCCATTTAGTGCATTCCTCTGAGAGTCTTTGCTTAACTCAAACTTATTTTCTAAATATCTATGGATATTGCTTGCAGCGTCTCTTCCATCTTTAATTCCCCACACAACTAAACTTGCACCTCTTACGATATCTCCTGCTGCAAAAACACCATCAAGTGATGTCATCATATTTTTATAATTAATTTTTAAAGTTCCCCATCTTGTAACTGTTAGATTGTCGTTATCAAAAAGCTTTGGTAGATCCTCAGGTTCAAAACCAAGAGCTTCAATAACTAAATCTGCTTCAAGATTTTGCTCTGTACCCTCTTTTGGTTCTGGTCTTCTTCTTCCTGATTCATCTGGTTCTCCAAGTTGCATTAAAACAGTTTCTACACTGTTAAGTGAGCCATTACCTGAATATTTTTTTGGTAGGGTTAACCATTTAAAATCAACACCCTCCTCAATTGCATTTTGAACTTCTCTTTGTGATCCAGGCATATTTGTCTTATCCCTACGATATAAACATTTTACAGATTTTGCTCCCTGTCTAACAGCTGTCCTGACACAATCCATAGCTGTATCACCTCCACCAATCACGATAACATTTTTACCGCTAGCATTAAGTCTACCATTAAGAAAATCATCAACTTTATCTTTTAATCCAGTTTTATTACTTGCAACCAAGAAATCCAGAGCCGGTACAACATTATTAAAATTTGACTGATTAAGATTAATTTCTCTAAACTTATATACACCAGTCGCAATTAAAAGTGCCTGATGTTTTTTATTGATTTCAGCAAATGTTATGTCTGTACCAATATTACAATTTAATTGAAATTTTATACCACTATCTTTTAAACGTTGTGTTCTTCTAGTCACTATATCTTTTTCTAATTTAAAATTTGGAATTCCATATATGAGTAGTCCACCAGGTCTATCATAACGATCGTAGATAGTTATTTGATATCCTTTTTTTCTAAGTTCCTCTCCAGCAGCAAGGCCCGCAGGTCCAGAACCGATAATACCAACGCTGTAATTCTTTTCTTCAGTTGGTTTTATATTTTTGACCCAACCATTATCCCATGCGGTATCAGTTATATATTTTTCTATAGAACCAATCGTAACTGTACCATGACCAGATTGTTCAATAACACAATTACCTTCACACAAACGATCTTGAGGGCATATACGTCCACAAATTTCAGGCATATTATTTGTTGAACTTGAGATTTCAAACGCTTCTTCCATTCTGTCTTCAGCAGTTAATTTCAGCCAATCTGGAATGTTATTATGCAAGGGGCAATGGACTTGGCAAAATGGTACACCACATTGAGAGCACCTAGAAGCTTGTTCCTCTGCTTTTTGGGCGGCATATTTTGCATATATTTCATTAAAAGATTTTACTCTTTTTTCAGGAGCTATTTTTCCAGGATTTTCTTGATTAATTTTTGTAAATTTCAGCATTTAGTTAACTTTTGTTTACTAATTTAATTAGTATCAACCGAATACACATTCAAGCGATAAAAATAAATAGTTAAATATCTAAAATTGTACCATTTTTTTACTAAATTGAAAAAAAGCCTAATTTTTTACAATTTTTTCTGTAATTTGGAGTGTATCCTGTGGATTAATGTTAAGAAATGAAAAAGACTTATCGACATGATGCACCACATTATCTTTTTCAAAAAGCAATAATTGCTCAGAAGTTAAAGGTGATAATGGTGTTTTTTCGGCGATACCAATTAGAGGCTTTATAATAGCTAAGGGAGTTGGAACAAGCACTCTAGTTTTTTTAAGACATTTTGAAATGAAATTATAATAATCTTTATAGGTGATTATTCTAGGTCCACCTAATTCAAAAATGTTTATACCTTTGAGACTCCTATCAATAATAATTTCAGTGGCCAAAGAGACATCATCAATAAACACTGGTTGAAATCTAGTTAAACCATCTCCAAATAAAGGAACAAAGAATGATGCTTTAAAAATAGGTACTAATTTTTTCAAAAATAAATCTCCACCACCTATAATAACACCAGGTCTAATTATCATTGTATTTTTTATATACTTAGAAGCTTCAATTTCTGATTTATAGACTGCTATGCTTCGAGTAGACTTTTTATCAATATCAGCTCCTAAGCCAGAGAAAAAAATATACTGCTTAAGTTTATTGCTGGATTTTATTATTTTTATGATTTTCTGATTAAATTTGAAGATTGTCTTATTAAAGTCACCTTTTTTTTGATCATAAGTTGTTTTAAGATTAATGCAAACAGTAGCAGTGTTTAAGATAGATTTTAATCTTTCATCTTCTAAAGTTTCATATCTAAAGGGTATAATTTGGCCTGTAACGCCAAGAAGACGGATTTTTGCCTCTTGGATTGATTTTTGATAAGGAACTATAATTTTATAGCCTTTTTTTGCCAGTCTTCTTATCAAATGTTTTCCTACAAATCCTGCCCCACCTAAAATTACTATTGATTCCATGACCTTTAAAAAAATAAATGATATAATATTAAAACATACATAGTATAGGCAAATATATCAAAATGAAAATAAATCTTTATCAAGGAGATATCCCGAAAGATATAAAATTATCTAGCTGTATTGCGTTAGATAGTGAAACTATGGGATTAAACCCCAAGAGAGATAAACTATGCTTGGTACAACTATCTATTGGTGATCAAATTTGTCATTTAATAAAAATTGATCTAGTTAAAAAAAAGCCAATAAATTTAATAAGATTACTAAAAAATAATAAGATTCAAAAAATCTTTCATTATGCTAGATTTGATGTAGCGGTTTTTAAATATAACTTTAAAGTAAATATTAAAAATATTTACTGTACCAAAATAGCCTCAAAACTAGTTAGAACATATACTGATAAACATGGATACAAAGACCTTTGTAGCGAACTTTTAAATAAAAATATTTCTAAAACAGAGCAATCTTCAGATTGGGGTGGTGAATTAACAAAGGACCAACAAAAATATGCAGCAACTGACGTATTATATTTACATAAGATAAAAGAAAAGTTGGATAAAATGCTCATAAGAGAAAAAAGAGATAAACTTGCTAAAGCATGTTTTGACTTTATTGAATATAGAACTGATTTAGATATTAGTGGTTGGGCAGAACAAGATATTTTTAAACATTAATGAATAAAAAAAATAAAATAATAAAAAGTGCAAAAAAAGCATTTGCTAAAGAATTAACAAGTATAAAAACTTTATCTTCAACTTTTAATGATAATTTTATTAAAGCAGTAGAAATCATTCATAATCTTAAGGGCAGAGTAATAATTACTGGAATTGGAAAGAGTGCTCATATAGGGAATAAAATATCAGCAACACTTACATCTACAGGTACGCCATCTTATTTTATCCATGCAACTGAAGCTAGTCATGGTGATTTGGGTAGTGTTCAAAAAAATGACTGTGTAATTGCAATTTCTAACTCAGGTGAAACATCAGAATTAAATAACATAATTCAATTTACAAAAAGATTTAATATAACTTTAATAAGCATAAGTAGTAATTCCAAAAGTACTTTACATAAAAATGCTAACATAGGTATCTTGTATAAAAAACCAATTGAAGCTTGTCCCTTGAATTTAGCCCCAACTACCTCAACTACAATGGCAATGATAATAGGTGACTGTATTGCAGCAGCATTACTTGAACTGAAGGGGTTTAAAAGTAAACATTTCAAAAAAATTCACCCTGGTGGTAATATTGGTAAAGACCTTAAATACATTGGTGAAATAATGCATTTAAAAAAAGCTTTACCGATTGCGGAGAAAGACGAAAAGATGTCTGAAGCACTTATTGAAATGACCAAAAAAAGTTTTGGCTGTTTGGGTGTTGTTGATAGTAAAAACAAAATAATTGGAATAATTACTGATGGAGATCTTAGAAGAAAAATGAATTCAAAATTTTTTGAAAAAAAAGCATCTGAAATAATGACTAAAAATCCAACTATTGCAAATAAGGAAATGATTGTGGGAGAAGCAATTAGCTTAATGAATAAAAAGAAAATAACAAGCTTATTTGTATGTGAAAATAAAAAACCAATTGGGATAGTGCATATTCATGACTTACTAAGGATAACAAGCTAAATTGAATTTATTATTTTTAATAAATAAAAAATATATATTATTTTTATCAATTTTAAGTATCTTTATTATTGGTACTTTTTTTTACTTAAAATTTGATACTTTTGACAAAAAAAATTTAAAAAATGGCATAAAAATTTCTAATGTAGATATTACATTGCCTAAATTTTCAATAAATAATGAAGATAAAAAAATATTTGTCACAGCTAAAGAAGGAAACTTTGTAGATGAAAATAAAATCCTCCTTAACAAAAATGTAAAATTCAAGTCTGATACTTTCATTATTGAAACTGATCAAGTAATTTTTAATAGGAAAGATCAAACGGCTACTAGTAAATCAATGTCTGTTTTTAAATCTAAAAATGCAAGTATATTTTCTGAAGGTTTTGATATTTATGATAATGGTAAAAAAATAAGTTTTAGTGGAAATGCGCAATTAATATTAAAATGAGATATCTAATTATAGTTTTATTATTACTAATATTTGGTTCTAGCTTACAATCAAGAGAAAGTGGAGAGACCGAAATAACTGCTGAGGACGGTATAGAGGTTTTCCAGGACGAAAAGTATTATTTGTTAAAAAAAAATGTAAAAATAGTTTCAGATAACTTTACGTTGTTAGGTGATATAATAAAAATTTATTTTAATGAAGATTTGTATGATATTAAGATAATAAATGCAACTGGGAACGTTCGACTAGAATCTTACGAATATAATATAAATGCTAGAGGTAATTCACTGAATTTGATTGTGGATACTGAGCTTATTCAAATAGAGGGAGCTAATTCAGAATTAATAACTAATGATGCTGAAATGTATTCAGATGGGAAGATTGAGGTTAATAACATTGGTGGTGATTTTAATTTATATGGTCCGAATTCTGAATTACGTACTGAGAATGTTCTTATAAAAGGAAATATGATTAATGGATTGATGTCAAATTCTAATAGTAAAGAGATATTAGATATTAATGTTAAAGATGATAAAATTTCGTATGTAAAAAATAGTGAAACTGAAATGTTTGCAAAAAAAATTCTTTATAATAAAAATAACTCTTTAATTGAATTAGAAGATAACGTTAAGATTATAAGTAATGGTGAAGTAATTACAGGAGATTATGGAACTCTTGATACAAAAACTAATTCATATAAAATCAAATCTAAAAAAACAAATAAAGTGAAAATAATAATTTTGGATAATAATGAATAAGTTCAATGTACTTGATAACGGATTAATTGTTAATAAAATTTCCAAAACTTATGGAAATAAAAAGGTTATAAGAAATATCAGTCTATCAATTAAACAAGGTGAGATTGTTGGACTTCTTGGACCAAATGGTGCAGGAAAAACTACAAGCTTCTACATAATAGTTGGACTAGTCAAGCCTGATGTAGGCTCAATATATTTAGATAAAATGGAAATATCAAATCTTCCAATCTATAAACGCGGTATTTTGGGAATAAGCTACCTGCCACAAGAAGCGTCTATATTTAGAGGCATGAACGTTGAAGATAATTTACTTTCTATAATTGAAATAGTAGAAAAAAACAAAAATAAACAAGAAATAATACTTCAAAATCTTCTCAATGAATTTGATATAAATCATGTTAGAAAATCAAAATCAATTGTATTATCAGGTGGGGAAAGAAGAAGATTAGAAATTGCCAGAACTTTAGCATCAGATCCTAAATATTTACTTCTTGATGAACCTCTGACCGGTATAGATCCAGTGTCTATAGAAGAAATTAAAATAATAATTAAGAAACTTAAGAAAAAAAATATAGGCGTATTAATTACTGATCATAATGTTAGAGAAACATTAAAAATAGTTGATAAAGTATATATTGTAAATGAAGGTGCAATTTTTTTTGAAGGAAATCCAGAAAATGCTGTAAATGATGAAAAAATTAAAAAATTTTATCTTGGATCTGAATTCAAATTATAAATGATTAGCAATATTATTTCTAAGGGTTTGAAAGGAAGTCCTAAAATCCCTGGTGATAAATCAATATCACATAGATCAGTAATAATACCATCAATATCAAATGGAATATCTGAAGTAACAAATATATTAAAATCTGACGATGTTTTAAATACTATAGAAGCATTTAAATCTATGGGTGTAGAAATAAATGAAATGAAAAATAAATTAATTGTAAATGGCAAAGGTCTTAATTCATTAAAAAAACCTATTGGTGAAATTTATCTGGGCAACTCTGGCACGAGTGCAAGATTATTAACAGGACTATTGTCTTCTCAAAGTTTTGATACTGTTTTGACAGGTGATTCTTCACTATCTTCAAGGCCGATGAAAAGAATATCAGAGCCCTTAAGTAAAATGGGTGCAAAAATATTGTCTAATAATGGCACGTTGCCATTAAAAATAAATGGTACTGAACTTTCAAATACAACTATAGACATCAATATTCCTTCAGCTCAGATTAAGTCAGGTATTATTCTTGCAGCATTAAATACTTATGGGATCACCACTATAATTGAAAATAAAAATACTAGAGACCATACTGAAACAATGCTAAATGCATTTGGAGCAGATATATCTATTCAAAAACAAGATATAAAAAAAATTATTAAAATTAATGGTAAGAAAAATTTAAACTCAATTAACATTGAGGTTCCAAATGATTTATCAAGCAGTGCATTTTTTATAGTAGCAGCTCTGATAAATAAAAATTCTCATTTGGTTTTAAGAAACATAAATGTAAATCCAACAAGAAATGGTATTTTAATTGCTTTAGAAAAAATGGGGGCTAAGATATTATTCTCAAATCAAAGAGAAATTAATAATGAAAAAGTATGTGACATTGAAGTTTTTAGCTCTGAATTGAATGGATGTGAACTTGAAGGTGATATAGCGGATCTAATGATTGACGAATATCCAATATTATCTGTTGCTGCTTCATTTGCGAAAACACCGAGTGTATTTAGAGGTTTAGGAGAATTAAAAGTTAAAGAAAGTGATAGATTAAATTTAATTAAATTAAATTTACAAAGTTGTGGTGTTGATTGTAAGGTATTAAATGATGATCTATTTATTTTTCCAAAAAAAAATTATGAAATTATTAATAATAAAATTCAGACTAACTATGATCATAGAATAGCAATGGCTTTTGCAATAATGGGAACAAGAGTTGGCCCGTTGGTCATAAATGATTCAAATTCAATAAATACAAGTTTTCCAACATTTGTTGATGAATTTATAAATATTGGTGGAAAAATAGATTGAAAAAAATAATTATTACTATCGATGGTCCTGCTGCGTCAGGTAAGGGACGAATTGCAAAATATATAAGTAAAAAGTGGAAATACAAACACCTTGACTCTGGTGTTCTTTATAGGCGTTTGGCTCACAAACTGATTAAAAAACATATATATTATCAAGATTTTATTAAAATTAAGAAATATATAAAACAACTAAAAGATATTTCATTTAGGCCAAATAAAAGATTAAGAACTGAAATAATTAGCAAAATGGCATCGAAAATAGCTATTTATGAATTTGTTAGAGATTTTATTAATAAATCTCAAAAAAAATTTATCAGGGAAAATTTAAAACATAGTCATTTTGTCGTTGATGGCAGAGATATAGGATCAGTTGTTTTTAAAAATGCGAGTTTAAAACTATATATTGATGTAAATGAAAAAAATAGAGCAAAAAGAAGATATAAACAGTTGATTGATACTGGCGAAAAGTCTATATACCCCCAAATTTTGAAAGATATTAAATTGAGAGATAAAAAAGATAAAAATAGAAAACAATCACCCTTGGTTATTCCAAAAGGTGCCATGATCATTAATAACAATAATTCATTTGATGAAACTAAAGATCAGATAGATAAACTGATGTGTGATTTATAAAATGTCTGAAATTGCTAACAATAAATTATCTAACTCAGAATATGATGCTCTAATATCTAGCTCTTTTAAACATAATAATATTAAAGAAAAAACAATTATAACAGGTAAAGTTGTTTCTATAGAAAATGATATTGTAACAATTGATGTTGGACTTAAAAGTGAAGGAAGGGTATCAATAAACGAATTTTCTAGACCAGGGCAAGAAGCAGAAATTAATGTTGGAGATGAAACAGAAGTTTTTATAGAAAATGTTGATAGTGCTAATGGTGAAACAACACTTTCCAGAGAAAAAGCTGTAAAACAAAAAGCATGGCATGATTTACAAGAAAGTTTTTCAAATAATGCAGTTGTAACAGGTATTCCATACAATAGAGTTAAGGGTGGAATGAGTGTAGATTTGAATGGTGTAACTGCATTTTTACCTGGTAGTCAAATTGATACCAGACAAATTATAAAAGATACAAAAGAGTTACTCAACAAACCAATTGATCTTTTAATTTTAAAAATGGACAAATACAGAGGCAATATCGTTGTATCAAGAAAAGCAATCACTGAAAATGAGCTAAAAGAACAAAAGAAGGAACTACTAGATTCAATAGAAGAAGGATCTATCATAGAAGGTAAGGTAAAAAATTTAACTGAATATGGAGCGTTTATTGATCTTGGTGGAATGGATGGCTTAGTTCATGTAACTGATATTTCATGGATTAAAATTAATAACCCATCTGATGTTTTAAATTTGAATGATAAAATTAAAGTTAAAGTTTTGAAATTTGATGAAGAACTTTCACGACTAAGCCTGGGCATTAAACAATTATCTCCAAATCCTTGGGATAATGTAAATGATAATATAAAAATTGACCAAGTGATTTCTGCTAAAGTTACAAATATAATTGATAATCAAGTTAACGTAATAATAAACGAAATGTATGATGGATCTATTTCTCTTGGAGAACTAACATGGTTAAAAAAACCACCCCATCCATCAAAGATTGTAAATTTAAACGATATTATTGAGGTTAAAGTGTTGGATATTGATGATGAAAGAAAAAGAATCAATTGTAGTCTTAAGCAAATGAGGGATAATCCCTGGATGAAACTTAATGAAAATTATAATATTAATGATTCTTTTGAAACAGAAATAGTAAATGTTGTAGATTTTGGTATTTTTGTAAAAGTACAGGATGAAATTGATGGGATGGTACATGTTTCGGATCTAAGCTGGGACGAAAAAGAATGTAATTCAATGTTAAAAAATTTTAAAAAAAATGATAAAGTTAAAGTAAAAATATTAGATATTAATGTAGAAAAAGAGAGAATTAGTCTTGGCATTAAGCATCTGACTAATGATCCTGTTCAAAACTTTTTAGATAAAAATCCTTTAAAAACTAAGATTACAAGTAAAATTTTAGAAGTAGATGACAAAGGTATTAAAGTTGAACTCGACACTGAGAATAACATTTTTGGATATATTAAAAAAATTAATTTATCTAAGGACAAAAATGAGCAGAAAACTGATAGGTTTGCAGTGGGAGAAAATGTAGACGCTATTATTTTATCTGTTGATAGCAAAAGCAGAATCATTAATTTATCAATTAAAGAGCTTGAAATTCAAGATGAAAAAGAAGCATTATCAAAGTATGGATCAAGTACTTCTGGTGCTTCGCTAGGAGATATACTTGGTTCTGTTTTAAAAAAATAGAACTAATGCTAAAATCTCAGATACTAGAAAAATTACATCAAAAATATAATAACTTTAGTCTTGTTGATATTGAAAATATTTTTGATTTATTTATTAAAAAAATGACCTTATCACTTAAAGAAGGTAAAAATATTGAGATTAGAGGCTTTGGAACTTTTTCCAGAAAAATAAATAAGGAGAAATACGTACGGAATCCAAAAACTAATGAAAGATTATTTAAAAGTAAATCTTACAAAGTACATTTTAAAATTGGCAAAACTCTTCATAAAAGATTAAATTCGAACTATGATGATCTATCCTAAAAAAGTTATTGTAGCTTTAGATGGAAATAATTTAAAAAAAATTAAAAAGTTAGTAGAAATTTTAAAAAAAGAAGTTTTTGCATTTAAAATAGGTTATGAATTTTTTTTTAATTTTGGCATAGAGGGTTATTTAGAAATTAAAAAAGAATGTCCTCGAATTTTTCTAGATTTAAAATTGCATGATATACCTAATACCGTAGAGAAAGGCATTATGGCAATCAGTAAACTAAAGCCTATATTTACAACAATACATATTTCTGGGGGGGATGAAATGATGAGAGCTAGTTTGATTAATAAAAAAAATACAAAAATTATAGGCGTATCAATATTAACAAGTTTAGACACTTATCAGACAAAAAAATATTATAATGAAAAAAATATAGAAACTTTAGTAAAAAAATTTGTGAAAAATGCAAAGAAATATAAATTAGATGGTATTGTTTGTAGTCCAAAAGAAATAAAATACGTAAGAAAGGAAACAGGTAAAAACTTTACAATAATAACACCTGGAATAAGATTAAAACAAAATAAATCTTACAATGATCAAAAAAGAGTTTTAACTCCTGCTGAAGCGGTAAACTTAGGTGCAAATCTTTTAGTGATAGGTAGGCCAATAACACAAGATAATGATCCATTAAAGATTATAAAAGATATTAACAAATCAATAACATAGATGATTATTAAAATTTGTGGAATTAAAAATGAGTCAACATTATTATGTTGTGAAAAAAATAACGTAGATTTTTTTGGAATGATTTTTTATAAAAATAGCCCAAGAAATATCTCAAAAGAAAAAGCACAGTACCTATTAGAGTTATCAAAAAATATGAACATAGAAGGGGTTGGTGTGTTTGTAGATGAAAATATTAATTCCTTAAACAGAATTATAGAAGACCTAGCTTTAAAAACAGTACAACTTCATGGTGAAGAACAAAATGATTATATTAATATTTTAAAACAAAATAAAATTAAAGTTATTAAAAAAATTTCAATAAAATATGAGGATGACTTAAAGCAAATTAAAAAATTCGATAATGCTGACTATTTACTATTTGATTATAAGCCTGCATTAAATGAATTACCTGGAGGTAATTCAAAAAGTTTTGATTGGAATATAATTAAAAATTTAAAAATTAATAAACCTTGGTTTCTTTCAGGTGGTATAAATATAAAAAATATTGATTATATCTCATCAAAAATTCAACCTTTTGGAGTAGATTTATCATCTGGAGCTGAAAAAGAGCTTGGCATTAAAGATAATCACATTATAAATAATTTAATAGACAAATTAAATTATGCTTAAAAATACTTATAAAAATTACCCTAATGAGAAAGGTTATTTTGGTAAATTTGGTGGCAGATATGTATCAGAAACATTAATGCCTTTAATTCTCGAAGTAGAAAAAGAATATGAAAAGATTAGACATGATAAAAAATTTATTGATGAATTTGATTATTATTTGAAAACATATGTTGGTCGTCCTAGTCCATTGTTTTTTGCCAAAAGAATAACCGAAGACCTGAATGGTCCTAAAATTTATTTTAAAAGAGATGAACTAAATCACACAGGTGCACATAAGATAAATAATTGTATGGGCCAAATTTTATTAGCACGAAAAATGGGTAAAAAAAGGATTATAGCTGAAACAGGAGCCGGTCAACATGGAGTTGCAACTGCAACTGTATGCGCTTTATTTGGTTTACCTTGTGTGGTTTATATGGGTGAAAAAGATATAGAGAGACAATCACCAAATGTTTTTAGAATGAAATTGCTTGGAGCAGAGATTAAAAGTGTATCAACAGGTTCAAAATCTCTTAAAGATGCTATGAACGAAGCTCTAAGAGATTGGGTAACAAATGTTGATGATACATTTTATATTATTGGCACAGCTGCAGGCCCACACCCTTATCCAGCTATGGTTAGAGATTTTCAATCTGTAATTGGCAAAGAAGTGAGAGATCAACTTATGGAAATAGAGGAAAGAAAGCCTGATTTATTGATGGCTTGTATTGGAGGTGGATCAAATGCTTTAGGATTATTCCACGAATTTTTAGATGATGCAGATGTTGAAATGATAGCTGTGGAAGCAGCTGGTCATGGTATCGATACCAATAAGCATGCTGCTAGTTTAACAGGCGGTAAACCTGGTGTATTGCACGGTAATAAAACATATTTATTACAATCAAACACTGGGCAAATTCAGGAAGCTCATTCTATTTCTGCTGGTTTAGATTATC
Organism: uncultured Alphaproteobacteria bacterium; assembly: GCA_902602845.1. Classification (GTDB taxonomy): domain Bacteria; phylum Pseudomonadota; class Alphaproteobacteria; order HIMB59; genus CACPNW01. The sequence goes on along the minus strand of CACKSN010000003.1, from coordinate 18,232 downwards.
CAGGTATTGGTCCTGAACATTCATTTTTATTTGAGGAAAAAAGAGTGACATACATGTCAGCAACAGACAAAGAGGCTCTGGAAGCTTTTCAATATTGCTGCAAATTAGAGGGTATAATTCCAGCATTAGAACCAGCTCATGCATTATCTGTTCTAAAAAAAATAGCAAAAAACTATAGTAAAGATAAAATTATTGTAATGAATATGTGTGGAAGAGGAGATAAAGATATTTTTACAATAGCTGATGAATTAAAAATAAAAATTTAAATGACTAATTTAATTAGTCAAGTATTCAAAAATAAGGAAAAAAAATTGATAACTTTCGTTACAGGAGGAGATCCAGATTTGGATACGAGTTTAGAAATTATAAAAACTATTATTAATAATGGAGCTGATATAATTGAAATTGGAATGCCATTCTCTGATCCAATGGCTGATGGCCCGACAATACAACTTTCAAGCAATAGAGCTATAAGCAAGGGAATTGATTTAGATAGTATTTTCAATTTAACCTCAGAAGTAAAGAAAATAAAAAGTGATTTACCTATTATTCTTATGGGTTACTATAACTTGATCTTATATTTTGGAATTAGCCAGTTTGTAAAAAAATGTAAAGAAAATGGTGTAGATGGTTTAATAATTGTTGATCTTCAACCTGAAGAAGATGAGGATTTAATAAATGAGTTAACTGATAACCATATCGATTTAATTAGATTGATTACACCTACAACAAATGAGGAAAGACTAAAGCTAATACTAAAAAATGCAAGTGGTTTTTTGTATTACGTTAGTATTATGGGTATTACTGGTCAACAGTCCGCAAATTTACATGACCTTGAAAAATCGGTCGCGTTTATAAAAAAGTTTACAAATTTACCTGTTGTTCCTGGATTTGGAATAAAAAACTCAACAGATGTAAATAAAATATGTAAAATCGCTGACGGTGCAGTTGTTGGATCAAGTATTATTAAAATTATTGAAGAAAATTTAAATAATAAAGAAAAAATGTTGTCAGAAATTGATAATTTCTCAAAAGATTTGAAAAATGGTACTTTAATATGAATTGGTTAACAAGTTTTGTAAAACCAAAACTATCTTCACTTGTAAAAAGAAGAAATGTTCCTGAAAAATTATGGAATAATTGTGTGTCATGTGGAAATATGATTCACCATAAAGATTTAAAAGAAAATTTATATGTTTGTGTCAATTGTAATTATCATTTTAGGATGTCTGCAGAAAATAGGATTAAATTATTTTTTGAAGATGAAAATTATATTGAAATTAGCCCAGATAAAATTTCTGATGATCCATTAAAATTCACTGATAAAAAAAAATATAAGGATAGATTAAAAGAATACAGAAAAAAAACAAATAGAGATGACGCATTCATACTCATTAAAGGAAAAATTAAAGATAAAGAAATTATTTCTGGAATTATGAATTTTGAATTTATGGGTGGTTCTATGGGTAGAGCAGTTGGGGGAGCAATAGTTAAAGGAGCTAAAATTGCTATTGAAGAGAAATTGCCTTATGTAATTGTTACTTCATCTGGTGGAGCAAGAATGCAAGAAGGAATTGTAAGCTTAATGCAAATGCCTAGGACCATTGCTGCTGTTAATTTGTTAAATGAAAATAATATACCTTACATAGTAGTTCTAACTGAACCTACAACTGGAGGGGTAACTGCTTCATTTGCTATGTTAGGTGATATAACAATAGCAGAACAAGGAGCTACGATCGGTTTTGCAGGTAAAAGAGTTATACAAGACACTATTAGAGAAGAATTACCTATAGATTTTCAAAAAGCTGAATATCTTAAAGATCACGGAATGGTAGATATTGTTTCTCACAGGAAAGACCTCAAAGAAACATTATATAAAGTATTAAATCATATAAGTTAATAAGTGAAATCTAAAACAGATCAGTTATTAGATGAACTTGTCAAACTTCATCCCAAATATATTGATCTTTCTTTAGGCAGACTAAAATTATTATTAAAAAAATTAGGTAATCCGCAAGATCATCTGCCAAAAACTATTCATATTGCAGGAACAAATGGAAAAGGCTCTGTACAAAGTTTTATAAAAAATATTTTGATGAACAATGGGTATAAATGTGATGCATATATCTCACCTCATTTATCAAGGTTTAATGAAAGGATAATTCTAAATAATAAAGAAGTAAGCACAAAGAAACTTTACGAAACTCTAAAATTTGTAAAGAATGTAAATAAAAATAAATCAATAACTTTCTTTGAAATAACAACAGCTGCAGCTTTCATATTATTTAAGAAATCAAAATCAGACTTTCTTATTTTAGAGACAGGATTAGGAGGCAGATTAGATGCAACTAACATAGTACCAAAAAAAATTTGTAGTATTTTGACACCAATTAGTTTTGATCATGAGGAATTTCTAGGAAAAACTATTAAGAAAATTGCTAATGAAAAATTGGGAATAGTAAAGAATTGTGATTTTGTTATAGTTGGTAAACAAAACAAAGAAATAAAAGATCACATTCAAAAAAAATTAAATAAGTTTGAAAATAAATATTTTTATGGGAAAGAATTTCAAGTCACAAAATCTTTTAAAAATAAGTTTGAAATAAAAATAGATAGGAAAAAATATTTCTATACTCGACCTTCGTTAAATGGAAAACATCAGGAAGAAAACGCATCAATATCTATATATTTTGCAAAAATAATGAAAAATATGGGGTATAATTTAAATACTAATAAAATCAATGCAGCTATAAAAAAAACAGTTTGGCCTGGAAGGTTAGAAATGATCAATTATAAAAATAAAAAGATAATTCTCGATGGGTCACATAATATTGATGGTGCTGAAAAACTAAATGAATTTTTAAAAACTAAAAATATAAAACCTATAGTTTTATTTGGAATGTTAAATAATAAGAAAGCAAGTTTATTTTTAGATAAAATAAAAAAAAGAGTATCAAAAGTTTTAGCTATAACAATTCCTAATGAAAAGAATTCATTTAAAGCCGAACAAATAAATGAAATTTGTAATCTACATTCTATTAAATGTGCGCAATTAAATAATATAAATGATGCTTTAAAATATTTTAGATCTAATCAGCAAGAAATATATTTAATCACTGGTTCCTTGTATTTGGTAGGAAAAATTAGAAAAAAATTATTATAAATTGGATTGTATCCAGTTCTCTAATGCTGTTTTAGGAAGACTTCCAACCTTAGTATCAACTAATTCACCTTTATTAAAAATCATTATAGTTGGTATGCCTCTAATACCATATTTTTGTGGCGTCATAGGGTTCTCATCAATATTCATTTTATAAATTTTAACTTTATCTTTGTTCTCAGCAGCAATTTCTTCTAGAATTGGGTCGAGTACTTTACATGGACCACACCATTCTGCACCAAAATCAACTACAACAGGCACATCATTAGTAGAGATATCTTTATCGAAAGTTTGATCATTAGTTACGAAAGTAGTCATATTAAATATGTAAGAAATATTTATCTATTATCAAGCTAAATTAAATCTAATTTTCAAAAAAAGATTTTTTATCCCCAATATGTCTAATTTTAGAAGGAATTATATAACCTGTGATCCGTTTTTTTTTAATTAGTTTTGTCCAAATTTCATTCATAGGAAATATTTCCTTTCTATTATTAAAGATGTTTTTAGATACAATTTGGAGACCAGAATAATATAATTTTTCATTTTCACTTTTCCAATTTGTAACTACATTTTTTTTTAAATTAAAGTCTCCTTTTGCTTTTTTTAAACCTAAGAAATCAATGTCTTTAGACAACAACATTTTACAGTGAGTAACTTTTTTATAATTTGTAAGAAATTGTTCGATATGTGGTTTATTTTCCTTTGTCCAAAAAATATCAGAATTCACAATACATATTTTTTTTCTTTTTGTATGAGTAAAAATATTTTTTACTCCTCCACCCGTACCAAGTATTGTTTTTTCATAAATTATCTTAATTGGATAATTTTTTAAATTTTTATCTAAATATTTTTTTATTTTATTGTGCAAATAATGTGTATTTACTAAAATTTCATCGCATCCAATATTTGTAAAAAAATCAATTGTATTCTTTAATAATATTTTATTTTTATATTTTAATAAAGGTTTAGGTTTATTGCGTGTCAAATTTAACATTCTTGATCCGAAACCCGCACATAAAATCATTAAGGTAAAATTCTGCATAAATTATAAATACTTTTCATAAATTGATCTTAATTCATCATTTTTAATATTATTCAATATTTCGATTGTTCTAATTTTAGTTATTTTTAAATAATCTTTGTATTGATTATCATTATTTGTAGTAATTAATTTTTTCCATCTACCGAGTAAACGTGTCTGTCTTGCTAAACTTAAAACATAATATTGTTCCTTAAAGGTATCAAAATTTTTAATAATTGACATGTTGTCATAGAAATATTTAATTAATTTATCATTGTAATCTCTTGTAAAGTTTATTCTTGGATTTTCTAATAATGATAATAAGTCCCATCCTATAAATCCCATAAAAGCACTTTGAAAATCAATAATTCCACATTTTAAATATGATTCATAATTCTTTAAAAAAAATAAATTAACAAATTCAAAGTCTTTGTGAGCAAAATTTTTCATATCATAATTTTGTGAATAAAATATACTTTCCCATAATTTATAAAATTTTGAAGTTGGAAAGTTTGATATTTTTTTTCTTGGAATATAATAAGAAACAAATTCTTCGAGTTCAATTTTTAAATCTTCAAAACTATATTCTTTTAAATTTTTTATATTTTTTATATTTGTTTCATTTTGAATAACAATTAAATTATCTACAGCTATTTTTAAAAGTTTGTAAAGATTATCTTTATTATATATTTTGTTAAATCTATCATTCCCAAAATCTTGCATATATATTTTATATTGTAGTTGATTAACTTCATATATCCTAGGAATCGATATATTGATCTTTAGTAATATTTCATAGACTGTAAGAAAATTTTTAAACTCTTGTTTATCTTTAGAAAAATCAATTATTATTTTGTTATTCTTTTTTTCTGTTTTTCTATAAATTAATTTATTAGATAATCCGTTCTCAATCTTTTCTAAATAAGTATTATCAGAATTCATTAAACTATTGATTAAAACTAATATTAATTTTTCTTTTAGTTTCAGAAATCATATCTAAGTCTATTAAGTAATGTTTTTTGTTTAGTGGTAAACTAATTAACATTTCAGGCCATTCTATAAATGTAATATTATTATTTAGATTTTCGAAGAAATCTAATTCCTCTAATTGCTTTAAATTTTTAACTCTATAAAGATCATAATGGTAGATTTGTATTGAATTTAATTCGTAGGTTATCAAAATAGGAAATGTCGGGCTAGTAACTGAATGTGGTTTAGGTAAATTATTTAATACATAAAGATTATTTATAAATAATCTTACAAATGTTGTTTTACCAACACCTAGTTCCCCTTGAAATAAGTAAATATCTCCAACAGATACATCTTTGCATAAATTAGTAGCTAATTTTTCGAGTTCACGAAGATCTAAAATTTGATTGCTTAATTTGTGCAAATTCTGTTATGAAATACCTTTTAGAGCTTCAACTAAATCAGTTTTTTCCCAAGTAAAATGTCCTTTGTCACTTGGCTCTCTACCAAAATGCCCATAAGCAGAGGTCGGAACATAAATTGCGTTTGTTAGTTTCAAATGTTCTCTTATTCCTCTTGGGCTTAAATCAAATAAATCTTGCACTGATCTTTCAATCTTTTGTTCATCAACTTTATTTGTGCCATTCGTATTTATATATACTGATAAAGGTTTTGAAACTCCTATTGCATAAGATAATTGTATTGTACATTCATCAGCAAGATCAGCTGCGACGACATTTTTTGCTAAGTACCTAGCTGCATATGCTGCAGATCTATCAACTTTAGATGGATCCTTACCAGAAAACGCACCGCCACCATGTGGCGCTGCACCGCCATATGTATCAACAATAATTTTTCTACCTGTTAGACCAGAGTCACCATCAGGACCTCCAATTACAAAATTTCCTGTAGGATTAACATAGAATTCTTCATCTTTAAGACCCTCTAACAAGTCATTAGGTATACACTCATATACATAAGGTTTGACAATTTCTTTTACGTCTTCAGGAGACAAACCTTCCTTGTGTTGTGAAGAAATTACTAAAGATGTAACTTTGCTTGGTTTTCCATTTTCATAAAGCATTGTAACTTGGCTTTTAGAGTCAGGTTCTAGACCAGGTGCAGATCCATCTTTACGGGCTTGTGCCATTTTATATAAAATTTGATGAGAATAATGTATCGGTGCTGGCATTAATGATTCAGTGTCTTTGCAAGCAAAACCAAACATTATACCTTGATCACCTGCGCCCTCATCTTTATTGCTACCGGAGTCAACACCCATAGCAATATCAGCAGACTGCTCATGCAGAAAGCTTTCAACATCACAATTTTGCCAATGAAAACCATCTTGTTCATAACCAATATCTTTAATACAATCTCTAACTTGAGATATTATCTGATCTTTAGAAACTGATGGGCCCCTTACTTCTCCAGCTAGAACAACCTTATTAGTTGTAGTCAAAGTCTCACAGGCTACGCGAGTTTGTGGGTCACCGGATGCTAAATATGTATCGACAACCATGTCTGAAATTCTATCACAAACTTTATCTGGATGGCCTTCAGAAACTGATTCACTTGTAAACAAATATGATCTTTTCATTTTAACTCCTAATATCTATAAGTATTATCTTTAAATGGACCCTGCTTACTAACACCAATATATTCTGCTTGTTTATCAGTTAATTCTGTTAGTTTTGCTCCAACTTTCTTTAAGTGTAATGATGCAACTTTTTCATCTAAATGTTTTGGTAAAACATAAACTTTATTTTCATAATTTTTAGAATTCTTCCAAAGCTCAAGTTGCGCTAAAACCTGATTTGTAAATGATGCACTCATAACAAAACTTGGATGACCAGTCGCGTTTCCTAAGTTAACAAGCCTTCCCTCTGATAGTAATAATATTTTCTTACCATCTGGAAATTCAACTTCTCTTACTTGTGGTTTAATCTCATCAGACTTGTAATTTTGAAGAGCTTCTGTTTGTATTTCGTTATCAAAATGTCCAATATTACAAACGATAGCACGATCTCTCATTTGTCTCATGTGATCTTGAGTAATAACATCAAGATTGCCAGTTGCAGTAACAAATATATCGCCATATTTACAAGCATCATCCATTGTGACAACTTCGTAACCTTCCATTGCTGCTTGAAGAGCGTTAATTGGATCTATTTCAGTCACACAAACACGTGCACCTGCTCCTCTTAAGCTAGCTGCTGAACCTTTCCCAACATCTCCATATCCAGCTACAACGGCAATTTTACCAGCCATCATTACATCTGTACCTCTTCTTATTCCATCTACCAAACTTTCCTTACAACCATATAAGTTATCAAATTTAGACTTAGTAACTGAATCATTAACATTTATTGCTGGCACTTTTAATGTTCCATTTTTTTCCATTTCTTTCAAACGGTGGACACCCGTGGTTGTTTCTTCAGATAAACCTAAAATTTCTTCCAGCATTTTTGGATACTTTTCGTGAATTATTTTTGTTGCATCCCCGCCATCGTCAAGTATCATATTAGGCTTCCACCCATTTGGTCCCTCAAGAGTTTTTTCTATACACCACCAAAATTCCTCTTCTGTCATACCCTTCCAAGCAAAAACAGGAATTCCTTTAGCTGCTATAGCTGCGGCAGCATGATCTTGTGTTGAAAAGATATTACACGAACTCCATCGTACTGTAGCACCTAAATAAACTAGTGTTTCAATTAAAACTGCTGTTTGAATAGTCATATGAAGACACCCAACAATCCTTGCACCTTGAAGAGGCTTTTTGTCTCCATATTCTTCTCGTATTGCTATTAAACCTGGCATTTCAGTCTCGGCTATAGCTATTTCTTTATTGCCAAAATCTGCTAAACTAATATCTTTAACTTTAAAATCGTCACTCATGATTGCTTCCCGTAAAAAAAATTATCTAATATGTTCTTAAAGGTAATTTAATCATAAAACAAGCACCGCCAAACTCCAAATTGTCACTTTTTGTTAATTCTATTGAACCATTAAATGATTTGATTATTTCTTTTGAAATTGACAATCCCAAGCCAGAGTGGATATCTCGAAATTCTTCTCTATCAGTGTAAAAACGATTAAAAATTTTTTCCTTATCTTCAAAATTTATACCACCACCTTGATCATAAATTTTTACAACAAGATGATATTTATCAAGTTTATAAGATTTAATTAAAATTGATGTATTATTTTCAGAAACAGAAACACTATTTTGGATCAAATTAAGTATAACTTGTAAGAATTTATCTTCATTAACCAAAGTTTGTAAAATATTTTTTTGCAAATTTAATTTAATTTTTATATTTTTTGGATTTCCTAAGTAATTTTTTTTAAAATCTAAAAAAAATTTGTTTACATCAATTATTTTAAATTTTTCATTTTCAATTTCTGACATTACTCTAGAGAAATTTGAAATATCCGAGATCAACCTATTCATTCTATTAACTTCTTTGTTAAAATTTTTAATTAATTTAATTTTATTTTCTTCACTTATGGTGTTCTTCAACAATAACTCACTTGATGATTTTATAGCTGTCAGTGGATTTTTTAATTCATGTGCAATATCAGTTGTAAATTTTTCTAATTGCTGCATCTGTGTCTTTAATTCTTTTGACATAATTTGAATTTGTTCTGACAAAATACCAATTTCATCTGATCTAATTGGATAATTTAGATTTTTAGATATTTTAATTTTGCTTCTTTCAAGAATAGTTATTTTTGTCAATTGATTTAAAGGATCAATTAATCCTCTTAAAAAAAAGAATGATAAAATTAAGATTATAAAAATTAAAACAATAAAAAAGTTTAATAAATTTATTGAACTTAACGCAAGGTCATTATTGTTATTTATTAGACTGAATGACAGAACTGCCACTCCATAAACTTTATTATTGAGCATTATTGGAGCAGAAATTATATTTATTATTTGGTTATCATCGTCTAAATATTTTTTTTCTACAGACATTTTTTTCCTAATTGTTTCAGAAACAATATTAATTTCATGAGTTTTTTTATTTAAAGATTTAGAAAATTTTTTTTGTAAAATATAAAAATAAACAGAATTAAAAAAATTAAAATATGATTCCTGATAAAGTAAAAAAAAATTTTTATTTTTTAATTGTGATGAATTTTCCATGATTTCACTTTGGTTTACATCACTAAGTAAATATGGATTATCGGAGTCAGCAATTTTTATCCAATTATCATTAAATATTTTCACGTTAAAATCATTATTTGAATAATTTTGAAGTATGTACTGTTCTGCTGTAAATTCTTCTAGTTCTAAATCAGATAACTCTAGAGTATTAACAAACAAATTCTCTTGGGCACATTTTTCTTCTTTATAAAGTTCTGCATCAATGTCTTTATCTATAACTCTACATCTATAATTAGTTTGATAAAGAGGTATATTAATTATTGAATTATTTTGTAAATAGGATGTTATTTTATTTATTTCATTCTTAGAAAATATTATTCTGTTATCTATTAATTTATCGTTTTTGATTAAAAAAAAATTAAATATAATCAAAAAAAACAAACCGAAAAAAACAATAAATAAATTAATAATTAACAACTGAATAGACAGTCTAAAGCTGGAAAAGGTAAATATTTTAAAATTAATCACGCCAAGAATAACCAGATCCATACCTTGTTCTTATTTGATCAAAAGATTTATCATACGATCTGAATTTTTTTCTTAGTCTTTTTATATGACTATCAATAGTTCTATCATCAACATAAATTGAATCGCCATACATAGCATCCATTAATTGATTACGATCCTTGACAACACCGGGATACTGGGCAAGTGATTTAATTAAATTAAATTCAGCTACAGTGAGCTCAATTTCTATATCTTTCCAAAAACAAAGTTGTTTGTCTTCGTCGAGTATTAAATCCCCTTTTATAAATTGTTTTATATTATTTTTTTCTGTATTTGAATGAGATCTATTTAAGTGAATTCTTAAAACTGTTCTGATTCTCTCATTAAGAAGCTTTTGAGAAAATGGTTTTTTTATATAGTCAGCAGCTCCCATTCGCAACCCTATGATTTCATCTTGTTCTTGATCTTTAGATGTTAAAAAAATAATTGGCATGTCCTTTAGTTTTTCAACTTTGCTTGATCTAACTTTGGCTAATAACTCGTTTCCATCCATTTTTGGCATTTTAATATCAAATAGTCCTAGATCATAAGATTTGGTTTCTAAAGCTCTTAAAGCCTCAACACCATTGCGAAAGGTGTCGACATGAAAACCCTCACTTTCAAGCGATAATGACACAGAGGTTAGAATCGACTGTTCATCATCTACTAATGCAATACTAGGCATACTATTTTTTATTACTAATTTATGGCATATTTAAGTTCAAAGCAAAAATGACACAGACATAATATTTAATAAATTGTGACTTAAGTTGATAAGTAAATGCAATTATTTCAATAACTTGTTTGTCTGTTTAAAAATTCGATTAAATAATAGATTGACTTGAAAAAAAAAATATTTATGTTCTTATTTTGTTCTTATTGCGATATTAACCAAATATTGTATTGTCAATTTTCGGCGGCACTACATATTGTGTTTTTCGACAATAATTTTTTAAAAATGGATAGAATTTAAATGGCAGACAATCTACAGGTATCAGCAAAAGTTCCTAGCGACAATACTAGTGTAAATATTTTAACATTGAGTGTTGTTCGAAGAGATGGAGCAATTACACCTTTTAAATCTGAAAAAATTTCTAATGCAATTAAAAAAGCATTTTTAGCGCAGACAAAAATTAGAAACGATAAAAACAAAGAAAAAGAACAACAAGATGGAATACACAAAACGGTAGAAACACTAACTCACAAAGTCGTATCTGCTTTAACAAGAAGAATTGCAGATGGTGATATGATTCATATTGAAGATATTCAAGATCAAGTTGAATTAGCTTTAATGCGTGATGAACATCACAAAGTCGCTAGAGCATATGTTTTATATAGAGAACAAAGGGCTGCATCTAGGTACCACACAAAAAAATTAAAAGAACAAGTGGGTGAAAAAGCATCATCTATGATGGTAACAAAAAGAGATGGCAGTAAAGAACCAATTTCTTTAGACAAAATTACCAATAGAGTCTCTGTGCTTTCAACTGGTTTAAATATCGATCCCATCGTTGTCGTTCAAAAAGCAGTTCCAGGATTATACAGTGATATCAGTTCAGTTGAAATTGATACATATCTCGCTGAAACAGCTGCTGCTTTAACTGTAGAGCATCCTGATTATTCATACCTAGCAGCGAGAATTAAAGTCAATTCTCTTCATAAAGAAACTCCAGGTTTCATAATAACTACTAAGAACTTATATGACGATGGCTTATTGAGAGAAGATTATTATAAAAAAGTGATAGAAAATGCAGACGCAATAGAATCAATAATTGATTATGACAAAGATTATACATTTGATTATTTTGCCCTTACAACACTAATCAGAGCTTATCTTTTAAAGTTTGATAATAAAACAATTGAAAGACCGCAAGATTTATGGATGAGGGTAACTTTAACAGTTACAGGTAATGAGTTTGACTTAGATAAAATAAAAGAAACCTATAAAAGTTTATCTAGTGGCATGTATACACATGCTACTCCTACATTGTTTAATAGTGGATTAAAAATGCAGCAATTATCATCCTGTTTTCTAATAGGTATGGAAGATGATTCCATAGAAGGTATTTTTAATACTATAAAAGATTGCGCCCTAATATCTAAAACTGCGGGTGGTATTGGAATGCATGCTCACAATATTAGAGGTAGTGGAAGTAGAATAAAATCAACAAATGGTAAATCTAATGGCCTTATCCCATTTCTTAAAATTTTTAATGAGACCGCTAAATCTGTGGATCAAGGTGGTGGAAAAAGAAAAGGTTCTTTTGCAGTTTACTTAGAGCCTTGGCACGCTGATATTGAGAAATTTCTAGAACTTAGAAAAAATACAGGTGCAGAAGAATTTAGAGCAAGAGATTTGTTTTACGCTTTATGGATACCAGATTTATTCATGAAAAGAGTAGAAAATGATGAAGAATGGACACTCATGAGTGAACATGAATGTCCAGGTCTTTCAGATGTGTATGGTGATGAATTTGAAAAACTTTATACAAAATATGAAAATGAAATGAAGCATTTAGAAAAAATTAAAGCAAGAGATTTAATGTCTAAGATTATAGAAGCACAAATTGAAACAGGACAGCCGTATATGCTCTACAAAGACTCAATAAATAACAAGTCTAATCAAAAAAACATTGGTGTTATTAAATCATCTAACTTATGCGCAGAAATAGTTGAATATTCAGATAAGAATGAAACATCAGTATGTAATTTAGCGTCAATAGCTCTACCAAAGTTTGTAAAAAAATCAGATAAAAAATATATATATGACTATCATGCTCTTTACGAAACTGCAAAATTAGCTACAAAAAACTTAGATGAGGTGATTGATATTAATTTTTATCCAACTGATAAGACAGAAAGATCTAACAATAAACATAGGCCGATAGGTTTAGGAATACAGGGACTTGCAGATGTTTATTTCAAGATGGGAATAGCTTATGAATCTGAAGAGGCAAAAGAAATAAATAAACTAATTTTTGAAACAATTTACTTCGGCGCTCTAGAAGCATCATGTGAATTAGCAAAAGAAAAAGGAGTTTATGAAACATTTAAAAATTCACCAATTTCTGAGGGTAAATTTCAATTTGATTTATGGAATGTTAATCCATCTTCAAAATGGGATTGGGATACACTTAGAACTAAAATTAAGAAGGATGGTGTAAGAAATTCTTTGACTACCGCTTGTATGCCAACCGCGTCAACAGGTATTATATTAGGTAATACTGAGACATTCCAAATACAAACGTCTAACATATATAAAAGACAAACACTTTCTGGTGAGTTTTTACTTGTAAATAGATATCTAGTAAACGAACTTTCTCAAAGAGGGCTGTGGAATAAAGAAATGAGAGACAAAATAATTTTAGAAAATGGATCCGTTGAAAACATAAATGAAATTCCAACTGAGTTAAAAGAAGTTTATAAAACAGTTTGGGAAGTATCACAAAAAACTGTAATAGATATGTCTGCCGATAGAGCACCATTTATTGATCAAACTCAATCAATGAATCTTTGGCTTTCAACGCCTACGTTTGGAAAAGTTAATTCAATGCATATGTATGCTTGGAAAAAAGGTCTTAAAACAGGAATGTATTATCTAAGGAGTAGATCAGCAGTTGATGCTGTAAAAGTTACAGTTTCATCAGAAAAAGCAGCGAAAGATGCCTATATAAATACTGCTATTAAACAAAACAATGAACCAGAAGATTGCGAAACTTGCAGTGCATAGAGAAGGAGTTAAAAATGATATCAAAAGGCGTTAAATCAATATTTCCAATAAAAAACCAAGAAATTTGGGATAGGTACAAACAACATATTCAAGCCTTTTGGACAACAGAAGAAGTGTCATTACAAGATGATTTAAGAGATCTTGAAACTTTAAATGATGGTGAAAAGCATTTTATAAAACATGTTCTTGCTTATTTTGCTAACTCTGAGGCAATGATAAATGAAAACTTAGCAAGTCGGTTTTACAAAGAAATATTAATACCTGAAGCAAGATGCTTTATCTCAATGCAAATGTTAAATGAATCAATTCATGCAGAAATGTATGGTCTTCAAATTGAGGCATATGTCAAAGATACTAAGGAAAAAGACATGCTTTTTGATGCAATACAAAACGTGCCATGCATTAACCATAAAGCTCAATGGGTATCAAAATGGCTTAATGGTAGTCAAAATCTTCTAACCAGATTAATAGGTTTTGGATTAGTTGAAGGCTTATTTTTTGCAGGCTCTTTTTGTGCAATATATTATTTTAGAAAAAGGGGCTTACTTCCTGGATTAGCTTTATCTAATGATTGGATTGCAAGAGATGAAGGAATGCACTTTAGCTTCTCATCATTAATGTTTAGAACTTTAAGAGACAAGTTTAATAATAATACATTAACTGATGCAGATATTAGTGATTTATCCTTGATTCCTTCAGATGTGCCTCAATCACAGTTTGAAGAAATTGTTAGAGAAGCAGTAGCTTTTGAAAAAGAATTTGTGAAAGATGCACTACCAGTAGATTTAATTGGTATGAATGCTGATTTAATGTGTAAGTATATCGAAGCTGTTGCAGACAGAATTGCTGATCTATTTGAATTTGAAAGAGTCTTCAAGACAGAGAATCCTTTTGATTTTATGAGAGCCTTGGACGTTCAAAATGTTACAAACTTTTTTGAAAAAAGAGTATCTGAGTATCAAAGACCTACAGATAGAGCTTTAAGTTTTGATGAAGCATTTTGATGCAAGCAGAAATATATTCTAAAACTAATTGTGGATACTGTGATAGAGCTAAACTACGATTAGCTAAATATAATCCGAAGATTTATATGCTTGATACAGATTATACGAGAGAAGATTTTTTTGAAAAATTTCCAAATGCTAAAACTTTTCCTCAAATTATTTTAAATGGAGAGAAAATTGGAGGGTATCATGAGCTGGAAAAATGGTTTGAAATGAATACCTTTGATGAAGAATTCTAAATAACCTTTTTTTCCTTTTTCTTGTATAAGCTTTTTTATTTTAAACAATTCTTTTTTTATACTTAGGCAGTTTTAAATCTTGAGCATAGGGATTCTGTTTCTTAATTTTTTTAATAGGCATAGATTAGATCTAATGTGCCTGTCCCCAATGATCACCAGCACCATAATCTACAGTGAGTGGGACAGAAAAATTTTTATATTTTAAATGTACTGACTCCATAATCTTTTTTACATTACTTACTAAATTTTCATATTTTTTACTTTCGACTTCAAAAATTAGTTCATCATGTACTTGTAAAAGCATTTCAGCCTCAATATTTTTAATTTTTATTTCCTTATGAATTTCAATCATTGCTAACTTAATAATGTCTGCTGCACTACCTTGTATTGGAGCATTAATAGCTTGTCTTTCAGCAAAACCTCTAACAGCAAAATTCTTATCAGAAATACCTTTAATATTAATTTTTCTTTTAAAAATTGTTTCAACGTATTGATTTGTTTTTGCAAAATCAATTTGATGATCCATATATTTTTTGATTTTTGGATATTTAATAAAATATTCATTTATATAATCTTTTGCTTCAGTATTGGAAATATCAAGTTGCTTAGCTAAACCGTATGGACTAATTCCATATAAAATACCAAAATTAATTGCTTTTGCTTTTCTTCTATAATCATTGTTTATTTGACTATCATTTAAATTAAATATTTCCTTTGCCGTTGATGCATGAATATCTTCATTGTTTTTAAAAGCTTTAATAAAATTTTTATCACTAGAAATTTCTGCAGCTAATCTAAGTTCTATTTGAGAATAGTCAAAACTGACTAATTTTTTTCCTTTTCCACTAACAAAAGCTGTTCTTATTTTTTTTCCATTTTCAGTTCTAATTGGGATATTTTGAAGATTTGGATCTGTAGAACTTAATCGACCTGTTAAAGTATTAGCTAAACCAAATGATGTATGAACTCTACTTTTACCATCTGTTAATCTAAACAAAGCATCTGTGTAAGTTGATTTAAGTTTTGTTAATTCCCTCCAGTCAAGAACAAGTTGTGCAATTTCAAATCCATCTGACGATAAATTATTTAATGTTGAAGAATCGGTAGAATATGTGCCTGATTTTGTTTTTTTACCTCCAGGTATTTTAAGATTAACAAATAGTATCTCTCCTAATTGTTTAGGTGAACCAATGTTAAACTCCTTTCTTGAAAGTTTATAAATATTCTTTTCAAGTTTTTTACTTTCATTTTCAAATTCTGTACTTAGACTTGTTAAAAATTTTTTATTTACTTCAATACCATTTGCTTCAATCGAAGATAATACCTCTACAAGAGGCAAATCTATGTTTTGATAAACAAAATTGGCCTTTTCTTTTATTAAACGAGGATAAAGACTTTGAAAAAGCCTGAATGTTAATAGAGAATCTTCGGCAGCATAATTAATTGCGTTATCAATAGTTACTTTATCAAAAGTAATTTCATTTTTCCCAGTACCAACAACTTCTTTATATTTAATTGTTGTATAATTTAAATGATTAAATGAAAGATCATCTAAATTATGCTTATAAATCCCATTATCAATTGAGTAAGAAATTAACATTGTATCTGCAATTGAATTAAAAGTTACTCCATACTTATTTAAAACTCTAATATCATATTTTATGTTTTGACCAATTTTTAAGATTGATTCATTTTTACAAATTTTATTAATATGATTAATTACATATTTTTCGTCTAACTGATTATCAATTTTTTTTAATCCATCTAAAGTAGTATGGTTTATAGGAATATAGTAAGAAATGTCTTCACTATAACATATTGATATACCAACTAATTTAGCTTTTTCTATATTGAGTGAGTTAGTTTCAGTATCAATAGCGCACATGCCTTTTTTTTCGATTTCACTTAAAATTTTTTCAAAATTTTTTTTTGAATCAATTAATTGGTATTTTGTTTCTATTTCTTTTTTCTGAATAATATTATCATTATCACTAGATATAAAAGAATTGGATTGTAATCTTTCAGAGGTTGACCTAAAACCCTGTTCTTTAAGAAATTCAAAAATGTTATTTTTCTCTTTTTTTAATTCATTATATGTTTTTATCTTTTCAATATCCTCAGGTATTTTTACATCATTTTTTAGTGTTACAAGTTCCAAACTTAATCTAATATCTTGTTCTGATTCTTTAAGAATATTTCTTCTTTTTTCTTGCTTAATTTTATCAAGATTTTTTATTAGACCATCAATGTCATTAAATTCATTTATTAAATGCGAAGCAGTCTTAGGCCCGATACCAGGAGCACCAGGAATATTATCTACTTTGTCTCCTGTTAATGCTTGAATAAAAATAACCTTATCTGGTTGTACTCCGAATTTTTCTTCAACATCTTTAGTTTCTATTTTTTTATTTTTCATTGGATCAAGCATAGTCACTTTTTTACTAACAAGTTGCATCAAATCTTTATCTGAAGAAACAATGATAGTTTCAATTTCATCTTTTTCTGCTAATTTAACATAAGTTGCGATTAGATCATCAGCTTCATACCCTTCTATTTCTAATTGAGGTATATTGAAACTCTTTACGCACTCTCTTATTAAAGGAAATTGTGGTATTAAGTCATCAGGAGCATCACCTCTGTTAGCTTTATATTCTGGAAAAATTTCATTTCTAAAATTCTCTCTTGCAGCATCAAATATAACTATCATTTTATCATTACTGTAATCTTCTATCAGTTTAACAAGCATATTAGTAAATCCAAATACTGCATTAATAGGCGTGCCATCAGCACGATTCATAGGAGGAAGGCCATAATATGCTCTAAAAATATATGCAGAACCGTCAACTAATATTAATCTACTCTTTTTATTCATTACAAATTTAAATATATAATATTCTATATTAATGTCAGACTATAAATATTCAATTGAAGCAAAAAATGTAAATAAGATTTTTTATAAAAAAACTAAAAAAATTAAAGCACTTATCGATTTTGACATAAAGATCAGAAAAGGCACAATTCACGGATTACTTGGCCCAAATGGAGCTGGCAAATCTACATTCATTAACATACTTGGAGGGTTAGTAAGGAAAAATACTGGATCTGTTAGTATTTGTGGAATAGACATAGATAAACAATCAAAGTTAAGTAAATTTAAAATTGGAATTGTACCTCAAGAACTAAATATTGATCCCTTCTTTACACCTGCTGAATTGCTTGAATTACAAGCTGGTCTATATGGAATTGCAAAAAACAAAAGAAAGACTGAAGAAATCTTAGAAAATTTAAAATTAACAGATCAGAGAAATGCTTATGCAAGAACGCTTTCAGGAGGAATGAGAAGAAGATTACTTATTGCAAAAGCTTTAGTTCATAGTCCAGAAATGTTAATATTAGATGAACCAACTGCTGGTGTTGATATAGATATTAGAGCCTCAGTATGGAAT
>CACKSN010000002.1 GCA_902602845.1 uncultured Alphaproteobacteria bacterium | reverse complement strand
GCAATCTTCATATTGAAAATATTTATGGAAAAAACAACCATCATATCATTGAGTCTTGCTTTAAAGCATTTGCAAAAAGCTTCAGAAGTGCAGTTGAAATTGATTCAAGAAGAAATAATCAAATACCATCATCTAAAGGCACATTGTAATTTGAATGTTACAAATTACCGTTGTTGATTATGGGTCAGGAAATGTTCTATCTGCACAAAAATCATTTATTAAAGTTGCAAATGATAACAATCTTTCTGTAAAAGTATTAATATCAAAAGATTTAAATGAAATAAAAAACTCAAGTCATGTGGTTCTGCCTGGTCAAGGTGCCTTTTCTACATGTATGTCTGGATTAAACAACACCCCTGGTCTTGTTGAAGCACTTTATGAATTTGCCATTATTAAACAAAAACCCTTTTTAGGTATTTGTGTTGGCATGCAAATGTTAGCAAAAGATAGTGAAGAAAATGGTTTTCACAAAGGATTAGGGTGGATTGACGGCCATATAAAAGCGCTCCCAAAAAAAGATCTAAAACTTCCGCATATGGGCTGGAATATTGTTAGCCCAACAAATAAAAATAAATTGGTAACAATGTCTCAAGACTATTATTTTGTTCATTCTTATTATTTTGAGTGTCAAAAAAAAGAAAATATATTGGCAGAAAGCCTATATGGAATAAATTTTACTTCAATTGTAGGTAAAGAAAATATATATGGCGTTCAGTTTCATCCTGAAAAAAGTTCCTCCCAAGGTTTGAAACTGCTAAAAAATTTTTTGATTTAAATTTTATGTCGACACAATTAAAAGAAAAAATTAATATTTCAGTGGATACAATCCAAAACTTATCTGAGGTTGATTTAGCAGACTTATGTAATATTACAGAACAAGCTATAAATGCAGGGGGAGGTTTTGGCTGGCTAAGAGTGCCCACAAGAGAGATACTTAACCAATATTGGAAAAGAATAACTGATGATGGATTAAACAATCTTATAGTAGGACGACTAAACGGTGTTATTGCTGGTACATTACAGCTTTCTTACGAGGCGCCAAATATTGAATCAAGAAAAAATATTGCTCAAATTAAAAGACATTTTGTGGCACCATGGGCTAGAGGTTATGGCTTAGCGAAATCAATGATTGATTTCTCAGAAGTAAAGGCAAAAGAAGAAAACATTAAGTCTATTCAATTATCAGTAAGAGAAACACAAGAAGCGGCGATACAATTATTTTCAAATAAAGACTATAAGGTTTGGGGAGAAAACCCTTCTTATGCCTTTATTAATGGTAGTTTTATAAAAGGAATATACTTTTATAAAAATTTATAGTGCAAATTTTACCTGCTATAGATCTTAAAAATAACTCGTGTGTAAGACTATCAAAAGGAGAAGATACCTCAAGTATAGTTTTTAACAACAACCCAACAGATCAAGCCATTTATTTTCAAGACATAGGTTGTAAAAAATTACACATTGTAGACCTTGATTCTGCATTTGGAAGACCAGAAGTAAACTTATCATCTATAAAAAAAATAAGAAAAGCTATTTCAATACCTATTCAATTAGGAGGAGGTATCAGAACTAAAAATGACGTAAAGAAATATTTTGATTTAGGAATTGATAACTTAATTATTGGCTCCATGTCTGTTAAACAAAGAGAGGATGTTAAAGACCTGTCTTCAACTTTTAGAAATAAAATTTACGTATCTCTTGATATCAGAAACGATAGCGTGATGATAAAAGGATGGAAAGAAAAGACCGATCTTTCAATTGAAGATTTAATAAGCTTTTACGACAATACTTTTATAAGAGGTTATATAGTAACAGATATAGAAAATGATGGTATGTTAAGAGGCTTGAATACAGTTTTTTTAAAAAAAATTACAGATAAAATTAATAATACCAACTCAAATAACAAAAAAATTGTTTTAGCAGGTGGTCTTACCAATTATGACGATCTTAGAAATTTAAAGCTGCTAAATATCTTAAACATTGAGGGTATTATTTCAGGAAAATCTTTTTATGTTGGCAATATTGATTTAAAGAAAGCTCAAAAAATATTATCCTCAAATGGTTAAAGTAAGAATTATACCCTGCTTAGATGTTAAAGATGGTAGAGTTGTAAAAGGAATAAATTTTATTGATCTAGTTGATGCAGGAGATCCTGTTGAACAAGCCAAACATTACTCAGAAAATGGTGCTGATGAAATTTGTTTTTTAGACATAAGTGCCTCACTCGAGAAGAGAAATACAATGGTGCAAGTTGTTGAAAAAACAGCTAATGAAGTTTTTATTCCACTTACAGTTGGCGGCGGTATCTCTTCAATTGATAATATACATTCATTATTGAAAGCAGGAGCAGATAAAACCTCAATTAATTCAGCCGCAATAAACAATCCAGAAATTGTAAAAAAGGCATCTGAATATTTTGGTAATCAATGCATAGTTGTCGCTGTTGATGCAAAAAAAATGAACAATGATTGGTATGTATTTTCTCATGGTGGAACAAAAAACACAGGATTATTGGCATTAGAATGGATTGAAAAAGTTCAAAAATTTGGCGCTGGAGAGATTTTATTAACCTCTATGGATAAGGACGGAACAAAATCAGGTTTTGATCTTGAACTACTTAAAGCAGTTTCTAATATTTTAGAAATTCCTCTAATAGCAAGTGGTGGGGTAGGCAGCTTAAAACATTTTTATGAAGGTGTAAATACAGGAAAGGCAAATGCATTACTTGCAGCATCAGTCTTTCATTTTAATGAAATCAGTATTAAAGAGGTAAAAGAATATTTATTTAATAAAAATATAGAAATAAGATTATAGGTAAGTATGAATATCGATGAATTATTCAACAGAATAGAAACAAGAATAAAAAACAAAACTAAAAATTCTTATACTAACAAATTGTTAAAATCAGGACCGAGTAAGATTGCGCAAAAATTTGGCGAAGAAACTACCGAATTATTAATAGACTATCTTAGCGGGTCTAAAAAAAGAACAATCTCAGAGACAGCTGATGTTATTTACCATCTTCTAATTTTATTAAAATCTAAAAAAATTAAATTAACAGAAATATATAGAGAGCTAGAAAAAAGAAAATAGCATGTACGATAAAAACAATATATTCGCAAAGATACTAAGGGAAGAAATACCTTGTGAGAAGGTTTATGAAGACGAATTCTCACTTTTTTTCAATGATATTAACCCTCAAGCAAAAATACATATTTTGGGCATTCCAAAAATTGATTGTATTGATTTGTTTGATTTTATTAACAAATCAGATGCAGCATATATCTCGTCTTTTTTTAACAGTGTTAATTCAGTTATAGAAAAGCTTAAGATAGATAAGACAGGTTACAGAATTATCTCCAATTCAGGAAAAAATGGAGGGCAAGAGGTTCCACACTTTCATGTACATATTTTGGGTGGTGAAAAACTAGGGTCAATAATTTAATTATTCTTTGACAATTACGTAATTTATAATTTCAGTAACACCTTTGATTGTTTTTAGAGCATCAATCAAATTTTCTAATTGATCTGGTCTTGATGTTATTCCAGCAATGTATATTTTTTTATTTATTGTTTCAAAATTGTACGCTACAGATCTTAAACCTATCGTTTTTGCAGCAACACCCCTAGCTTGTGTGTTAATCCATAAATCAGAAGCATAATCTTTAAGGCTATCTCTATTTCCTATTTCTATTTCGTTAACTACCTCTTTGATACCTTCAGTCTCCCAAACCAGTCTTACTGCTTCTATTCTAATTTCTTGATTATCAACAAGACCAGTTAACAAAACCCTTCCTTCTAAAACCGTTGTATTAACGTCAACAAATATATTATTTCCAGCATTAAGAAATTTAGCAGCAATATTTACTTTGATGGTGGCATCATCTACTACAGTTCCAAAAGAACGATCACCCTCTGCAACAACCATTGCTGAACTCCCACCCGCAGCTAGCATACCAGTTGGAGAACATGCATAGTTAATGTTTAATATAAAAAATATAATAAAAAAACTAAATAGTCTTAAGATTTTTTTATTTTTAAAACCCATTTATAAATTTTACTTTTACTAATTCCTGTTAATTTATGTACTATTTCAACGACATCAGTCAAAGAAAATTTTAACAGTAATTTATTTATTTCCTTAGTATATGTATCTGAAACTATAACCTCATCTTTTTCAAGTGATTTTCCCTCTACAACAACAACAAATTCTCCTTTTACATTTTCTTTTTCCTTGAATATTTTTTCTTTAAGTTCATTGCTTAATCCATGAAATATTTTCTCATTGAGCTTCGTAAGTTCTTTTAAAATACTAATAGGTCTTTTTTTAATATATGTTTCTAAATAGTTTACGCATTGCTCAATTTTGTGGCTTGATACAAAAAAAACGGATGTTTCTTCTTTCTGTTCAATTTTTTTTATAAAATCTATCATTTGTTTACTTGTTTTTGGGAAGAAACCAACAAAACTAAATTGATTTGTAGGAGCGCCCGATAATTGAAGAGCAGGAATAATTGCATTTGCACCAGGAATAGATGTTACATATATGCCGTTTTTTAGACAGTGTTTGATAAATTTATAACCAGGATCAGAAATCAAAGGAGAGCCTGCATCTGAAATCAATGCAATTTTTTTTCTATTTAATTCACTAGATAATCTTATTATAACTGAATTTTCGTTGTAATCGTGTAATGATACTAGCTTCTTTTTAATGCCAAATTTATTAAGTAATTTTAATGAATGTTTAGGATTTTCACAAATAACCAAGTCTGCCTCATTAAGACAATCAATTGCCCTTTTAGAAATGTCATCTAAGTTTCCAATTGGAGTTGCAACAATATGTAATCCTATATTCATTTTGCTTGTCATTTTTATCTTTGTTTTTATAGCATCTTGTAATCCAATAAATATATCAACACAATCAGAACAACAAAATACTCAAGATTTAAAAAATAATCAAATAAAGACTGTAGATTTTGACAGTTTAGAAAAAAAAACAAGTAAAAATGTTGATATTGAACATGATAAAAATGCAGAAAAAATTAATATAAAAAAAGATATAACCATAATTTTTTCAAATAAAAATAATCAAGAATTCGTTGAGCAATTCATTAATGTTTTGGAATTAGCAGTTTATAACAAAAAATTAAAAAACGTCTCATTCGAAATAAAATTTTTTGAAGATAAAAAAGATCTATTAAAAATAATAGATGACACAAAAAAAGAAGGAAAAATTTATATAGGCCCAATTATTACCGAGAATACAAAAGTTGTGAGGAGTTTTTGTGAAGATAAAGTCATTTTTTTTAGCTTCTCTTCTAGTGATAGTGTCGCTGGCGACTGCATATATTTATTTAATTTTTTTCCAAAAAATGAATTAGAACAACTTATTTTCTCACTAAAAAAAGACTCTAAATTGGCCCTCCTTTATCCTGAAAATGATTATGGCTATAAAATTAATTCTTTAATTGATAATGTTTTAGATGAAAGTGATGTTATTCTAGTAAATAGATCATCATACAAAAAAGACTTATCTAATGTTAGAGATTCTATCAAAGAGCTGGGAAAGTATGAGTTAAGAAAATATGAGCTTGATAGACAAAAAAAAATACTTTCAAAAAAAAATGATAACCAATCTAAGGATAGACTAAAAAAATTACAAAGATTTAAAACAACCAGTGATTATGATTTTTCGCATATATTAATTGCTGATTATGGTATCAATTTACTTAAAGTTGCACCTCTTCTTCCATATTATGACATTGATCCAAACGTTGTACAGTTTTTAAGCACTGGTGTTATTGATGATGAAAATTTCTTTTTTGAACCTTCATTACAAGGTACGATTTTCCCTGGTATTGAAAAAAGTAAAAGGAATGATTTACTGGTTCAGTATCAAGAAATTTATGAAGAAAATTTATTAAGAATATCAACATTGTCTTATGATTTAGTTGGATTATTAAATTTTATCTACTCAAGACAGATAAACTATATGCAAACAAAGAATCTTTTGAACAGCTCAACAGTCCAATTTGATGGAGTGGATGGTAAATTTTATTTTAAAGACAACAAAATAGAAAGAGACTTAGATATACTAATAATTTCAAAAGGTTTAGCTAAAAAAATTAATTAATTTACTTATCGCAATTGATCGATGGCTTAAAAGATTTTTTCTATAAGTGCTCATTTCAGCAAATGTTTCATTATGGCCTTTTGGTATAAAAATTGGGTCGTAACCGAAGCCCCCGCCTCCTATGATATTACTAGAGATTTCTCCTTCTATTTTTCCTTCAAACACTATGTGATAATTTTCTTTTAATGTTAAGCAAATTGATGTTTTAAAAAGAGCTTTTTTTTTACCAGTTTGCTTAACTTGATTAATTATATTTTTTAGGCAATCAACATTAGTTTCAAAACTCTCTAAGTAATTTTTTGACAAAACGCCAGGCTTCCAATCTAAGGCTTCTACACATATGCCAGAGTCATCAGCGAAACAAGGAATATTAAAATGCTTATAACCAAACATTGATTTAATTCTTGCATTTTCGGGAAAAGATTTTCCAGTTTCATTTGGTTGATTTTTTATATCCAAATCCTTTAACGATATTAAATTAATACTTAAACCTTTGAATAATTTTTGAACCTCACTTATTTTGCCACAATTTTGAGAAAAAAATAATAATTTTTCCAATTTAATTCAATGTTTGTTTTTGAATTTCAATTATTTTTTTTATACCTTTATTGGCTAATAAAAATAATTCATTATATTGATCTTTGCTAAAAAAAAATTCTTCACCAGTTACCTGAATTTCAGAAATTTTTTCGTTATCTGCTATTACAAAATTTGCATCAACTTGAGCATTAGAATCTTCATTATAATCTAAATCTAAAAAAGGTTTGTCGTCTATAATACCTGCAGAAATTGCACCAATATGATTTTTAATTATTGGTTTTTGAATATTATAGTTATTTTGTATTTTTTGTACTGCGAGATATAGGGCAACAAAGCCACCACTAATTGATGCGGTCCTTGTACCTCCATCAGCCTGTATTACATCGCAGTCTATTTTAATTTGTCTTTCGCCTAAATTTGATAAATCAACTATAGATCTCAAGCTTCTTCCAATTAATCGCTGTATTTCTTGAGTACGTCCAGACTGTTTACCCTTTGCGGCCTCTCTATCCATGCGTATGTTTGTAGATCTTGGCAGCATTCCATATTCAGCAGTTATCCAACCCTTTCCCGTATTTCTTAACCAATGAGGTACTTTGTCATCAATAGAAGCCAGACAAAGCACATGTGTATTTCCAAATTTAACAAGACAAGAACCATCTGCGTGCATATTTACATTTTTTTCAAATGAAATCTGACGCATTTCGTTGAACGATCTATCTTTTCGCATATAAATTTAATAATAGTAGATAAAAATTAATTTTAAACAATAAATTCTTATGATTGATAATTTATATGCAGAAATAAACGATAGGTCTAAACTGATTTTTAAAAAATTAGTGGAGTCTTATCTTAAGACAGGCTCACCAGCCGGATCAGAGACAATTATGAAAATGGGAGGCGTTAACCTCTCCTCAGCATCAATAAGATCAATCTTGTCTGATCTTCAAAAAGAAGGCCTTCTTTATGCTCCTCACAGGTCAGCCGGAAGAATGCCCACAGAGAAAGGAATGCGTTTTTTTGTAGATGGTCTTTTAGAATTTGGTAGAATTACAAAATCAGATAAAGAAAATATTAAACAACAATGTACATCCAAAGGAAAATCATACGAGGAAGTATTAAATTTAGCATCTAAAGCTATATCCGGTTTGTCAAATTATGCAGGAATTGTCATTGCACCAAAATTTCAAAAAAACCTAAAACACCTTGAGTTTATAAGACTAAATCAGGCTCAGTTAATGTTAATATTAGCATATGAAAATGGAGAGGTTGAAAATAGAATTATTGAAGATAATGGAAAGTATAACGCGTCTTTATTAGTTCAAGCTTCTAATTATCTTACATCAAAATTTACAAACAAAAACATATCACAAATCAAAAAATACCTACAAAAGGACATAAAACACTCAGAAAATAAATTAGATTCAATTTCTTCGAGATTAATTCAACAAGGTATAATTCAGACAACTCCAAATATTAAAAATCCTTATATTTTTTTACATGGTCAATCAAATTTATTAAAAGATGAAATAGTTTCAAAAGATTTAGATCAAATTCGAAATCTTTTTGATGAAATTGAGAAAAAATCTAGTTTCGTAGATATATTAGATAATGCAGGAAAAGCTAAAGGAGTACAGATTTTTATTGGATCTAAAAATTTTTTATTTAAACACTCTGGTCTTTCTATGGTAATGGCCCCATATAAAAATAATGATCAAGAAATCATAGGCGCTATAGGCGTAGTTGGTCCAACAAGATTAAATTACTCCAAAATAGTCCCTCTTGTTGATTATACGTCTAAAATTATTGGAAAGGTGATTGATTAATGGTTGAGAAAAAAGAACAAGATAACCAACAAGAAGAAATTAAAGAACCTGATTCTGAGAATATTGAAAATGAACAAGATAATAACGATAGTCAAGAAAATATAGATATAGAAGAGACAAAGGAAGATGAAAATAAAGAAGAAGATAATTTAGAAAAAGAAATTGAAACACTAAAAGAAGAAAAAATCAGATTACTCGCTGAAATGGAAAATCTTAGAAAAAGATTTGAACGAGAAAAAGTTGAAACGATAAAGTTTGGCAGTATAAATTTAGCAAGAGATATTCTATCACCGGGAGATAATTTAGAGAGAGCACTAGATGCTTTGCCAGAGGATGAAAATCATTCAGAAAGTATAAAAAATCTTATCGATGGTTTAAAAATGGTGCTTAAAGAATATAAAAGTACTCTTGAAAAACATGGAGTCAAAAAAATTGAAACTTTAAATCAAAAATTTGATCACAATTTTCATCAGGCAATGATGGAAGTTGAAAATAATGATGTTGAAGAAGGAACAGTAGTACAAGAAGTTCAATCTGGCTATACAATGCATGACCGATTGCTCAGAGCAGCAATGGTTGGAGTTTCCAAAAAACCAGTCGCTAAAAAAGAACAACCTAAACAAGACAGCGAAGAAGATAAACCTGAAAATGAGAGTAAAGAAAAGTCATAAAAAGCCTTAAATTATTTGTTTTTTTTAATATAAATCCCAAACATCCTTGTATTTTAAAACTTCTTTCCCATATTTAATGTAGCCAATGTTGATTGGTAAATAATTAAGTAAAGAGGATAAAAAATATGGCAAAAGTAATTGGTATTGATTTAGGTACTACAAACTCCTGCGTTGCAGTAATGGACGGTAAGGAAGCAAAAGTAATTGAAAACTCTGAAGGTGGAAGAACAACACCATCAATGGTGGCGTTCAGTGACACAAAAGAAAAACTTGTTGGACAATCAGCTAAAAGACAAGCAGTAACTAATTCTGAAAATACTTTATTTGCCATAAAAAGATTAATTGGAAGAACATTCGAGGATGAAGCTGTTAAGTCTGACAGCGGACTAGTGCCTTATAAAATAGTAAAAGGTGATAACGGTGATGCTTGGGTAGAAGCACGTGGAGATAAATATAGTCCAAGTCAAATTAGTGCATTTATCTTACAAAAAATGAAAGAGACAGCAGAGTCTTATTTAGGAGATACTGTTACACAAGCAGTTATAACAGTTCCTGCATATTTTAATGATGCTCAAAGACAAGCAACAAAAGATGCTGGAAAAATAGCTGGACTAGAAGTTTTAAGAATTATTAACGAGCCTACTGCTGCAGCGTTAGCATATGGTTTAGATAAAAAGAAAACAGGTACAGTTGCTGTTTACGATCTTGGTGGAGGTACATTTGATATTTCTATCTTAGAAATTGGTGACGGTGTTTTTGAAGTTAAATCAACCAATGGTGATACGCATCTTGGTGGTGAAGATTTTGATCTTAAGATTATTGATTATCTTGCTGACGAATTCAAAAAAGATAATGGTATTGATTTACGATCAGATAAACTCGCCCTTCAACGTTTGAAAGAGGCTGCTGAGAAAGCAAAAATTGAATTATCAAGTTCAACCGAAACAGAAGTTAACTTACCATTCATAACAGCCGATCAATCTGGTCCTAAACATTTAACAATTAAGTTATCGAGAGCAAAACTTGAAGCTATCGTAGGCGAACTTTTAAACCAAAGTTTAAAACCTTGCGAAATGGCACTTAAAGATGCCGGTTTACAAGCTGCTGAAATCGATGATGTTATTTTAGTTGGTGGTATGACAAGAATGCCTAAAGTAACAGAGATAGTAAAAAACTTCTTTGGTAAAGAGCCTAACAAAGGTGTTAACCCAGATGAAGTTGTAGCATCTGGTGCTGCTATTCAAGCAGGTGTATTACAAGGTGATGTCAAAGATGTATTATTACTTGATGTTACACCTTTATCACTTGGTATTGAAACACTTGGCGGTGTATTCACAAAACTAATTGATAAAAACACAACTATCCCA
The DNA here is from genome assembly GCA_902602845.1 of uncultured Alphaproteobacteria bacterium. Classification (GTDB taxonomy): domain Bacteria; phylum Pseudomonadota; class Alphaproteobacteria; order HIMB59; genus CACPNW01. The sequence goes on along the minus strand of CACKSN010000002.1, from coordinate 69,680 downwards.
ACAAAGAAGAGCCAGGTATTTTCTACAGCTGAAGATAATCAGAGTGCAGTAACAATTAGAGTATTTCAAGGTGAAAGAGAAATGGCTGCTGATAACAAATTACTAGGTCAGTTTGATTTAGTAGGTATTCCACCTGCCGCAAGAGGAATGCCTCAAATTGAAGTAACTTTTGATATTGATGCGAACGGTATTGTAAATGTTTCAGCTAAAGACAAATCAACTGGTAAAGAACAACAAATCAAAATCCAGGCTTCTGGTGGATTATCAGATGAAGAGATTGAAAAAATGGTCAAAGAAGCAGAAGAAAATGCCGAAGCTGACAAAAAGAAAAGAGAAGCTGTTGATACTAGAAACCATGCTGATAGTTTAATTAATGAAACTGAAAAGAACTTAAAAGAGCATGGAGATAAAATTCCTGAAGCTGATAGAAATAAAATCACAGAAGATATTGAAGAGCTTAAAAAAGTAAAAGACGGCGAAGATTTAGAAGCTATAAAATCTAAAACAGAAGCACTAGTTCAATCGTCTTTGAAAATGGGTGAAGCAATTTACAAACAAAACCCTCAAGGTGCTGGACCTCAACCTGATCCATCTGGTGCTGAACCATCAGCTGATAATACAAAAGACGAAAAGGTTGTAGATGCTGAATTTGAAGAAGTAGACGAAGATAAAAAAGATTAACGCTCCATAATTTTTAATAAGGAGGAGATGTGGCTGATAAAGATTTCTATGAGATACTAGGCGTTCAACGAAATGCCAGTGATGATGAAATTAAAAAAGCTTATAGAAAGCAAGCCATGAAATATCATCCAGACCGTAATAAGGACGATAAAACTGCTGAAAGAAAATTTAAAGAAGCAGCTGCTGCTTATGAAGTTTTAAAAGATTCAGAAAAAAGATCGGCTTATGATCAATATGGACATGACGCTTTCAAACAAGGTGGAATGGGTGGAGCGCAAGGCTTTGGAGATTTTGCAGGTGGCTTTTCTGATATCTTTGAAGAGTTCTTTGGTGGAGGGTTTGGAGGACAATCATCAAGAAGAAGAGGTCCACAAAGAGGAAGTGACCTTCGTTATAACATGTCTGTTTCACTTTATGAAGCCTTTACGGGTAAAAAACCACAAATAAGAATACCTACATACGTTGGCTGTGATGCTTGTGCAGCAACTGGAAGTGCAGATAAATCTGGACCAAGTACTTGTTCTACTTGTGGTGGTGCAGGAAAAGTTCGATCTCAACAAGGATTCTTTTCAATTGAAAGACCATGTCCTACATGTGGTGGAGAAGGTTCAAGTATAAAAAATCCATGTCTGAAATGTTCAGGAACAGGGAATATAAAAAAGCAAAAAACAATTTCTGTTACTATTCCTGCTGGTGTTGACACGGGTACAAGAATTCGAATAGCTGGTGAAGGAGAACCTGGTGAAAGAGGTGCAGGAAATGGAGATCTGTATATTTTTGTCGAGGTTCAAAAGGATAAACTTTTTGAAAGAGAAGAAGAGAATTTATTTTGTGAAATACCAATTTCAATTACTACTGCTATTTTAGGCGGTGAAATAGAAGTACCAACTATCGAGGGAAAAAAAGCCAGACTTAATATTCCAGCGGGAACTCAATCTGAGACACAATTTAGACTTCGCGGCAAAGGAATGAGCATTCTACGACAAAGCAGACGCGGAGATATGTATGTGCAAGCAAACGTTGAAATACCAGTCAACCTAAATAGCAAACAAAGAGATATTTTGAGAGAGTTTGAAAATGAAGGTGGGACATCAAAAAAACATAGCCCAAAATCGCAAGGTTTTTTCTCAAAATTAAAAGAAGTCTGGGAAGATTTAACTTAATTTCTTTTCAACTTACAATCACCAAAGTATAAGATGTTTCTATGGCAAAAATTAAAATAGCAGTTGCAGGTTGTCTTGGCCGAATGGGTCAGGAAATATCGAAACAAATTTTACAAAATAAAAATTTAGAATTTGTCGGTGGTTTTGAACACAAAAAACATAAAGATATAAACAAACCTTTAAACAAAGTTTCAAGTATACACTCTGCAAAATTAGTTACAGCTAATGCAGCTCAGTTAATCAAAGAAGCAAACGTCATCATTGATTTTACAACACCTGAGTCTACGTTAGATAATCTTAAGATCGCCTCTGCAAATAAAACAGCAGTTGTTATTGGCACAACCGGAATGACGGATGCACAAAAAAAGAAAGTAAAAAGTTATTCTAAAAAAATACCTATACTCATGTCTTCTAACATGAGTTTGGGCGTTAACCTATTGTTTAACTTAGTAAAACAAACAGCATCAGCTTTAAAAGATACTGATTATGATATTGAAATTGCTGAGACTCATCATAAACATAAAAAAGATGCTCCTTCCGGAACTGCATTATCTCTGGGTGAATATGCAGCTGAGGGAAGAAAAACTAAATTAAATAAATCAAAAGTTTTAGATCGTACAAAAAAACTATCATCTAGAAAAAAAGGTGACATTGGCTTTTCTGTTACAAGAGGTGGTGAAATTGCAGGTGAACATACAGTAAGTTTTATTGGTACCAATGATAGAGTTGATCTAGTTCATAAAGCTAGTAATCGATCAATTTTTGTAGATGGAGCCATCAAAGCAGCAATCTTTATTTCTAAAAAGAAAACAGGTCTTTTCAATATGAATAATTTGTTATTTTAATAATAGCTTAATTGTCTTTTAATTCTTAAGTACAAACTTTCCTTTAAATCAGCATGCAAGAAAGTTGCAACTTCAGTTTCTTTATCTGATTCTTTTATAGATAATTTAGAGGTATTTTTAAATTTTGTAAAAAATACTTTAGACCAATAAGTATTAAATTTGGATGAATATAAAAGTTTATCACCTTTGAATTTTTTAATAGATATTTCTTTTTGATTAATATTAATTTCATCCTTAATATTTTTTTCTTTGAAATATAAACGAATTAAATAAAAAATTATCAAGTATTCAAGTCCAAGAAATATGGATACTGGCCAAGCACCTTGTACAATTAAAAAAATTGAGAATAACGAAATCCAACTTATAAAAATAATTCCTAAAATTAAGAAGACTGATTTAGAGCAGCTTTGATAAGGTCTTATATTTTCATTCATTGAATTCATTTTTTTATAATAATATAAAAAAACCTTCGTGATAAAGAGACAAATGTGCACATATATTAAATCAATAATTTACAGTTTATTATTAATTTATAATTGCTCCAAATCCTAAAAAATGCCTAAATTCCTATGATCTCTTGCTAATTTAGTAAGGAACATATAGATGCATCCCCAAAAAAATAATAAAAGATAATCTTTATTAAGATGGTGGTTTTATGAAAAAGATTAGTAAAATTTTAGCTGCAAACAGAAGTGAAATTGCCATTCGAATATTTAGGGCTGCAGAAGAGTCTGGTATTAAAACAGCCGCTATATATTCTAAAGAAGATCGTTTTGCTATTCATCGTTTTAAGACGGATGAAAGTTATTTAGTTGGTGAAGGCAAAGGGCCAATTCAAGCATATTTAGATATAGACTCTATAATTAAAATTGCTAAAGATGCACATGTTGATGCTATCCACCCAGGTTATGGATTTTTATCTGAAAGTCCTGAACTAGCTGAGCAGTGTGAAAAAAATGACATAAAATTTATTGGTCCCAGTAAAGAAATACTAAAAAGATTTGGAAATAAAACAGAAGCAAAAAAAGTTGCTGAAGAAGCAAATGTAGGAACAGTACCTTCTGTTTTAGTAACAAAGGAAAATCTAAAAAGTGTTGAAAAAGAAGTTGATAAAATTGGTTATCCTGTAATTGTTAAAGCTAGCTGGGGTGGCGGTGGTCGAGGAATGCGTGTTGTAAAATCAAGCAAAGAGTTAATAGATCAAATTAAAACAGCTCAAAGTGAGTCACTTAAAGCTTTTGGTAAAGATGAAGTATTTATAGAAAAATTTTTAGAAGATGCAGCGCATATAGAAGTACAAATTCTAGGTGATAGTCACGGAAATATTATCCATCTTTTTGAAAGAGATTGCTCTCTTCAAAGAAGGCATCAAAAGATTATTGAAAGAGCACCTGCACATTTTCTTGAAAATAAAACTCGAGAAGAAATTTGTAATGCAGCAATTAAAATTGCAAAACAAGTAAAATATTTTGGCGCAGGAACTGTTGAATTTTTGTTTGATAAAAAATCTGGTAAATTTTATTTCATCGAAGTTAATCCAAGAATTCAAGTTGAGCATACAGTAACAGAAGAAGTAACTGGTATTGATATTGTAAAAGCTCAGATTAAAATTGCAGAGGGTGAAAAAATTGGCAGTCATCCCGCACTGCCAAAACAAGAAGACATTCACCTAAATGGTTATGCAATTCAATGTCGAGTTACTACAGAAGACCCCCTCAATAATTTTATGCCGGATTATGGAAAGATCATGACTTATCGATCAGCAGCTGGTTTTGGAGTAAGACTGGATGCAGCTAATGCATCTTCTGGTTCAATTATTACACCATATTATGACTCTTTACTTGTAAAGGTAACAACTTGGGCAAAACACCAAGATGATTGTATTAAAAGGATGGATAGAGCTTTACGAGAATTTAGAATTAGAGGCGTTAAAACAAATTTAGTTTTTCTTGAGTCCCTTATTAATAATAGAGATTTCCTTGCGGGAAACTACAATACAAATTTTGTGGATACTAAAAAAGAGCTTTATGCTTATAATCCTCAAAAAGATCGAGCATCAAAAATCGTATCTTATCTTGGAAATATAATTGTAAATGGACACAATGATATATCTGGAAGAGTCAGCAGTAATTCGACTGTAGAGGTTCAAATTCCTACTTCAAATATTAAAAGTGAAAAAAACAATTATGTAAAAGACTTACAAACTTTAGGTCCAGAAAAATTCGCAAAAAAAATAAAAGAAACACCTTTCACCCTAATTACTGACACAACGATGCGTGATGCACACCAATCGCTTCTTGCTACAAGAATGAGAACTGATGATCTTATTAACATTGCTGAATATTATAGTGAAAATCTAAGCAATTTATTCTCATTAGAATGTTGGGGTGGCGCAACCTTTGATACATCGATGCGTTTTTTAAAAGAGGATCCTTGGGATAGATTAGCAAGGTTAAACAAAAGGGCCCCAAACCTTCTTAAACAAATGCTCTTTAGAGGATCTAATGCTGTTGGATATAAAAATTATCCAGATAACGTTGTTAAACATTTCATTCAACAATCAGCTCAAGCTGGGATTGATGTATTCCGAGTTTTTGACTCATTAAACTTAATTGATAATATGCGTGTTGCAATTGATGAAGTATGTAATCAAAATAAAATTTGTGAAGGAACTATATGTTATACAAATGATGTAACTGATCTAAATGAGAAAAAATATACATTAAAATATTACATTGATCTTGTTAAAGATTTAGAAAAAGCAGGCGCACATATAATTGCCATTAAAGATATGGCGGGACTAGCAAAACCTAATGCTATAAAAAAATTAGTTAACGAAATTAAACAAACAACTGCTCTTCCAATCCATTTCCATACTCACGATACATCTGGAACTTCATCAGCTTCAGTTCTTGCTGCTATTGAAGAAAAGGTAGATATAGTTGATCTTGCGATTGACTCGATGAGTGGATTAACATCACAACCTGCGCTTGGTTCAATCGTATCTATAATGAAACAAAATAATCAAGATCCGCATCTTGATGAAGAATCAATAAGAACACTATCTTTATATTGGGAGCAGGTACGTCAAAATTATCATGCTTTTGAAACTGACTTTAAAGGTGGAAGCTCTGACGTGTATCTTCACCAAATGCCTGGTGGTCAGTTTACGAATTTAAAAGAACAAGCCAGATCTTTAGGAATTACAACTGATAAGTGGGGAATGGTTGCTAATAAATATGCAGAGGTAAACCAACTTTTTGGTGATATTGTGAAGGTAACCCCTTCTTCAAAAATTGTAGGCGATATGGCGCTTTATATGATTGCTAATGATTTATCTAAAGAAGATGTATTAGATCCAAAAAAAGAAATCTCTTTTCCTGCATCTGTCATTGAGTTCTTTAAAGGGGAAATTGGTATACCACATGGAGGTTTTCCAAAAGAACTTCAAAAGAAAGTTCTTGGAGATATAAAACCTTTAACTCAAAGACCAGGTGAAGTTTTAGAGTCAGTTGATTTAGACAAAGAAGCCAAAAATTTAGAAGATGAAATAGGGATGGAAATTAATCAAACACATTTAGCGTCTTACTTAATGTATCCAAAAGTTTTTAAAGATTATGTTGATCACTTTAAGGAGTTCAGTGATACATCAATTCTTTCAACAGAATTATTTTTTTATGGTCCTCAACAGGATAAAGAATACACGATAGAAATTGATAAAGGAAAAAATCTTATATTACGATACTTAGCAAAAAGTGAAGTTAATAGCAATGGTAAGTGCTCTGTTTTTTTTGAAATTAACGGACAACCAAGAACAATTGATATAGAAAATAAAGAATTTTCAAAAAATATAACACAAAGAGCGAAAGCAGATGATAATAATTCGGAACATATCGGATCACCTTTACCAGGTCAGGTTGCAAAAATATTTGTTCAATCAGGTAGCAAAGTTATTAAGGGTGATAAGTTACTAGTGATCGAAGCCATGAAAATGGAAACTACAATAAACGCTGATAAAAGTGGAACAATCAAATCCATTAATGTTGCATCTGGTGATAATGTGGAAGCAAAAGATCTGCTTGTTGAAATTAGCTAGTAAAGTCGTATTCTTTATAACATTCTTCTATCGACTGTTTTGTATCTAAAAGTTCTCCTATAGAGTCTCGAAACTCAAAATATTCTACCCTTTTAATACTAGAATGTAAATTGAAGAAGATAAATAATCTGCATGAGCTACTATCATATCGAATCATATGAACTGAACCATCAGAGCGTGCTAAATTAGGCTTTCCTAGCTTTTGTTTTATCTCAGAAAGTTGTTTTCCCATAAAATTCACTTCCGCAATTTTTTGTTGTTCCTTAATTATAGTTTTTTTCTCTTCTTTTTCTTCAGTTATAACCTCTTGTTCTTCAACAATAGTTTTATCTTCAATAATTTCTGGCTCTTTTCTTATAATAGTTTCCTCAACTTTATCTTTTACAACGGTCCCAACTTTAACAACTTCTCTTCCAACTTCAATAGACGTACAGCTAGACAAAAAAATTAATGTTAAAAAATAAATTGATAACCGCATTGCTCTTAGTGAGATTTCTATATATGTAATCGTATATGATTACAGTAATTAAATCACCATTCGTTCAATACAAATTAACAATTTTACGAAATAAAAAAACATCAAATACTGTTTTTAGACAAACTATGAATGAAATTAGTTACCTTATCGCTGCTGATGTCCTACAATACGTAGCATTTAAAAAACAAACAATTGAAACCCCGCTAAAAAAAATGAGCGGAACAGACCTAGGTCAACCAATTATCTTAGTGCCAATTCTACGCGCTGGTTTAGGGCTGCTTGAGGGCTTTGCAAAGTTTTTACCAGAAGCTGAAAAAGGTCATATTGGTTTATACCGTGACGAACAAACTTATGAGCCTGTAGAATATCTGTTTAAACTGCCTAGAGTTAAAAATAAGAAAGTGCTGATCTTAGACCCAATGTTGGCCACAGGCAATTCTTCAATTGCTGCAATCAATTTAATTAAAAATAAAGGTGTTAATATTAAAGATATATTTTTGGTGTCTTTACTTGCTGCTCCCGAGGGTATTAAAAATATCCAAAAAAAGCAAAAAGGTATTCATATATTTACGTGTAATATCGATGCTAAGCTGAATAAAAATAAGTTCATTGTACCAGGCCTAGGTGACGCAGGCGATAGGTACATGGGAACTTGAAGTTATCCATAAAAAATCATATTATTTATCTATTATCTTATTTTTTAATGCATTTTTTTATCAAGAAAATGTTATCAATGGGATATCTATAATTCATATTTAAGGGGGATTTTTGATATGAAGAAAATTTTAAGTATTTTTACTGTTTCTTTCGCTCTTGTATTTTCTTCAAGTGCGTTTGCAAACAAAATCGGAGTTGTTTATGATTCTGGAGGTAAGTTCGATAAATCATTTAACGAATTAGCATATGAAAGTGCGCTAAGAGTTCAAAATGAACTTGGTTGGGACATGGTTGAATTTGAAGCCTCTAATAATACGCAAATTGAACAAGGTATGCGTAAAATTGCAGATAGAGGTGCGTCATTAATCGTAGCAATGGGATTTGCTCAAGCTGATGCTGTAGCAGCAGTGGCTCCAGACTATCCTGACATAAATTTTGTTGCAGTTGATGTTTGTTGGGTAGATGATCCGGCAAGTAATATTTATCAAGCTTGTTATAAAGAACATGAGGGCTCATTTTTAGTTGGTATGATTGCAGCTATGGCGTCTGAAAGCGGAACAATTGGATTTGTTGGTGGAATGGATATTCCATTAATTAGAAAGTTCCAAGGTGGATACGAACAAGGGGCGCAGTATGTTAATCCTAACATTACTGTTTTAGCTAACATGACTGGTACAACTCCAGAAGCTTGGAACAATCCAACTAAGGGCGCCGAATTAACAAAAGCGCAGATTGATGGTGGTGCCGATGTTGTTTATCAAGCAGCAGGTGGAACCGGTATTGGTGTTCTTCAAGCAGCAGCTGATGCAGGTATCATGGGTATTGGTGTTGATACAAATCAAAATTGGATGCACCCAGGCAATATGCTTACATCTATGTTAAAGCGTCTGGACTTAACAATATTTGAGCAAGCACAAAAGACAGAGGCGGGAAGGTTTGAAGCTGGAATACATATCCTAGGTTTGGCTGAAGGTATGGTAGGATATGCCACTGCAGATGGTATGGTAACTTCTGCAATGGAGTCAGCAGTAGAAGCAGCAGCAGCTGAAATTGTTAGTGGCTCAATGGAAGTAGCTGACTGGTCACAAGAGTAGTAGCAATATTATAAATCATTTGGTGAGACCTAAGATTTAAAAGTTTTATGGTCTCGCCAATCCTAGAATTAACAAATATAAATAAATCCTTTGGGCATGTTCATGCTAATAAAAATATAAATCTTAAGATTAACAAAGGAACAATCCATGGAATTATAGGTGAAAATGGAGCTGGTAAATCAACGTTGATGAGTATCGTGTTTGGTCTTTATCAAGCGAACTCAGGAACAATCAAAGTTAATGGAAAGGAAATAAATCTTAAGTCCCCTAAAGACTCTATAACAAATGGTATTGGTATGGTGCACCAACATTTTATGCTGGTAGAAAATTTTACAGTTCTTGAAAATATTATTTTAGGATTTGAAGGTGAATTAGTATTCGGTAAAAATTTAGAAAAAGCCAAAAAAGATTTAAAAAATTTATGTGACACCTACAAACTAAATATTGATCTAAACTCAACTATATCAGATCTATCAGTTGGATTTCGTCAAAGAGTTGAAATTTTAAAATCATTATACAGAGGTGCAGAAATTCTTATATTAGATGAGCCCACAGGTGTTTTGACACCTCAAGAGGTTGATGAATTATTCAAAATATTAAGATCTCTTAAAGATGAAGGTAAAACTATAGTTTTAATTACTCATAAATTAATTGAAATTATGGATTTAACAAGTGAAGTATCAGTGATGCGCCAAGGTGAAATGGTTGGTCATACAAAAACAGCAAACACAAATAAAGAACAATTGGCTGAGATGATGGTTGGGAGAAGTGTGTTGTTAAGACTTGATAAATCTCAGTTAAAAGCAGGAGAGGTTTTATTCAAAGTTAAGAATCTTACAGTTAAAGATGATCTAGATGTAACAAGAGTAAAGAATGTTGATTTAGAAATTCGTGCTGGAGAGATATTAGGTCTAGCGGGTGTTACTGGAAATGGACAAACAGAATTATTAGAAGCGCTCTCTGGTATAAGAAAAGTTGAGTCTGGAGAAATATATTTAGAAGGAAAAAAAGTATCGGATAGTCAAAACTTCTTGGATCCAAGAGAGTTAAAAGACAAAGGGTTAGCTCATGTTCCTGAGGATAGACAGAGGATGGGTCTAGTTACAGATTTTAAAGCTTATGAAAATTTAATTTTTGGTTACCACGATCAACAACCTTTTTCTAAGTCATCAGTTTTAAATCATAGCGATATAATTTCTCATTCTAAGAAAATTATGGAAGAGTATGATGTAAGACCTCAATCGCCAAACTTAATTACATCTAATTTTTCTGGTGGAAATCAACAAAAAATAATCTTAAGCAGAGAACTTAATGAAAATCCAAAAGTATTATTAGTTGGTCAGCCAACAAGAGGTGTAGACATTGGTGCAATTGAATTTATTCATCAAAGATTGATAGACATGAGAGACAGAGGAGCAGCTATACTTTTGGTATCTGTTGAATTAGATGAGGTACTTTCATTGTCGGATAGAATTGTTGTAATGTTTGATGGAAAGATAGTTGGTGAAAAAGACAATAAAAATGTAACTGATCGTGAATTAGGTTTATTGATGGCAGGAGTTGTATAATGGCACCTGTAGATAAATCTAAAGTACCTTGGTGGGTTTCAAATCTTATTGTCCCACTTGTAAATCTAACCTTAGCATTACTCGTATCAGGTTTGTTTATATTTATTGCAGGAGAAAATCCTTACGAGGCTGTAAGATTAATCATTTATGGTTCTTTTGGCTATATTGAAGGTTTTGCCTATACACTTTATTATACTACAAATTTTGTATTTACCGGTTTAGCATTTGCGGTCGCATTTCATTGTAGGCTTTTCAATATAGGTGGAGAGGGCCAAGCCTATATTGGTGGACTTGGTGTTTTTTTAGTTGCGATAAATTTTAGTTTTTTACCCGTGCCAATAATATGGTTATTATCTATCGCCGGCGCTGTTGTCTTTGGAGCAGCTTGGGCATTTATACCCGCATATCTTCAGGCAACTAGAGGTAGTCACGTAGTAATTACCACAATCATGTTTAATTTTATAGCCGCATCACTGATGGTTTTCTTATTAGTCGATGTAATAAGAGACACGGCACAAATGGGCCCACATACAATTGCTTTACCAGAGGAGCAATGGTTTCCAAGTTTTAAAGATTTTGCTGCTCTATTTGGAATCAAGATAAGATACTCTCCTTTAAATATTTCTTTTTTGTTGGCAATTGCCGCGTCTGTTTTTGTATGGTTCTTAGTTTGGAAAACCAGATGGGGTTATGAAATGAGAGCTGTTGGCCACAATACGCAAGCAGCAATTTATGCAGGTATCTCGCCATATAAAAATATAATTATTGCAATGTGTATTTCTGGAGGTTTAGCAGGATTATTAGGGGTTAATGAAATATTAGGCGTTCATCATAAAATAGTAGCAGGTTTTCCAGCAGGATATGGCTTCACGGGAATAGCTGTTGCGTTAATGGGAAGAAATCACCCAATAGGAATTTTTCCAGCTGCATTTTTATTTGGTATCTTGTACCAAGGTGGATCTGAAGTAACATTTGATATGCCAAACATTACAAGATACATGTTTGTAGCTGTTCAAGGAGTAATTATTTTATTTAGTGGTGCTCTAGAGAATTTATTTAGACCACAAATTGAAAGCTTCTTCGTAAATAGACTAAACATGAAGGCAAATGCTTAATGGAATTTTTATCTGATATTGCATCCTTAATAAATTCTACTTTAAGAATATCAACACCATTAGTTTTTGCAGCTATGGCAGGTATTTTTGCTGAAAGATCAGGTGTCATTGATTTTAGCTTGGAGGGAAAAATGCTAATGGCAGCTTTTGTAGCAGCAGTTGGTTCTTATTTTTTAGGAAATCCATGGCTTGGTCTTTTGCTGGCTATCATTGCTTGTGTTAGTCTATCGATGTTACATGGTTTTGCATCTGTTACTTATAAGGGTGATCAAGTTGTATCATGCGTTGCTATTAATATTTTAATAATTGGTTTGACCACAGCTCTCGCAGCTGCCTGGTTTGGTCAAGCAGGTCTGACACCAACTCTTAATGAGGATCAACGATTTTTAGAAGTTAACCTTCCGTTTGCAGAGAGTTTAAAAGATGTTCCAATAGTGGGTACAATTTATAGCGATATACTAAGTGGACATTACATTTTTGTTTACTTAGCCTATCTTTCAGTTCCACTAGTTTTTTGGGTTGTTTTTAAAACCAGCTTTGGATTAAGACTAAGAGCAGTGGGAGAAAACCCAAGTGCTGTTGATACTGCTGGTATCAATGTTTTTGCGATGAGATATAAAGCGCTAGCAATCAACGGAGTTTTAATTGCTTTTGCAGGCGCACATCTATCAACAGCAGTTAATGCAAATTTCTTTAGAGAGATGTCAGCTGGAAGGGGATATTTAGCTTTAGCAGCTATGATATTTGGCAAGTGGCACCCTAAAACTGCTTTAATTGCTTGTTTACTATTTGGATTTACTGATGCTCTTCAAATACGACTTCAAGGAGTAGAATTACCAGCGATAGGTGAAATACCAGTACAGTTAATACAAGCAATACCATATGTATTAACAGTCGTACTACTTGCTGGTTTTGTAGGAAAAGCAATTGCGCCTAATGCAATTGGACAGCCCTATATTAAAGAAAGATAATTATTGTTTCATTTTAATAATTTTTAAACTTTTTAACATTATATATATAGAAATAAAAAAAGGAGCTAGTATGTTAGTTAAATTAACGCAAGATTTAAAAAATGGTTTTGGGCCTTGGAAAGAAATGCTTCTAGCCAATGGCCATAAACTCAAAGAACATGGTATGACGTGTATATTTGCAGCAACTGAAAAAGATAACGATAACAAGTTAACTGTCATTATAGATTTTGCTACACCTGAGGGTATGATGGGTTTCAAAAATGATGAAGAATTAACACAAAGAAGAATTGACGCTGGTGCTATGGTGGAAACTACAGTAATGACACCAATGACTTCTGAAGCGGTCACTAACTTTTCAGGTTAGTTAAGAAAGGAAAAAGATATGAGTTTAATGGAAAGATACCAAAAAGCCATGAAAGACAAAAATGAAGCTGAAATGAATGACATCTTGCACGATGACTTTAAATTTACAATGCATTCATCTGGAAATGTTTTATCAAAATCTGATGTTGTTGGTTGGGCTATGTCTGATGATATAAATTCTGATAAAGATAGAATTGTATATGAGAATGACGAAATAGCTGTTCATCATTCATTCGTTACTTTTAATGATGGCAATACTCAGGCAGTAATGTCTGTTTTTAAAATTGAAAATGGTAAAATTGTTTCTTTAGAAACTGGTGCTACAAATATGCCAAAATAATAAAATGAGATTATATTTTATTTTATTTTTAATTTCTTTTTTTACAACTAATGTTTTTGCAAAAACAGTTGAGGTAGAAATGTGGACCAACTTTAATGGAGAAAAAAAGAATCAAAGATATGAACCATTAATTGCTTCAATAGATGTCGGTGATACAATTATTTGGAAGTCTGTTGAAAAGAGTCATAATGTTGAATTTATGAAAGGTGGTGTTCCTGAAGGAGTAGGAGATTTTAAATCAGCAATAAGTCAAGATGCTGAATTTACTTTTACAATTCCAGGGATATACGCTTATATTTGTTCACCCCATAAAACAGGGAAAATGGTTGGTTTTGTAATTGTTGGAAACGATAAAAGTAATTTAGAGAATATAAAAGAACTTAAATATCGAGGACCAACAAAAAAATTTGCAGCACAATTAATTGAAGAAATTGAAAAAAATTACTAAAGTATTCTAATAAAAAAATAAGAGTGGGCTAAACCCACTCTTTCAAAATGAATTATTTTTCTAAGTCAAACCTATCTGCATTCATCACTTTGTTCCAAGCTTTAATGAAGTCTGTTTTCATTTTTTCTTTACTGTCATCACTTGCATAAAGTTCTGCTATTGCTCTTAGTTGAGAGTTAGATCCAAAAACTAGGTCTACTCTAGATGCAGTTCTTACTTTCTCACCTGTGATTTTATCAGTTGCTTCATATGAATTGCTACCGGTTGGTTTCCAACTAACACCCATATCTAAAAGCTTATCAAAAAAATCATTTGTTAACTTACCTTTTGTATCAACAAATAATCCTCTTTGATCTGAGCTAATACCTAAAGATCTCATACCGCCAACAAGTACCGTCATTTCAGGAGCTGTAAGGCCTAATAGTTGCGCTTTATCCAACATTAATTCTTCAGCAGTCACATCATAATTCATTTTTAAATAATTACGAAAAGCATCTGCTTCTGGTTCTAAAACTGCAAATGAATCAACATCAGTTTTATCTTGAGTGGTATCACCTCTACCTGGAGTAAAAGGTACTTCCATTCCAGTTGCTTGTTCCACACCTACATTACCAGCAAGGACGATTACATCAGCCACTGAAGCTCCTGTATCCTTTGCAATAGGCTCAAGAATATCAAGAACTTTCTTTAATTGTTCTGGTTTATTAACTTCCCAATCTTTTTGAGGAGAAAGTCTAATTCTTGCTCCATTAGCCCCACCTCTCATATCTGATCCTCTAAATGTAGAAGCACTTGCCCAAGCAGTTTCAACCATTTCTTGGGTTGTTAAACCACTACTTAAAATTTTAGCTTTTACTGTTTCAACACCATAGTTTGAATGACCTTGAGGCACAGGGTCTTGCCAAATCAATTCTTCTTCTGGAACTTCTGGTCCCATATATCTAGTTTTTGGACCCATATCTCGATGTAGAAGTTTAAACCAAGCCCTAGCAAATTGATCAGCAAAATATTCTGGGTCTTTGTGAAATTTTTCTGATATTTTTCTGTATTCAGGATCTTCTCGCATTGCCATATCTGCTGTTGTCATCATTGTAGGAACTTTTATTGAAGGATCATCAACTTGAGGTGCCATGTGTTCCTCTTTTTGATCAATCGCATGCCAGATCTGAGCACCTGCCGGACTTTTAACTAACTTCCATTCGTAACCAAGAAGCATATCAAAGTATCCATTATCCCACTGAGTTGGATTAGGTGTCCATGGACCTTCTATACCACTTGTCGTGGTATCACGACCAACACCTGAACCGTGCAAGTTATTCCAACCTAAACCCATTTGTTCTAAAGGTGCACCCTCTGGTTCTGCTCCTACTAGAGCTGGATCACCAGCACCATGTGCTTTACCAAAAGTATGACCACCTGCAGTTAGTGCTACAGTTTCAGTATCGTTCATTGCCATTCTTGCAAAAGTTTCTCTTATATCTTTTGCACTAGCAAGTGGATCAGCTTTTCCATCTGGTCCTTCAGGGTTCACATAAATTAATCCCATTTGCACTGCTGCAAGTGGATTATCTAAAATTCTATCACCAGTATATCTTTTATTTTGTAGCCATTCTTCTTCTACACCCCAGTATATATCTTCTTCTGGTGCCCAAATGTCGGGACGTCCACCACTAAATCCAAAAGTTTTACCCCCCATAGATTCAATTGCGACATTCCCTGTTAATATAAATAAATCAGCCCAACTAATTTTATTTCCATATTTTTTCTTTATTGGCCAAAGAAGTCTTCTTGCTTTATCTAAGTTACCATTATCCGGCCAACTGTTTAACGGGGCAAAACGTTGAGCCCCAGTTCCACCACCACCACGGCCATCGCCAGTTCTATAAGTTCCAGCAGCATGCCATGTCATACGAATAAAGAAACCACCATAATGACCATAATCAGCTGGCCACCAATCTTGAGAATCAGTCATCAGACTAAAGAGGTCTTTTTTTAATGCAGCATAATCTAATTTTTTGAACTCTTCTCGATAGTTAAATCCAGCTTCCATTGGATCTGATTTACGATCATGTTGATGAAGTATGTTTAAGTTAAGTTGATTAGGCCACCATTCGCGGTTAGATGTACCCTCTCCCATATTTTTTGTAATTGCTCCGTGCATTACAGGGCATTTACTCTCTGCATCCATTTAGAACCTCCGTTATTTATGTCTAATATATAAAGAATTTAAATTAAATAAAAGTGAAAACTATAACTCAATTTTGAATTTTTTAGGTCGCCACGTCGCAGGTGCGAGTTCAAAATCATTAAAATCAAAAGCAGGTGCGACAGTGCACCCAATTAAACTGAAAGAACCAGAAGATTTCATCGCAAACCATGTGTTTGCTGTTACAGTATAAATATAATTATGATCTGACCCTAAAGAAAAAACTTCATAATCAATTCCATCACTTGATGTAAAAACTTCTAGAGGATCTCCAGAATAAAAATGTAATATTTCATTTTTTGTCAATCGATGCCAATGAGATTTCTCACTCTTTTTTAATAAGTAATAAATTTGACTAACATTATCGTTTTTAAATTTTTCAACATAATACCCCCCTTCAGGGTGACTAATCATTTTGAGTTTTTTTATTAAGTTATCTGCTTCCACTTAGATTAAATGACCAAGTTTACTTTTCTTAGTTGAGATATATTTTTCATTATATTTATTTGTATCTGAGAAAATAGGAATTCTTTGGTTTACTTTGATACCCATATCTTCGAGCGCTTTTATTTTTTTTGGATTATTAGTCATCAAATCTAATTTTTTGATTGCTAAATATTTTACCATTCCAGCAATATTTTCGTATGTTCTCTCATCATCTTTGAAGCCTAATTGATGATTAGCTTCAACTGTATCTAGCCCCTTGTCTTGTAAACTATATGCTTTAATTTTATTTGAAAGACCAATGCCTCTTCCTTCTTGTTGAAGATAAAAAATCACCCCTCTGCCAATTTGAGCAATTTGTTTTAATGATTCAGTTAGTTGAAATCTACAATCACACCTCATACTAAAAAAAGATTCTCCTGTAATACATTGCGAATGAATTCTTGATAAAACTGGTTCATCGGTAAGCAGGTCACCCATACATATTGCTAAATGATCTTTAGATTCGTTTTCATCTGTAAAGGCATGTACAGTGAACTCTCCAATATCTGTTGGAAGTTTGCTAGTTTCAATAAACTTTAATTTGTCTGACATTATAGTTTAGTCGGATTTGGGGCACTCTTGTATACTTCTTCAGGATCAAAAACTTTTTCTTTCTCTTCAAATTTAAGAACAACTTTAGAGCTAGAATTATCTAAAGGAATACTTCTATAAAAACATGATCTATATCCCACATGACAGCTAGCTCCACCTATGACATCAACTCTTAACCATACACAATCTTGATCATCATCAATTCTTATTTCTTTTATCTTCTGAGTTAATCCACTTGTTTTGCCCTTATGCCAAAGTGTATTTCTACTTCTAGAAAAATAAACTGCTTCGCCTAAACTTATGGTTTTTTTAAAAGCCTCTTCATTCATATATCCTTGCATAAGTAGTTCACCAGACGAAAAATCTGTTGTTACAACAGGTATTAGACCATTTGAATCAAATTTTGGAGCAAGTTCATCTGACTCCTCAACTTGTTCTATAGATTTTCTTTTTTCAAATTGAATGTTATTCATTTTTTAATTTTTCAGCAGCTTCTAATGCAAAGTAGGTTAGTATACCATTTGCTCCAGCTCTTTTAAAAGATAAAAGAGATTCCATTATAACTTTTTCATTAAGCCAACCTTTATTAATTGACTCTTTTATCATGGAATATTCACCAGATACTTGATAGGCAAAGGTTGGAATTTTAAATTCTGATTTTATCCTAGAAATAATATCAAGATACGGCATACCAGGTTTAACCATTACCAAATCCGCTCCTTCACTTATATCTAATCCAACTTCTCTAATTGCTTCATCACTATTTGATGGGTCCATTTGATATGTTAATTTACCATCTTTACCTAAATTAGAACCAGAGCCTATAGCATCTCTAAAAGGACCATAAAAACCTGAAGCATATTTAGCAGCGTAAGATAGTATAAGGGTATCTATTAAATTATTTGAATCTAATGCACTTCTTATTCTTCCAACTCTACCGTCCATCATATCTGACGGGGCGATTACATCACAACCAGCATTTGCTTGAATTAGAGCTTGTCGTTCCAAAACCTCCAAGGTTTTATCATTATCTATTTTGTCATTTATAACCAAACCATCATGTCCATGATCCGTAAAAGGATCTAACGCAACATCACATACAATACCAATATTTGGAAAATCTTTTTTTATACTTTTAATCGATCTGCACACCAAATTGTTTTCATCTACAGCTAAACTTCCCTCAGAATTTTTAAGACCACTTTCAATTTGAGGAAAAATTGCAATAGCAGGAATTTTTAGTTTAACAGCTTTTTCTACTTTGCTTAAAAGTTTATCAATAGAGTATCTGCTAACACCAGGCATCGAATTGATAGGATCATCAACCTTGTTTCCCTCACATACAAATAGAGGCAGGATTAAATCATTAACACTAAGAGTATTTTCAGAAACTAAACGACGAGAAAATTCTTTCATTCTATTACGTCTAAGTCTAGTACTTGGAAACTTACCTTGCATGTTATTCATTTTTTATTCTATTGGTGATTTTGCTTCTTTTGATAAACTAGTAACAATTTCTTCTAATTTAAAGGTCTTTGTTTCAGAAGATCCAATTCTTCTAACAGATACTGTTTTATCTTGAGCCTCTTTTTTTCCAACAGCGATAATCGTTGGCACTTTACTATTACTGTGTTCACGTATTTTATAACCAATTTTTTCATTACGTGTATCTATTTTGGATCTAATTCCTTTTGATACTAATGCTTTTTGTACCTCATAAGCATACTCATCAGTATCAGATGTAATTGTAGCAACTACTGCTTGCAATGGTGAAAGCCAAAACGGAAGATGGCCTGCATAATGTTCAATTAAAATGCCGGTAAATCTCTCTAAGGAACCAAATAAAGCTCGATGCAACATGACTGGTATTTTTTTATTACCATCTTCACCAATATAAGTAGCTCCCAATCTTCCAGGTAAATTTAAATCTACTTGTAATGTTCCACATTGCCAGTCTCTGCCAATTGCATCACGTAAAACAAACTCTAATTTTGGTCCGTAAAAAGCACCTTCTCCTGGGTTGAGTGTGTATTCTAGACCTGTTGCTTCCATGGCCTGCATTAATGCAGCCTCAGCTTTATCCCAAATAACATCATCCCCTACTCGTTTTTCAGGACGGTCAGAAAATTTAATTCTAACATTATCGAAACCAAAGTCCTTATAGATACTGAGTATCAAATCACATACTATTTTACTTTCTTGTGTAATTTGATCTTCTGTACAAAATATATGAGCATCATCTTGTGTGAATGCTCGTACCCTCATTAATCCATGAAGAGCACCCGATGGTTCATAACGATGTACTTTTCCAAATTCAGATAAAAGAAATGGTAAGTCTCTATAACTTTTTAACCCTTGTTTAAAAATTTCTACAGCACCAGGGCAATTCATTGGTTTAATAGCATAAATTTTATCATCTTTTGCTTCAGTTCTAAACATCATGTCACTAAATTTGTCCCAGTGACCAGACGTTTCCCATAGAGACTTATCCATCATGTCTGGTGTATTGGTTTCTACGTAACCTGCTTTGTCTTGTCTGTCTCGCATATAATTTATTAATGATTGGAATAATGTCCAACCCTTAGGATGCCAAAACACTGCTCCAGGAGCCTCTTCCTGAAAATGAAATAAATCCATCTCTCTTCCTAGTTTTCGGTGATCTCTTTTTTCTGCTTCTTCAATTTGTAAAAGGTGTTGCTCAAGATCTTTTTCTGTTGCCCAGGCCGTTCCATAAATTCTTGTTAGCATTGTATTAGATGAATCACCTCGCCAGTAAGCACCAGCAACTTTCATTAGTTTAAATGCTTTGCCAATTTGTTTTGTTGAAACCATATGAGGGCCTCGGCACAAGTCCAACCAATCACCTTGTTTGTAAATACTGATTTCCTCATTATTAGGCAGATCATTAATTAATTCAACTTTATAGTCTTCACCTCTGTCTTTAAAATATTTTATCGATTCTTCTTTAGACCATACTTCTTTTATAAAATTTTTATTTCTTTGAATGATATCGTGCATCTTCTTTTCAATTTTTGGAAGATCTGCAACAGTAAAAGGTTCATCTCTTGCAAAATCATAATAGAAACCATTTTCAATTGCTGGACCAATTGTAACTTGTGTTCCAGGGAATAATTCCTGGACAGCTTCTGCCATTACATGAGCACAATCATGTCGTATTAATTCAAGTGCTTCCTCGCTATCTCTTTTTAAAATCGCTACAGCAGCATCACCATTAATAGGTAAACTAATATCTTTTATCTCATTATTAATTTTTATAGCGACTGATTCTTTGGCAAGAGATTTAGAAATTTGCGATGCCAATTCTAGACCATTGATACCTTTATCAACTTCCTTTTTATTTCCATCTGGAAATGTAATTATTATCTTTTCACTCATCTAGATTTCCGCCAAATCGTTCCTTTATCAGTATCTTCTATTTCTATGCCTTTATCTTTTAATGTGTCCCTAATACTATCTGCCAAATTAAAATTTTTACTTCGTCTAGCTTCATTACGTTCATTTATCAACCTTTCAATTTCTTCAGTATTTCCAGTATCTTTTTGATTATAGCCTAACCAATTTTCTGGATCATCTTCAAGAATACCTAATATTTTACCAGCAGAAAGAAGATTTTTTTTGATTTCTTTTTTTCTTTCATCAGATGCAGATGAAGCATCATTTGCCTCTTCATTAAGTTTTGCAATGACTTTAGGTGTATTCAAATCATCTAAAAATGATTCCATTATAGAATCAGAAGGTAAGTTAGAATCTATCTTAGCTTCTGACAACTCCAATAGAACTCTATAAAGTCGATCTATCATTTTGCTATTTTGTTCAATGATTTCTTTTGTCCAGTTCAATGGCTGTTTGTAATGAGCTGATAACAATGTTAATCGTAAAACCTCTCCCTTGTATTTTTTATTGAGATCATGAACGAGTCTAATATTGCCAATTGACTTTGACATTTTTTCTCCTTCAACATTAACAAATCCATTATGAAACCAATAAGTTGCAAAATCTTTAGGATCTTTATTTTCAGATATGGAACAAGTTTGTGCTATTTCATTTTCATGATGTGGAAACACTAAGTCAATACCACCACTATGGATATCAAAAGGAAGACCTAATGATTTTTCTGACATAACTGAGCATTCTAAATGCCATCCTGGTCTTCCAAACCCCCAAGGTGAATCCCAACCAGGTAAAGGTGATGGAGATGGTTTCCATAAAATAAAATCTGCTGGATCTTTTTTGAATGGTGCTACTTCAACACGGCTTCCAGCTATTTGTTCATCTCTATTTCTTTTTGAAAGAATACCATAATTATCAAAACTAGGTACATGAAATAAAACATGACCCTCTTTTTCATAAGCTTTATTTTCATTAATTAATTTTTTTATCAACTCGATCATTTCATTAATATGATCAGTTGCCCTTGGTTGAATATCAGGAAGATTGACACCAAGTGCGCTCATGTCATTATTATAAATCTCTGTATATTTATTTGTGATAACACTAATGTCTTCACCTGTTTCTTTAGAAGCTTCTATAATCTTGTCATCAATGTCAGTAATATTAGATACATAAGTTACCTGTTTATATTGTGTTTTTAATACACGGACTAATAAATCATTTACAACTGCCATACGCGCATTACCAATATGTGCAAAATTGTAAACAGTTGGACCGCAAGCATATATTCTTACATGATCTGGATTAACTGGTTTAAAAATTTCTTTTTTACCACTCAATGTGTTTTGTAACTGTAATGACATCAATATAATTTTTAATAATTAAGTTCTATTACCACGGGTTCGCCATGAACTAAAATGATTGCGGCTTTTTCAAATGATGGTGGACCTTTTGGTTGATAATTATTACTAAAGGCAAAACCTTCTTTTGGTCTCCAGAATAACCCAGTCTTTAATTTGCCGTCTGAATCTTCATCGTGATAGGCAACAATTGCTATTTTTCCTTCATGTATTTTACTTAAAGGAACAACAACCTCACCCTTTTGCACTCTTTTTCTAACTCTCTCAATAGCTAATTCTTCATCCAAAAAGCTATCTTTTGAGTCATATATCTTAACATCAATATAACCATCACCATGTTCTACATTTGGAAAAATGATAGTTCCATGAGAAAAAAGACTTAATGACCATGTGACTGTTAAGCAAAAAAAGAATATTTTAGTAAGAAAAATTTTCATATAAGTATCCTAATTATAATAGAATCAAGTGTTGAACAATAAAGAATATCTAAATAGACTATATCAATCAGATAAACCTCTTATAATTTACAAAACAGATAAGGGTTATGATATATATACTGATTTTTCTAGAAGAATTATTATCAATAAAAAAAATTTAAAAGATTTTCTTAATAACCAGTCAAAATTAAAAAAATCTAAGATTGAAGAATTGAATTGTTACATAGGTTTTTTTGGCTATAAACTTCTTTGTGAAAATATAGGTATAAAGTTTCCAAAACAGAAATCAAAAAATTTTCATAGTGGTGTATTTTACAAACCACATACTAAAATTAGTATTGGTAAAAAAATAATAATCAAAAGCATTAATCCCAATTTTAGAAATATAAGTATCAATACAAAAAAATATTTAAAGTTAAATAAAAAGTTTAATCTTAATTTATCTTTACAACAGTACTCTAAGCTATTTAATGATTTCTCTAAAAATATTAAACAAGGAAAAACGTATCAAATTAAAATAGCTCAAACTTATTCGAAAAAAGGTAATATCAATTCTATTGATCTTTTCTGGAAGCTAATGAAGATGAATGAATCGCCTGAAAGTTTTCTTATTAGGGAAAAAGACTATAATATAATAAGCTGTTCACCAGAGACACTCATATTGAAAAAAGGTAACACAATTAGAACTAAACCTATTGCTGGAACATTAAAAAAAACAAGGCAGTTAAATAAAAATGAAGCACTCACTTATTTTAGAAGCAATGAAAAAGAAACCAAAGAACATAATATGATTGTTGATATGGAAAGAAATGATCTGTCTAAAATTTGTAAAACAGGATCAGTAAAAATAGATAAACTAAAAAAGGTTGAGGAATATCGAGATCTTTTTCATTATGTAACGACAATCAAGGGTGTTATAAAAAATAAGATTAGTAACCATGATATAATCTCTTCTTTAATGCCGGGCGGCTCAGTCATTGGCTGTCCAAAAATTAGTACTATCAAACTTTTAAATAGAAAAGAAAAATTTGATAGAAACATTTATACAGGCAGTTTTGGTATTATACATTCAAATGGCGATATGCGGTTTAATATAATGATTAGAACGCTACTTAATTTTAAAAATGATATTGAATTATCAGTTGCTAGTGGTGTGATTCTAGGAAGTATGGCAAATAAAGAGTATAATGAAAATTACATTAAAGCTAAATCGCTTTTAGATTTATTCAACTAATGATTTACCTAATTGATCACGAAGACTCATTTACATACAATTTAGCTCATCTACTAGATAGTATTGAGCCTACATTTGTTTCAAATTATTTTGAAATAGATCAAATTAAACTAGAAAAATCTTCAACCATCGTACTTTCACCAGGCCCTGGTGAACCAAAAGATTATCCATTAACAACTAAGATTTATAATAAATATAAAGGAAAGAAAAAAATATTAGGAATATGTTTAGGTTTCCAACAAATAGTTTTTTGCGAAGGGGCTAAAATACTTCAACAAAAAAATATTCTTCATGGTTATCAGAGCCATATTAAAGTTATTAACAATAAATCAATTTTTAAAAAAAATTTTAATTTCTTAGGGGGTCGATATCATTCCTTAAAAATGGCTGAACCGTTTGTTTCTCAATCAATGATAATTACAATGCGTTGTGTAAAAACAAATGTGGCAATGGCGGTTGAAGATGATATTAATAAAGTCTATGGATTACAGTTTCACCCAGATTCATTTTTAACTCCAGATGGAAAGTATCTTATTAAAAAAATCCTTTCACGCTAAGAATTTTAAATTACTAAAGTTCAATTCTCTTTGGGGACATAAGGGTATCTTTACAACTATTAGACTATTTGGCAAAGAACCAAATTTTATCTTAGTTGATCAGCATTTAATAAAACTAAATAAAGATTCAAGATATTTTGGTATTGATGTTAAAATTTCAAAAAATTTTTTAACTAATTTTTTAAATAAATATTCTAAAATAAAAAATTATGACCATCTATTAAGAATTGCAGTCACAAAAAAAATAATCTCATTATCTTTACGTAAACGAAACAAAGATCATAAGTATTTTACTGCAAAATTTTTTAGATACCAACGGGCTTTACCTAACTTCAAAAACTTACAGTACAAAAAAATAATTTCTTTACAAAAAGAAATTAATTTACAAAAAGAAGAAATTCTTTTTTATGTTAAAAATAAAATTTTAGAAGGCTCTACGACTAATGTAATTTTTGTAAATGGTAATAAATTATTTATTCCAAAAAATTACTATTATTATGGAATTACTCTTGAATATTTAATAAAAAATCTGCCTTATAAAATTCATAGAAAAGATATTAATATTTCTAGTTTACGTCAATTTAATGAAATACTTTTAGTTGGTTCTGGTAAAGGTGTGGTTAGTATTTCTTTTATTAAACAATTTAATTGGTATAGGTCTTCAATGAAAATATATAATTTATTATCAAAAAAATATTCAAAAATATTATTGAAATGAAATTAGGAAAATATAATTTTAAACTATCTAGTCCAACGGTAATGGGAATATGCAATGTTACCCCCGACTCTTTCAGTGATGGTGGCAAGAGTTTTAAAACTTCAGATGCACTAAAAAATATCAAAGAAATGATACAAAATGGAGCAAGTATTATTGATATTGGAGCAGAAAGTACAAGACCTGGCTCAGATCCATTAACATACAAAGAAGAAGTTAAAAGATTAGACCCAATATTAAAAAAATTGCCAAAAAATAAATTTGTCATATCGGTTGATACTAATAAAATTGAAACTCAAGAATATGCATTAAATATGGGAGCACATATTATAAATGATGTCTTCGGTGGTTCAGATGATTTATTCTTTTTAACTAAAAAATTTAAAACGGGTTTAATTTTAATGCACACGCCTGCACCACCCAAAATAATGCAAAAGAAAATACACTCATACAATAATGTTGTACAAGATATTAAAAAAATATTTCTTCAGAAAATTAAACAATTAGAAAAAATAAAAATTCCTTCGTCCAAAGTTTGGTTTGACCCGGGTATTGGTTTTGGAAAAAATTTTAAACAAAATATAGAAATCATGCAAAAAATTAATCAGTTTAAATTTAAGGGATATGGATTATTATTAGGATCATCTAGAAAAAGCTGGATCAACTTCATAGATAAGAGTGAAACAAATCAAAGACTGGGAGGTTCAATCGCTTCTGCATTATATTGTTATCAAAAGGGAGTTGATATATTTAGAGTTCACGACATAAAAGAAACGTCTCAATCTTTAAAAATTTTTGAAAAACTATGTTCAAAGTAGAAATTAAAAACTTATCCATCAGTGCACATATAGGTATCACTGCCCAAGAGAGAAAGAAAAAGCAGCTATTAAAGGTAACATTAGAATTTAGTTATCCTGTTAAAAACTCACTAGATTTAAATAATATAAATAATGTTAAGGATTATTCATCAATTACAAAATATTTAAAAACTTTCATAAAGGAATCTCAATCGCATACTCTTGAACATTTAATTATAAATACATCCAATGTTCTTGAAAAAAAATTTAAAATAAAAAATGTTAAAATTACAATTAACAAAACAGCTGTAGCAAAAAAATATGGAGCTGAATCACTAAGTGTATCAAACTGAAACAATAATCGCACTTGGCTCAAATCTAGGTAATGCTGTATTTAATTTACGCTGTGCCGTTAGAGAGTTAGAAAATATTGGTAATATAAAAAAATTTGCAAATATTTATATTTCTTCTCCTTATGGATATAAATCACAAAGTAATTTTTTTAATACTGCAATAAAACTATTAACTAATCAGCAGCCATTAGAATTAATAAATAATATATATGAAATTGAAAAAAAATTAAAAAAAAATAAAAAAATTATCAATGGTCCTAGAAACATCGATTTGGATATTATTTTTTTTGGCAAACAAAAATTTAATAAAAAAAATTTAATAATTCCTCATCCAAGAGCAGCCGAAAGGGACTTTGTGTTATATCCAATACTTGATATTGATCCATTTCTCAGACATCCGCTTAAAAAAAAATCAATAAAAGTATTATCGAAAGAGTTGCAAAATAAATATATTATTAAACGATTATCCTACCGAAATTTGATTTAATAAATCTTTGAGTTTTGATTTAGAAATTAAATTTCTCTGATTTTTCAAGCTTCTAGAGATATCTAATCCAAAAGGTGTTATTTGTTTTAGAATGTTGGAAACATTTTTTTTGTCTATACCACCACCAATATAAACCGGAATATTTTTACTTTTTATGAACTTTATTTGTTTAATACTTTTTCTCAATGAGTACTTTTTAATACTCTTTTTCCTATAAACATTCATATCAAAATAAATAACATCTACAATTTTTCTAATAGATTCAATGTATTTTTTATCAAAATTTTCTGGATTAATTGCAATACCAATTTTTAGTCTTCTAAATATTTTTTTTATTTTTAATAAATCTTTTTTGGGAAAATGATATGAACATGAAATTGTCTTTGGTTTTGTAAAATCTATTTGTTCTATTAGCTTGTCTAAAGATACATACCGAGTCAGAAGAACTGATTCTATTTTATAATTCTTACATTCTTTAATTAATGATTGTATTTTTTTATCACTAACTGTGTTTGGTCCATTTAAATTTTTACTTGCAAAACCCAATGATTTTATTTTATTTTTATATGCCACTTCAACAGATTTCACATTTGTTATGCCACAAATTTTAAGAGGTATATTTTTCATTAAATTTTATTTTTAAAAATTATAAATATATGTAAACTATTTTTTTTATATATGTCATTAAATTTTTATAGACGAGTAGCGTTTGGCCTGTCGCCAAATGAAAATCCAGATAAAGATCCTCTTAATTGGGCAATAAATCAATTAGATACCATACCTGATCTCTTGTGGCCTGGAACAATCCCAACAGAAAAAGATTTAAGAAAAAAATATGGTGAATGGGTTTATGGAGATAGAGAAGTTTTAAGAAAAAAATTTAAAAATGATAAACATGCTTATAGAAAGGCAAAAGATGAATTAAGAATAAAAACTGGTGAAAGATATTTTGAATTAAATGAACATGCTATTCGTCATTTTCAAACAAAGTATTCACAACAACCTGTATTCGAGCGTTTCTGGCTTTTTTGGGGAAATCATTTTGCAATAAGTGAAAAAGATTTTCTAGCAGAGTTTAGTACCGGACCCTATCAACGTGAAATTATTAGACCTAACATGGTTAAAACTTTTGAAGAGATGGTCCAGTCAGTTACGACTTCATGGTGTATGATTCATCACCTTGATAATTCAGAATCTTTTGGTCCCAATTCTAAAAAAGGAATGGAGTGGGGAGAAACTATAAACGAAAATCATGCAAGAGAATTATTAGAGTTACATACAGTATCTCCAAATGCTGGATACACACAGGAAGATGTGATTCAGTTAGCCTATATTATGACAGGTTGGGCTCACAAATGGGATAGAAAAAATTTAGAAACTGGCGATATATGGTTTGATCAAGAAATGCATCAAAAAGGAGATAAAATTGTTTTAGGAGTTAAATATAAAAATGACGCAAAAAGAGAACTTGCTAAAGTAATTCATGATTTGGCAACACACCCAATCTGTATCAAATTTGTATCAACAAAATTATGCAGGCATTTTATTACAGATGAACCAACAGAAGAAATGATAGATCCAGTAATAGAAGCATGGAACAAATCCAATGGAAGCTTAATTGAAATTCACAAAGCAGTTATAACGCAAGCTTATAAGTATAATGAGAATACACATAAATTTCATCCACCTGAAATATGGTTAATGCAATTATCAAGAATGTTTGATTTAAATATTCCGCTTTCTTTTGAAAAAATGAATTATACTTTTAAGTCAAAGCCAAATAATAGACAAAGACAATTATCATGGATACTTAGAGAAATAGGTCATTCACCTTATCGTGCCAAACAACCTAATGGTTGGAGCGATTTGGAGGTAGATTGGGTATCACCAGAATTATTATTACGCCGCTTTTGGTTTGCTTCAGTTGAACTTCCAATGCTTATTAAATCTGGAAACAGATCACATGATTTTATTTTAGGTTGTCTTAAAAATAATTTTGAAGATCATGAAAATATGGCATCACTTATTGATAATTTTAGATTTGGTACATCAGATTATGATTTAGGGCAAAAGTATGGAGTTATTTGTAATTTGCCAGGAGTATTAAAAATATGAACTGCACAAGAAGAAATTTTTTAATTGGAGGATCAACAACATTATTTCTTTCTGGATATTTTCCAAAAATAAGTTTTGCTTCAATGCAGAAAAAAAATCTAATTATTATATCACTTCGTGGGGGAATGGATGGTTTAACAGCTGTCCCTGTTATTGGAGATAAACGTCTAAAAAAATTGAGAAAAAAACTTATTCTGGAAAACGTTCTTAATTTGAACAGTGACTTTGGTATTCACCCTAAATTAGAAATTTTCCATAAACTCTGGCAAAAAAATCAAGCGGCATTTGTTCATGCAACAAATATTCCTTACACAGGCAGATCACATTTTGATGGGCAAAATTTAATGGAAACTGGAGCACACATTCCATACAAAGAAAAAACTGGATGGCTTGGTAGGGGATTACTAGCGTCAAACATTATAGGTAAAGGTCTGGCAATATCTTTACCAATGCCACTTTTATTAAGAGGTGTGCCACAGAATAATAATTTCTTCCCATCACCAGATTTTGTTGAAACAAAGTTAATAGATCAAATTTATAATGAATTTAAGGGTGAGCATAACGAGCTAATTAAATCTACACTTGATACAATTAGACAAAGACCATTGTCTATGCAAATAGCTACTGACTCTGATGATAGAAAAAAACTTGCTCTTGAAGCTGCTAAACAATTAAAAGATCAAAGTGGTCCTCGAGTTGCTGTATTTGATTTAGATGGTTTTGATACCCATGCTGCTCAAGGAGGTGTTGATGGAGCGCATGCTGATGAACTAGAAGAAGTAAATAAAATTGTTACTATTTTACATAAAAATCTTGGCCAAGCGTTTGACAATACGCTTATTCTTACTCTGACTGAATTTGGCCGAACTATAAAACAAAATGGAGGCTATGGAACTGAGCATGGATATGGAAGTGCAATACTAATGGCTGGAGGCTTGCTAAAAAAATCTCAAGTTTATACAGATTGGCCTGGACTAAAAAAGAAAGAATTATTTGAGGGAAGAGATCTAAATTCGACTATTGACTCAAGGGCTGTTTATAATTCTGCAATGTCTGTTTGTTTTAACCAAGATCCAGAATTTTTACGTAAAGAAGTTTTTTGGGGAGACGAACTTCCTGATTTGTCTCAAGAATTATTTAAGATTTAAAAATAAATAATTTTTTTAGTAATTTCATGTTAAACAAGAATATGGTTTCAGAAAATTTTGATAGTTTATTCAAGGCTGCAAAAAAAGTTAGAGAGCAAGCTCATGTGCCATATTCAAATTTTAAAGTAGGAGCAGCTTTTCTAACAGAAGATAGTAAAATTATTACTGGTTGTAATGTTGAAAATGCTGCCTATCCTCAATCCCAGTGTGCCGAAGCAACTGCAATTGGAAATATGATATCTAATGGAAACAAAAAAATTTTAGAAGTTGTGGTTATAGGTTCAGGTGAATTATTATGCTCACCTTGTGGTGGTTGTAGACAGAGGTTAAGAGAATTTGCTACTTTAGATACTAAGATTCATATGTGTAATGAAAATGGTCATATGAAAACATCTACACTCGAAGAATTACTTCCAGATTCTTTTGGACCAGAGAATCTTTGATGCTATCTTCAGCCAAAAAATTTTTAGAAATAACAAATAATACTTCACCCGATATTGCCGTAATTTTAGGAAGTGGACTAACTAATTTTTTTGAAGAAAAAGATATTCAAGAATCAATCTCATATGAACAGTTAGCTGACTTTCCACAGCCAACTGTTAAAGGTCATGCCGGTAAATTAGTTTTAGGAAAAATAAATACTTTAAATGTTGTTTGTATGTATGGAAGATCCCATATTTATGAAGGACACAATCCTCAAAGCTTGGCTTCACCTATAAGAGTTTTAAAAGACATTGGGTCTAAGTTATTAATTGTTACAAATGCAGCAGGCAGTTTAGATGAAGCTATGCCGGCTGGCAGTCTGATGGCAATTAAGGATCACATTAACTGGAGTGGTTTCAATCCACTTATTGGACCTAATGCTGAAAAGTATGGCCCTCGCTTTCATGACATGAGTGATGGGTATCATAAGTTTTATAGAGATCAGTTAATTCAAGTCGCTAAAAAAATAGATCAAAAAATTTATGAAGGTATTTATTGTATGTACTCAGGACCAAATTTTGAAACACCTGCTGAAATCAATGCCTTAAAAGTAATAGGTGGAAATGCTGTTGGAATGTCTACGGTACCAGAAGTTTTAGTTGCTAATCATTGCGGACTTCCTGTTATTGGCATCAGTGTAATTACCAACTTAGCTGCTGGTATGAATAAAACAAAATTAAGTCATCAAGAAACTTTAGAGAATGCAAGTTTAGCAGAGAACAATGTTTTAAATTTAATTAAACAATTTATACAAGAAGTTCAATTCGATGATACCTCAAGAAATAATTAGAAAAAAAAGAGACAGCCAAGATCTATCAAAAGAAGACATCAACTTTTTTGTAGACGGTTTAACCAATGGATCTTTTTCAGATGCGCAAATTGCAGCAATGAGCATGGCAATATTTGCAAATGGAATGACTCCTGAAGAAACTGTTTGTTTGACTGAGGCGATGACAAACTCTGGTGATACACTTAATTGGTCTGAGATTGTAGATTCTGAGTTGGTTTGTGATAAGCACTCAACTGGTGGTGTTGGAGACAAGACGAGCGTTATATTAGCGCCAATACTTGCAGCTTGTGGACTGTATGTACCTATGATTTCAGGTAGAGGTTTAGGTCATACCGGCGGTACCCTAGATAAATTTGATTCGATACCTGGGTACAATACAAAGCCTGATTTAGAGACTTTTAAAAAAGTTGTAAAAGACGTTGGTTGTGCAATTATCGGTCAAACCTCTAACTTAGCACCAGCTGATAAAAAATTATATTCTATAAGAGATATTGTAGGTACTGTTGAATCTTTACCTTTAATAACATCATCTATTCTTTCAAAAAAAATTGCAAGTGGTCTTTCATCTTTAGTACTTGATGTAAAAGTTGGTAATGGATCATTTAATAGCACTATTGATATAGCAAGAGATTTATCCAACTCCTTAGTAAGAGTTGCTAAAGGAGCAGGTTTACATTGCGAAGCTATATTAACAGATATGAACCAGGTCTTAGGTAAAAGTGCTGGTCATACACTAGAGATATTAGAATGCATAAAATATATTAAAAATGATTTTAAAGATCACCGATTAGAAAAGATCACTAATGAATTAATATCTTCGCTATTAGTAAACATTTATAAAATTTCTAAAGAAGAGGCTTATAATAAAATTAATACGGTTATTAATAATGGACTAGCTGCAGAAAAATTTGAAATGATGGTTGCGGCCTTGGGTGGACCAAAAAATATTTTATCATCTTATGAAAAAGATTTAATAAATACTTCAGTTCGTAAAGATGTATTTTCTAGTGAACAAGGCTGGATAGAAAAAATTCATACCAGAGAATTAGGCCTTATACTTATTGAACTAGGGGGTGGAAGAAAACAGGTTACCGATAAAATAGATTACGGAATTGGATATGATAATGTACTCAATATTGGTGATGAAGTGAATTCCTCAACTCCTTTATTAAGTTTATACTCAAATAAAAATATAGATGATAATTTAATAAATAAAATACAAAGTTGTTTCATCATTTCAGATAAAAAAACTCACAAACTATCTGAAATATTTGAAACCATAAACTAATGAGTACCCAAACTGAAATTAATGAAGCACTTGTTCAATATTTACAAACCGTAGGTTACAGAGAAGATAAAATAATTAGTGAACTAGAAAATGAAACTTTAAAACTTGGCAGTGTTTCACAAATGCAGATTGCAAAAGAACAAGGTCAGTTTTTAGAAGTGATAACTAAAATTTCTAATGCTAAAAATTGTTTAGAAATTGGAAGATTTACAGGGATGAGTACTTTGTTTTTGGCTAGAGGTCTACCTGAATCAGGAAAAATTGTAACTGTTGATAATTCAGATGAATTTTTACCCTTAGCAAAAAAATATTGGGAATTAGATAATATAAGTTCAAAAATTGAATCGATTATTGGAGATGGTGTTGAGGTAATGCAAAGCATGATAGATCGTCAACAAAGTTATGATTTAATTTTTATAGATGCTGATAAGAATAATTATCCAAATTATTACGAACTATCGCTAAACCTATTAGTTTCAAATGGAATAATAATTATTGATAATATGCTTTGGCACGGTGATGTTGCTGACGAAACTAAACAAGACTCTCAAACAAAAACTATCCGTGATTTAAATTTAAAAATACAAAATGACACAAGAGTGGAATTCTCTCTTTTGCCATTATCTGATGGATTATCGTTTATAAGAAAAAAATAATAAAGACTTGAATTAAACACAATCATCCCCACATTATTATTGTCTGTATGCCATTGTGGGTGCGGACAAGAAACTTGCTTAATAAAGGAGTTATTATGACTAGAAACCTATCCGTTTGGAATTCTCTAAGACCATTCTCTGTCGGATTTGACTCAATTTTTGATGAATTTGATAGAATGTTAGAGTCTACAGAACGATATAATACAAATTATCCACCTTACAATATTCATAGAGTTGATGAGCATAACTATAAAATTGAAGTTGCTCTTGCAGGATATAGTAAGGAAGATATTGAGATTGAATTAAAAGAAAACAACCTAACTGTTAGAAATAAACCTAAAGAAAAAGTGGTTAATGAAAATGGTAATGGTGTAATTCATAAAGGAATCTCAACAAGACAGTTTGAAAGATCGTTCACAATTTCAGAAGACATCAAAGTTAAAGATGCTGAATTGAAAAATGGACTTTTAGCGATTGATTTGGAGAGAATTATTCCAGAAGAAAAAAAGGCTAGACTTATTTCAATAAAGTAGTTTTGGATAGGGGCCCAAAGTGGCCCCAACATTTTTAACTTTAAATTTAGAATAAATCTAACTTTATGAATTTTAACAACACTGATATTAAAAAAAAATTTATATAGATCTTCATTCGTATTCTGATAATTTTTAATAAGATTCTTAATCATAGAACGTGGAGATATTTATTATCTCCACAAAAAAAGAAGGTTATATGAAAATTATTTTTAGATTACTATTGATACTAATTGCATCTACCATTTCACTAAAATTGTTTGCCAAAGAGGTTAATGTTTATTCTTACAGGCAGCCGATTTTAATAGATCCTTTCTTTGAGGAATTTACAAAATCGACTGGCATAGAGGTAAATGTTTTACATGCAAAAAAAGGATTACTAGAAAGAGTTTTAGCTGAAGGTGAAGATACACCTGCTGACTTGGTATTAACAGTTGATATAGCAAGGTTAAACCAATTTGTCGAAAAAGATATTTTGCAACCAATTAACTCAGATATTTTGAATATGAATATTCCAAATCATTTAAGAGACAGTAATAATAAATGGTTTGCACTTTCAAAGAGAGCTAGAATTGTTGCAATATCAAAAGAAAGAGTATCTACAGACTCAATTAAAAGAATAGAAGATTTATCTGATCCAAAATGGAAAGGTAAAATTTGTACAAGACCTGGTAGCCATGACTACAATAGATCACTTTTAGCTTCAATTATTGCTGCAAATGGTGAAGTTATTGCTGAAGAATGGGCTGCAGGCGTTGTTGCAAATTTAGCACGTAAACCTGAGGGTAATGACAGAGCTCAAGCAAAAGCAATTTATGAAGGTGTCTGTGATATTGCTGTAATGAATACCTATTATTTTGGAAAAATGAAATTTAATGAAAAGAATGCAGAACAAAAAGAGTGGGCTAAATCAATAGAGTTAGTTTTTACTAATCAAGAAGACAGAGGGAATCACATTAACGTTGCTGGCGGAGGTGTAATTAAGTACTCTAAAAATAAAGACAATGCGATTGCACTACTTGAATTTCTGACTCAGCCAAAAGCACAAGTCCTTTACAGTTCTATAAACTATGAATATCCGGTTAATCCAGATATGCAATTAACTGATGAGTTAAAATCATGGGGCGAGTTTAAAGAAGATAAACTGCCTGTTGAAAAACTTGCAGAACTTGCTCCCGTAGCTCAGAAAATCATTGATAGAGTAGGCTGGTAAATTATAGGTTAACTGTTTTGATAAATTTTAATTTATGGTCCAATTCTGTGGCGATAATTGCTCTAGTAATTATCGCCCCTATTTTTTCAATATTTTATTACGCGATCTTAGGCGATACATCACTGTGGCCACATCTATTTTCTACTGTTTTGCCCAGATATCTCACCAATACAATAATTCTAATGTTTGGTGTTGGAGGATTAAGTTTAGTCTTTGGTTTGACTACTGCTTGGATAGTGACAAGATATAATTTTTTTGGGAAAAAATTTTTTGAATGGATGTTATTATTACCAGCTGCTGTCCCAGCTTATATTATTGCCTATACTTATACTGACTTTTTTGAATATGCTGGTCCTCTTCAATCATTATTAAGAGACATCTTTGGTTGGACGAGTTCGAAAGATTATTGGTTTCCAAATGTGCGATCAATGGGAGGTGCAATTTTGGTAATGTCTTCTGTACTGTATCCATATGTGTATTTAATGACTAGAGCATCATTTATAACGACACCTATATCTTTTTTTCAAACTAGTTCTATTTATGGAAGGAATTCCTTCTTCAATGTTGCTATTCCATTTGGTCGTCCAGGTATAATCGCTGGTTTGGCCTTAGTACTAATGGAAACAATTTCTGATTTTGGGACAGTTGATTATTTTGCAATTGAAACATTAACCTTAGGTGTATTTAATGTTTGGCTAGGAATGAATAGTCTATCTGGCGCATCACAGATTTCTAGTATTTTATTTATGATTGTAATAGTACTTTTAACTTTAGAGTATTTGGGTAGGCGTAGCAGAAAATTTCATGAAAAGTACAGTGGTGCATCTTATACACCAACCCAAACAGTTTCTAGTCTTAAAAATTCTTTATTGTTTTTAATTTGCCTAATACCTTTAAGTCTTGGTTTTATAATACCTGTTTCAATTTTATTGAATTTTGTAATTAAAGGTTATTCTATAATAAATTTTATTGAGATTTTTCAAATAACACTATCAAGCATATCTTTAGCATTTATTTCTTCATCATTCATTATGTTGCTCTCTTTATTAATGATTATAGTCGGAGTATATAAATCAAATAATTTCCAAAAAATTTTAATATTTTTTGCTTCTTCTGGTTATGCTTTTCCAGGAACAATTCTTGCTGTTGGAATAGTGGTATTTGTTGGGTGGCTTAATGATTTAATTTATTTTCGTATGAGTTATGCTGTTGGTGGATTTATAATTTTATTATTTGCGTATAGTATAAGATTTTTAGCTGTTGGTAATGGAGCCATTACATCAGGTATTTCAAGAATTCATCCGAACTTATTAGATGCATCAAGAACAATGGGTGTTAGTTTTTTCAAAAGTATAAGAAAAATTATATTACCCTTGCTGTATACAAATTTATTAGTTGGAGGAATATTAGTTTTCGTAGACATCTTAAAAGAACTTCCAATAACTCTTTTATTAAGACCATTTAATTTTGAGACACTAGCAACCTATGTTTATCAATATGCCTCTGATGAAATGTTGGAGGAGTCAGCATTTGCAGCTCTAATTATCATTATTGCTGGATTAGGACCGGTAATTTTTCTTAACAGAACAATTACTAAATCAATAAAAAACTAAAACTTAATTCTTAAATATGTAAGCCTGATCATTATCAATTTCTATCTCGACTGCAGACGATTGTTTTGGATTAAAGTCAGCAGGCATGTGGCTATGAACATGAACAACTTCATTATTATTATCTAACACAGATAAATGGATAAAACTAAATGACCCCATTAATTTTGATGCCATAACGGTTCCCTTAATTCCATTAACTGGCGTTGGTTGTTTGTTGAGTTTTATACCTTGGGGTCTTATGTGTACTACAACTTTTTCACCTTCTAAATTTCCAGGTGTTTTAATTTTCCCAACCGGTGTGTAAATATGAGATTCTTTAACGACACCTTCAAATTTATTTGTTTCACCAAAAAAACCTGTAACATATGAATTTTTTGGATTGTTATAGAGATCATTTGGAGTTCCTGACTGCACAATCGAACCTGATTTATCAAAAATATTTATATGATTTGAGATAAACATTGCTTCGAAAGGATCATGAGTGACTATAATTACAGACACATTTGATTTTTGTAAAAGATGCAGCGTATCATCTCTCACCTCCTCTCGAAGGCTTAAATCCAAACTTGAAAAAGGTTCATCTAATAATAGTAAATCGGGTTGTGAAATTATAGATCGTGCAAGAGCAACTCTCTGTTGTTCACCACCACTTAACTCGTGTGGGTATTTATCTAGTGAATTTGGTAATTTTATTAATTCAATAATTTCATCAACATTATTAGTTGAATTTTTAGCATTAGTTGGAAATCTCAAATTTTCTTTTACTGTCAAATGCGGGAATAAAGCGTAATCTTGAAATAAAAAACCAATTTTTCTTTTTTCTGTAGGTAAGTGTTTTGCTGTACTGCTTACTTCTTCACCATTAATAATAATTTTACCTGACTGTACTTTTTCAAGACCTGCTATAAGCTTTAATAAAGTAGTTTTTCCACTACCTGACGGTCCCAAAATACAAGAGATACTATCTTTATTGAGATTAAAATTAATATTATTTAAAATTTTTTTATTACTAATAGAGTGAGTAAGATCTTTAACTTCAACAGCAATCATAAAATACCTATTACACTAAAATTAAACTTGAGGAAATTTATCTATAATTTCACTTTCCCATTCAATAAACTTTTTAGATCTATTATCAGGACTTGGATGTGATCCCATAAATTCAGGCACTCTTCCCTCTTGACCTGCCATCATTCTTTGCCATAGTTTAGCGGGTTCTTTAATATTAAATCCTGCAAGATTCATAAATCCCATACCTAAATAATCAGCTTCACTTTCCATTTTTCTACTAAAAGGAAGAAAAATTCCATACTTGACGACTGAGTTGTAAACATTACCACCTACGTTACCTACTCTTAAAGATTTGTTTAAAAGTTCTGCGTATCTAGTTCGTGATATTCCAATAGTTGCCATTTGAATCATAGATGCTTGAGTTAATTTTTCTACTGTATGTCTAGCAAATGCATGCGCAATTTCATGTCCCATGACAGCTGCAATTCCATCATCATTTTTACAAACAGGAAGTATTCCAGTATAGAAAGCAATTTTACCACCAGGCATACACCAAGCATTTTTTGTATCAGATTCAATTAGAGCAAATTGCCAATTAAAATTTTCTACTGGATTTTTTTCACGCTTATTTAGATAATATGTATCTAAAGAGGTATAAATTTCTGTTCCTATTTCTTCAATTTTTTTTGATTCATCCGTGTTATCTAAAAGAATTTTATCTTCTTTTGCCTTTGATAAAAATCTTGAATATGTTTTATCAACTTCTTGATTTAGAGCTCTTTCATTTGGATAAATTTTTGGAAGACCAGCTACACCACCACCCATTAAAATTATAGGCAAGTTACTATCATATAAATTTAGCTGACTTCGATTTGTTAATGGCACTTGTGTACAAGATGGTAAAATCAATGAACCACATAAAGAACAACTTGCGCCAAAAACAAAGCTTCTTCGGTTTATTCTTGCTTCCATATTATTATTATATAGGTATTTTTATTTATATGAATATTTTTAATTCAGTTAAAAAAGCAGAAATTCATGTTCATTTAGAGGCAACTATTACACCAGATTTATGTAAGAAATTTGCCAAACGAAATAATCATCAAATATCCGAAGAAATTTTTGGTTCAAAATACGCATATCAATGGGATGATTTTTATGATTTTATAAAAAAATACGACATAGTTACTTCTGTTATACATACGCCAGAAGATTATTTTGAATTAACTTATGAATATTTAAAAGATTGTGCCGCTAATAATGTAATTTATGTTGAAGCGATGATTTCCTCAACTCACGCTAAAGCAAAAGGTATGACGTATCATTCTTTTATTGAAGGAGTTTATGAAGCTTCCAAAAAAGCTGAAGAGGATTTTGGTATTGTTTCACGTTACATAATGAATGGGATCAGACATTTAGGACCAGAGTCAGTACAAGGAACTGCAAGAGAAGTTTTAAATAATCCTCATCCTTGTTTAGTTGGTTTTGGTTTGGCTGGGGATGAGCTTCATTTTCCTCCAAATTTATTTGTTGAAACATTTGATATGTTAAAGAAAGAAAATTTTCCCATTACTGTTCATGCTGGTGAATGGGATGGTCCTGTAAATATAAGAAAAGCTATTAACCTTCTGCATCCAACAAGATTAGGTCATGGAGTTCGATCAATAGAGGATCCTGATTTAGTCAAAGAAATAATTGATAGAGATATTATTCTAGAAACTTGTCCAACAAGTAATATTGCAACTAAGATCTATGAAGATTATAAACATCATCCTGTGAAAACATTATTTGATCAAGGAGTAAAAATAACAGTGAACTCAGATGACCCTCCCTTCTTTAATGCAACGATAAACAGTGAATACAAAGTTATGGAAGATTTAGGTTTAAATGAAAAGGAACTAACATCCCTTACTCATAACGCAATTAAATATTCTTTTTGTGATGAAGAAAATAAAAATAAATTATTAGCTAAATTAAACTAGACAATTTTACTAAAGGTCTTGCACCATAATGCGAAATAATTTCTGCAGCAGCAATTGATGCATAATTACCACATTCATTCATTGCTTTACCTTTAGAGTAACCAAATAAAAAACCAGCTGCAAATAAATCCCCAGCTCCAGTTGTATCTACCACTTTTTCTACTTTTTTTGCAGCAACTTCAGTTATGTCATTACCAGAAACAATAACTGATCCACTACTTCCTTTAGTAATAGCAGCAATTATATTTAATGATTTTGCATATTCTAGACCTTCTTCAAAACTTTCTGTTTGTGCCATTGCTTTGATTTCATCTTCGTTAGCAAAAAGAATATCAACATTCTCAGTTATTAATTCTTTAAAAGAGTTTCTGTGTCTATCAACACAAAAAAGATCAGATAAAGTAAATGCAATTTTTTGTTTATCAGCTTTGCAAATCTCCACCATTTTTTTCATAGCCTTTTTTGCATTTTCATTGTCCCACAAGTAGCCTTCCAAATATGCGATTTTATGATTTTTAATATCATCCTCTTTTATATCTTCCGGTCCTATTAATGTTCCAGCACCAAGAAAAGTACACATTGTTCTTGTACCATCTTCTTCAACAAAAATTGTACAACATCCAGTTGAAATATCAGGAGATGTAAATCCCAATGGAAATTTTAGTCCTTCCCGTATCATATCTTTTTGAAGGTATACTCCAATTTCATCATTTTTAATTTTTCCAATAAAACTTCCATTACCGCCAAAAGAGGTTATTCCAAACATTGAGTTACCAAGGGAACCTCCACCAGCCATTTCTTTAATAGAATAACTTTCATGCAAATTATTTTTTAAGTTTTCATCAATAAGATTCATAGAATCTCTGTTAATTTCATGTTTTTCAATTTCACTTTGATTAGAAGGAATTATGGCATCTACCATGGCATTTCCAATTCCAACGACGTCTAACTTATCACTCATTTTTGTTTAATTATAATTGGTATTAATTGTACTATAATGACTCCAACAAATATTGCAAGACATCCAAGTATTTTTTGTGTGTCTAAAACTTGATTTAAAAGTATCCAACCTGCTATTGCAGCAAAGACTGACTCCATTGATAAAATAATAGCAGCTGGAGCAGGATTAGCTTTATGTTGAGCAATAATTTGAAGTGTATATCCAATACCAGCAGAAAAAATTCCTGTGTATAAAATTTCAAACCATTCAATCTGCATGTTTGAGAGCTTGGGCTCCTCCCACATGAAGGCTAAAATCATAGATAAAATAAAAACAATAAAGTACTGAATACTTCCAAATAAAAAGGGACTGTTGAGTTCTTTTATAAAAATATCAATACAAATAATATGCAAGGCAAAAAATAAAGCAGCAAGAAACAAGAGCGAATCTGATTGTTGAATTTCAACTGATTGATTAGAGGACAAAAGATATGATCCGTATAAACAAAGTAAAATTGCAATCCAAATAATCCAGTGCACCTGTTTTTTAATTATAAATCTTGAAATTACACCAACAAAAGGAACATAAAGAGTACTAAGAAAGGCTGCATTTGATATTAATGATTTTTGTAAAGCGTATTGTTGCAGACCCATCCCACCAAAAAGGAAAAAACCTGTAGCCAAACAAAGATAAATTTTTTTTCTATCACTCAATATTTTTAAAACATTTTGCTGTTCTAGATAAAAAGCAAATGGAATTACTGTTAAAAAAGCAAAAAAGAATCTTCCAAAGCTAAAAGTAAAAGGACCTATTGCCCCCATCCCTGTAGTTTGGCTTACGAACGCTGTACCCCAAATAAGTGAAGCAATTAACATTAGTATATTAGCTCTTGTATGACTCATAAAAATTTTGATTAACTTATATTATTGTTTATCTTTATTTATCCACCAGGACTCAATTACAATTCCGTAAAGTGGAATTTCATTAGGGTATTCAAAAAAATCCCAATAAGCCATTCTGTCCTTGTTGCTATGATAAAGAGGAATCACATAATGACCCCATAATAATATCCTATCTAGAGCGTGAATTGCAGTTGTTAATTCCTCTCTATTTTCTGCATTAATAAGTTTTTCAATCATTGCATCAACAGCAGGACTATTAATACCAGGATAATTCCTACTTCCATCTTTTTGACCAACTTCTGATCCCCAATAAAATTGTTGCTCGTTTCCTGGGCTTAAACTAACGCCCCAGTATCTTTTAATCATATCAAAATCATAACTTAAGAGACGTTCTTGATACTGCGATGAATCGACAGTCCTAACATTCATTGTTATACCAAGTTTTTTCAAATTACTTTGATAGGCTAAGGCAATCTTCTCATCAGATGGGCTTACAATTAAGAACTCAAACTTGAATTCCTTTCCATCTTTAATGAGTTTACCATTTTCAACAAACCATCCCTCTTTTTCGAGTATTTCTTTTGCTTTCAATAAATTTTTACGATCATTACCACTTCCATCTGTTACAGGAGGTATAAATGTTTCTGTAAATACTTCTGTTGGAATTTGATCTTTCCAAACATTTAATAACTCTAATTCTTCTTTGGAGGGTAAACCTGAGGAAGCTAATGGTGAATTATCAAAATAACTATCTGTTCTTACATATGCATTTTGATAGATGGTTTTATTAATCCATTCATGATCATAAGCATAACTTAAGGCAAGTCTTACATTTCTATTATTAAATATGTCGCGTCTTGTGTTCATCACAAGACCATTCATTCCAACTGGTCTATCATTATTCATTTCTGAAAGTATTACCTCACCATTTTGGACAGCTTTGAAATTATATTCTGATAACCAACGTTTAACGTTGTACTCTCTCCTAAAGTCGTATTCGCCAACTTTAAAAGCTTCAACTAAGACATTTGAGTCTTTGTAATAATCATAAATTATTGTATCAAAATTATAGAGACCTTTATTTACTGGTAAATCTTTTGCCCAGTAATTTTCAACACGTTTGTATTTAATTTGACGTCCTGGATCAAGACTATCAACTTGGTATGGACCACTACCAAGAGGAATATCCAAAAATGTTTTAGTTACATCGAGATTTTCATAAAACTTTTTTGGAATGATAGGAAGAAAGCCTGCAATAATAAGGGGTAATTCTTTATCTTCATTATTCTCAAAAATCATTTTTATTCCATCATTTCCAATCAATTCAGTTTTAATAACTTTGCCATAAGTTTTTTTCTGATTTGGAGTACCTTTTGTTTGAAACGTTTCTAGACTAAACAATACATCATCACGTGTAATTGATGAACCATCATGAAATGTTGCTTTTGAATTTAAATAAAAAGTTATAGACGATCTATCTTCAGGTAATTCCACCTTTTCAGCTATTAAACCATAGAGAGAGAATGCTTCATCCCACACTCTTCTCATTAACGTATCATTAACATAGCCAAGACCAGCTGCTTTAGAGCCTTTAAAAGCAACTCTATTAAGATTATCAAAAGAACCATAGGATCCAAATTTTACAGTACCACCTTTAGGTGCATTTGGATTTACATAATCTAAGTATGTAAAGTCACTGCTATATTTTGGCGTGCCATGCATTGCAATTCCATGAACTTTTTCTGCAGAAGCTAGCTTTAAAGGTAATAAAAATAAGAAAAAACTAAGTAGTAAGATCGAAAGATTTTTCATATATTTACACTAACAATTTAAATGGATTTGATAAAGATGTTCTTAACATTACTACAATTTTAGATTTATTAATATATATTTAAAATATGAAGATTTTAGGCTCTGAAATTACTCCATATAAAACCTACTTAAACAGACGAAAGTTTATTAAGGGCTCATTAGCAAGCGCCTTGTTGGCAACAGTATCATCATCAGCTTTTGCAAATCATGATAGCGATCTTTCAATTTATAATAAAAATTTAAATGAGAATGATAAACTTAATTCTTATGAAGAAATTACAACCTATAATAATTTTTATGAATTTGGCACCCATAAAAAACACCCTCATTTAAACTCTGGAAATTTTCAGCCTAGGCCATGGTCTATAAAAATAGACGGTCTTGTGAAAAAACCTCAAACATTTGACTTAGAAAAAATTTTATCAAATGTAACAATAGAGGATAGAGTATATCGATTAAGATGTGTTGAGGCGTGGTCCATGGTTATTCCTTGGCAGGGTTTTCAATTATCAGAACTTATAAAAATGGCTGAACCTCTAAGTTCAGCAAAATTTGTTCAGTTCGTAACTGTATTTAGACCAGAAGAAATGCCAGGTCAGCAAAAAAGAACAATCATTTGGCCATATAGAGAAGGACTTCGAATGGATGAAGCAATGAATCCTCTAACAATATTAGCAACTGGATTGTATGGTCATGAAATGCCTAATCAAAATGGCGCACCTATAAGATTAGTTGTGCCATGGAAGTATGGTTTCAAATCAATTAAATCAATTGTGGAAATTAGATTTTTAGATACACAACCCGAAACATCCTGGGAAACTCTAGCTCCTTGGGAATATGGTTTTTATGCTAATGTTAATCCCAATGTTAACCATCCAAGATGGAGTCAAGGAACAGAGAGACGAATTGGAGAGTTTAAAAGAAGAGAAACACTTATGTTTAATGGATATGAAGAAGAAGTAGCACATCTCTATAAAGATTTAGATTTGACTAAATTTTATTAATGAATGTTTTCAACAAGAAATTTTAATCGCAGTAAGCCCGTCTTATTTATTTTAATTCTATTTCCTAGTCTACTCTGGGCATATCAATTTGTTACTGGGAATCTTGGAGTAAATCCAATTGAAAAGCTAATGGATGAGTTAGGTCTGATGGCACTCAGATTAATAATAATAACTCTTATAATAAGTAGTCTATCAAATATTAAAACTTTAAAATCGATAGTTGTCTTACGAAGAATGATTGGTCTTTTTGCTTTCTATTATGTCTGTTTACATTTCTCTACTTACATCGTTTTAGATCATTTCTTAGATATACAATTTATCATACAAGATATTATAAAAAGACCTTTTATAACTTTTGGTTTTATTAGTTTTCTATTTTTAATCCCGCTTGCTAGCACTTCAACGAACAATATGATTAAGCAATTAGGTTTTAAATTGTGGAAGAAAATTCATTACTTAATATATCCTGTAGCTATTCTAGCTAGTATGCATTTTTATGTTTTAGTTCGCGCTGATAAAACTGAACCAGTTATTTATATGGGAATAATTATTCTTTTGTTACTTCACAGAATATTTAAAAGACTTTCTCGTCCTCAGTTGGCTCAGTAACTGGATTCATTTCCATACCGGCAGGACTAATATTTCGTGGTAAAGGATTGTATTGTGATTCAAGATCACGTGGTTTAATTCTTTGTGTCATTCTATACAAACCAAAAAGTCCTAGCAGTCCATGTATTAAAAATAAATAGATGTAAAAACCTACCGCTCCTAAAATTTCCATGAAACTAGAAACAAACAAAGGTCCGATAATTGATCCAATGCCAATAAGTA
This sequence comes from uncultured Alphaproteobacteria bacterium, assembly GCA_902602845.1. GTDB lineage: Bacteria > Pseudomonadota > Alphaproteobacteria > HIMB59 > CACPNW01. The sequence goes on along the minus strand of CACKSN010000002.1, from coordinate 24,947 downwards.
TACCAAAGGTTGCACTTGCTGATACTATCTCATTAGGTTGTAAGAAGTCATTTGTATGCGCAACCGTAAGTGAATACATTGGTAAACATGCAATAGAGAAAAGACCAGTAAAAATTAAGAATAATGCTAGCGGCATAAAATTTGCAAAAACAAAAAATAAACTCAAACCTGAAGCCATAAAAGAAACACCAATAAGAATAATACGTCTATCAATTCTATCTGACAAATATCCAATAGGCCATTGAGATAGGGCGCCAGCTGACGTTATAATCATCATATACAGAGAAATTTCAAATAAGCTTAAACTAATAGATGATGCATAAATTGCACCGTATCCAAAAACTGCACTATGCGATAAACCAGTTGCTAAGGCACCAACAAAACCTAAAGGTGAAACACTATAAAATTCTCTTAAAGAAAAAAATTTAGGACTTTCTGTACTAGGTTGTTCTGTTGAAGATAAAAGAATAGGAAGAAGTGCAAATGATAATAAGATTGATACTAAAATAAATAAATCAACTTTAGCTGGATCACCTAAATTTAATAAAAATTGTCCTGCCCCAACGAATACAAAAGTAATAATCATGTAAACAGAAAGTAATTGACCGCGAGTTTGATTAGTTGATTTTTCATTCAACCAACTTTCCATGATCACATAAATTCCAGCAAGACTTAAACCAGTTAATATTCGTATAAACATCCATGAATACGGATGAACAAATATTGAGTGTAATAATATAGCGATAGAAGCAAGCGATGCTAAAGCAGCAAAAACTCTTATATGACCAACACGTTGTAAAAATATTGGAATTGTTAATGCGCCAGTTAAGTATCCAACGTAATAACCAGCTATAATAAGTCCTGATGCAAAAAAACTAAAACCTTCTAAAACAGAACGCACACCGATTAGTGTTCCTTGCAATCCATGACCAAGACTAATTAGAGCAAAGCCAAAAAAAAGGGCCCAAGTGTTTTGTAGTACCTTAAACATCTTCTAAATTTTTATTGAAATTTTAGTATTCTTCTTCGCCGTCTTCTTTAGGCTTAATACCTTCGGCTATTGGATCAATTTCTGTTTCGTCTTCTAATAAAACAGTATCATCCTCAAGATTATCATCGTTGTTATCCAAATCCAAATTATCGATATCAAGATCATCATCTTTTTCTTTTGGTTTTGCAGGAATAGGATTTGTTAGAGGGGCAGCATTAGTACTACCAGGTTTTCTACCACGTCTTGGTCTGGTCATTGTAGTTACTTCAATTAGTTTACCACATTCTGGACATTCCAGTTCCGTTCTTCCCAGGTCGTAGTATTGCTTACTACACATTGGACAAATTCTTTTTTGACCCCAAGATTCTTTATACATTTTTACTGTTCTTTTTTTATAAATATTTTACCACAATAACCACAAACAATTCTGTTATCATTATTGAAAGTATAATAAACTGCGGGATGTCCTAAACCATCTTCACCACCATCGCAAGAGATAGTTTCAGTTTTTGGATCTACTTCGACAATATCCTCAGTCATAAAATTCATATAAAATTTTCGTGCAAAAAGTCTACATTTTTTCCTTATAGAATTTGAAAATAAACAACCGAAATACCACTCACTATTAAAATAGAAGGTATTATCCTAGATTTTGCATTCTTCTCAAATAAGAAAAGCATTCCAATAATAGTAGCAAACACAATGCTTATTTCTCTAATACTAGAGACATAAGCTATTTCTATAAATTGCATACTCCAAACAACAATTGCGTAACTACTTGTTGCAAATATACCAGCAGCAATCCCAGATCTAAAAGTGTATGTTTTTCTTTTTCGTAAACCATCTTTCGAGATCAAACCAATAATTAGCAAAGGTATTCCATTAAGTGTGAAGAGCCAGTAAATATAGGAAAATCCATTTTCAGAAAATCTAACCCCGACCCCGTCAACTAAAGTGTAAGCAGTAATTAGAATAGCTGTTGATATCGCAAGAGCAAAACCTCTGAAGTTAAAAGATAAATTTTTAGAATAAGAAATTAAAAATAATCCAATACATACAATTAATATTCCAACAAAACCAGCAACACTAATATTGGAACTTAAAAATAAAATACTGATGATTGCAACAAACAGACACGAACTTCCTCTAGAAATTGGGTATATGTACGAAAGATCTCCGTATCTATAAGAATAAATTACATTCAATCTATAAATAACATGAATGATTACGGTTGCAATTAAAAAATACCAAACCTCTAAAGTAGGAAATGGTACAGTAAATGTTAAAGGTAAAAAAATAGTAACTTCTAAGACAGATGTTATACCCATTAAGGATAAAGGGTTCTTACTTGATTTAATTATAGCACTCCAAACTGCATGACATAGAGCAGATACAAGAATTAAGATAAAAATAAAATTTACTGACAATGTCATCAGTAGATAAGAATTTACTTCATGCCTGTCAAAGTAATTCCTTCAATAAATCGTTTTTGCGCGATTATAAAAGCAACAATTAGAGGAACGGTTACTGTAACTATCGAAGCCATCATAGGACCAAATTCATCACTATCAATTCCGCCTCTGAATTCTCTTATACCAAGTGGTGGCGTAAAGAGATCTCTATTTCCTGTTATTACCATTCGAGGCCAGAAATAATCATTCCAGTGTGCAACAACTGAGAATATTGCAAAAGCAAGTAACGCTGGTATTGCAGTTGGAAGCATTACTTTCCATACGATAGCGTACTCTCCCATACCATCCATCCTGGCGGCATCAATTAATTCATCTGGTACCGTCATAAAGAATTGCCGCATTAAAAAGATTCCAAACACCGATATTGTCCAGGGGAGTATTAAGGCGGAATAGGTGTCAACTAATCCTGCCTGGGCCAACATAACATACAATGGAAGCGCAATTCCGTGTACTGGTATGAGCAAACAAAATAAAACCATCGAGAAAACAAACTCTCGCCCGTAAAACCGCAACTTGGCGAGTGCATAGGCGCACGGTAAGGCAACAAGAACCTGAATGATGAAGATTGATAAAGTAACAATGACACCATTCATTAAGTATCTAGGAATAGGAGCTTTTTCAAAAGCAAACCAATAGTTGTATTGATATGGTTTCATTGTACATGTTTCTTCTGAATAACCAGTTTTAACACATACGGGAAACGTTTGAGTTTCTTGCGCACCAATAAGACCGCCAGATATTGATTGGATTTCTTGCTGAGACTTTAATGACATAGAAACCATCATATAAAAAGGGAGCATCACTACGATTGCCCCAATAATTAAGATTGCATGCTTCCAACCTTCCCCAATATATTGTTTAGCTTCCATTAATAATGAACCCTCTTCTCAATGACATATCTTTGGAAAAACGTTAACACAAGAATAAACCCAATAAAGACGACAGTGATTGCTGCACCGATACTTGTTAAGTTTTGTTGAATAGCTTTTTCAAAGATTGCATACATCATGACATACGTTGTTTTTGATGGACCACCTTTAGTAAGTATTTCGATGGTATCAAATACTTGAAATGTTCTAATGGTAGTAATAGTGACAACAAACAACGTTGTTGGACCAAGCATTGGCCATGTAACAAGTTTAAATTGTTCCCATGTGGATTTTGCTCCATCCATTTCTGCAGCTTGGTATAACTCCCTTGGTATACTTGTTAAGCCAGCTAAATATAAAACCATATTAAAACCAAAAGCCTGCCAAATTCCTATGAAACATACTGTCCAAATCGCAGTATTTTTTTGTTTTAACCAATATGGAAAATCCATGTTGTTTGCACACGCCACTGCATACCAGCTTTCTTGAGAGTCTACCCAAGGTAACCAATGAAAACCAAGAATGAATTCTCTAACTCCTCCACACCCATTTGCTAAAAAACTATTTACGATTCCTAATGTTGGATGAAGAGTAAATTCCCATGCAATCGCCATTGCAAGAAGAGTAGCCATAACTGGAAGAAAGAAAATTGTTTTATATATATCAGCGCCAAACCTTAGTGAATTTAAGAGCATAGCAGCACATAATCCAAGTACAACAGAAATTGGAACGACAACAATAACATACGTCGCTGTGGCCCAAATCATTTTGACATATGTTTTGCGATTGAACATTTTGTCATAATTTTCTAGTCCAACCCACTCGAATGTTTTGTTTCCTAAATTATAGTCAGTAAAAGAAATTCCTCCTGCAAGAAAAAGAGGAAAAATTAAAATAATTATCATCAGTATTATTGCTGGTGCAATAAACCATATATGAGCTTTTGAATTATGCATTAGTAAATTGAACCCTCATTCCTGCTTCACTAAATAGTAATGCTTTATCTGAAACTCTTTTAATATTCACATTAGAACCGTTTGAAATTTGATTTGTAAATTGTGGTAAGCCCCTTACAATTATTTTATTTGAACCGTCTTCAATATTTACATGAAAGAAAATATCTGAACCTAAATTTTCTCTATATGCTACTGTTCCACTAAATGTATTTTCATTACTTTCATTTGTAATTTCTAAATGTTCTGGTCGAATACCAATATGTAAGTCTGTATTACTTTCAGAACTTTTTCTTTTTAGATTAACATTGAGAAAACTTACAGTCCCACTAGAGTCGGCAGTTCCTTTAAATATATTTATTTTTGGACTTCCAACAAATTGAGCCACACTTAATGAGGAAGGATTGTCATATACTTCTTGAGGTGTATCTAGTTGTAATAAATTTCCATCAATCATAACAGCCATTCGAGAAGACATAGTTAACGCTTCTGCTTGATCATGTGTTACGTACACAAAAGTAGTTTTAAGTGAATTATGAAGTTCAGATAGTTCAGATCGCATGTGAACTCTCAAGGCCGCATCTAAATTTGAAAGAGGTTCATCCATTAAAAAGGCAACAGGCTCTCTAACCATAGCACGACCAAGAGCAACTCTTTGTCTTTGACCACCTGACAATTGTCCAGGTTTTCTATCTAATAGTTCTGAAATTTTTAGAGTTTCAGAAGTTTTATTTACTAATTGATTTATAGATTCTGTCTTATCCTTTTTGCTTGGAGAAAAATTACCAATTAAGGGCAGTCTTTCAAATGCATTATAGTCTCTTAGTCTTAATGGAGTTTCTAAATTTCTTCTTACTGTGAGATGAGGATAAAGAGCATATGATTGGAATACCATTGCCAAATCTCTTTCACTGGCTCTAACTCTATTTACATTTTTATTATCTATTAATACATCGCCCGAAGTTTGTTGTTCCAATCCTGCAATTATTCTAAGTAATGTAGATTTACCACAACCAGATGGACCAACTAATGTTAAGAATTCTCCATCGTTTATATCAACATTCAAATTATTAAGTACTTGTGTAGACCCAAATGACTTTGAAATATTTTTAAGTGATATAGTCCCCACTCATTCCCCCTCTATCTTAACTTTAATCTACAAAATTTTATTAAATTTGAGAATATTTTAAATCGATTTATTTCAGTTTTATTTCAATTTTATTAACAAATATTCAAATTATCATTGAGTTTAACTAGCAGATAACTATAAATTCGTATTTTTAATAATATATATTAGATGAAATTGTGTCCGATAACTTAGAAATTAATAAAAGAGAATATCCAAGTAATTTTTCAAAAACTGCTATTGTGATTTGCCTTGATGGTAGTCAAAAAGAGTATCTCGAAGAAGCATCAAAATCAAATCTTACACCAAACCTTGATAAATTAATTGCAAGTGGTGAAAACCTACTAGTTCACAGCGCTATTCCAAGTTTTACAAATCCAAATAATATTTCGATTGTAACAGGCCAACCAAGTTCTGTTCACGGTATATGCGGAAACTTCTTTTATACACCCGAGACCGGTGAAGAAGTAATGATGAATGACCCAAAATATATGCGAGCACCAACTATTTTTGAAAAATTTTACAATTCTGGTTCTAAAATTGCGCTTGTTACTGCAAAAGATAAGCTGAGAACACTTTTAGGAAACGGATTAAGTTTTGATGATGAGAGAGCTATTTGTTTTTCTGCTGAAAAATCTGATCAAGCAACAAAAGATCTCAATGGTATAGATAATGTAAACGATTGGTTAGGGATGCCAGTGCCAGAAGTATACTCTGAAGGACTTTCTGAATTTGTAATGGCTGCAGGTGTAAAGCTTCTTGAAGAGTTCAAACCAAATATCATGTATTTATCGACTACGGATTATATTCAACACAAATATGCGCCAGGAAATGAAACAGCAAATAAATTTTATGCAATGTTTGATAAATATATTGGTCTTTTAAATAAGGAGAATGTTTCTATAATCATCACAGCAGATCACGGTATGAAACCAAAATCAAAAGAAGATGGTTCACCTAATGCAATATTTTTACAAGATTATTTAGATAAAAAATTTGAACCAAACATGGCTAAAGTTATTCTTCCAATTACAGATCCATATGTTGTGCATCATGGTTCACTTGGTTCTTTTGCAACAATTTATTTAGAAGACAAAAGTAAGATAGATTCAGTTGTAGATGCTATAAAAGAAATAAAAGATATAGAAGTTGTTTTAACAAAAGACGAAGGATGCTCTTCTTATAATTTACCTCCAGATAGAATGGGGGATATTATATGTATGTCTTCAGAATTTATGACTATTGGTTCATCAGAAGATAAACACAATCTTTCTGGATTAAATGAACCTTTACGTTCACACGGTGGACTTCATGAAAGAGAAGTGCCATTCATATCAAATTTAAAATTACAAAATTTAGATACTAACAAACAATTATATAACTATGATGCATTTTACTATGCAATTAACGGAGCCCTATGATGCACAAAAAAATGATTAATGAAGCAATGCGTATTGCTGGAGAAAAAGTTACCTCAGATAAAACAATAAATGTTGAGTACCCTTTTACAGGTGAAGTAATCGGAACGGTTCCAGCCGGTACTGCAGAGCATGCTAGAAAGGCTTTAGATATTGCTGCAAATTACCAACCTAAACTTACAAGATACGAGAGACAAAAAATTCTTCAAACTGCTGCAGAAGTACTTGTTAAAAGAAAAGAAGAAATTTCTGATATTATTACTTTAGAACTTGGTATCTCAAAACAAGATTCTTTATACGAAGTAGGAAGAGCTTTTGATGTCTTTTCATTAACGGCTCAACTTTGTATTCTTGATGATGGAGAAATATTTTCTTGTGATTTAACTCCGCATGGAAAAGCGAGAAAAATATTTACCATAAGAGAACCTTTAACGGCAATTTCAGCAATCACTCCATTCAATCATCCTTTGAATATGGTAGCGCATAAAATTGCACCTTCAATTGCAACTAATAATTGTACTGTATGTAAACAAACAGAATTAACACCCTTAACAGCAATGGTACTTGCTGATGTTTTATATGAAGCAGGTTTACCACCAGAAATGTTTTCAGTTGTAACTGGATGGCCTCAAGATATCGGATCAGAAATGATCAAGAATCCAAATATTGATCTAATTACTTTTACAGGCAGTGTAGGTGTAGGAAAATTAATTGCTGAACAAGCTGGATACAAAAGAACAGTTCTTGAGCTTGGTGGTAATGATCCTTTAATTGTTTTAAATGACTTAGATGGTGATGATCTTAAAAAAGCTGTTGAGCTAGCTGTTACTGGAGCAACGAAAAACTCTGGTCAACGTTGTACAGCTGTTAAAAGAATACTGGTTCAAGAATCCATTGCAGATCAATTTGTTGAAATGGCTCTCGAGCGTGCTAAGAAAATTAAATTTGGTGATCCTATGAATATGGAAACAGACTTAGGTACTGTTGTTAATGCTCAAGCTGCAGAACTTTTTGATAAAAGAGTTTCTATGGCTGAAGAAGACGGTGCAAAAATTTTATATCACCCTGGAAGAAAGGGTGCTTTGTTACCTCCAATAGTTGTAGATCATGTTGATCCTAAAAGTGAATTAGTTTTAGAAGAAACATTTGGTCCAGTTATACCAATCATTCGTGTGCCTAATGACGATGAAGCTGTAATGAAAATATCTAATTCAACCGCATTCGGATTATCATCTGGTGTATGTACAAATAACTTCATGAGAGCAAAAAAATATATTCAAGGCTTAAATGTTGGCACTGTAAATATTTGGGAAGTTCCAGGCTATAGAATTGAAATGTCTCCTTTTGGAGGAATTAAAGATTCAGGTCTTGGTTATAAAGAAGGTGTAATTGAAGCAATGAAAAGCTTTACTAATGTAAAAACCTTCTCACTACCCTGGTAAAAATCATTTTTTCTCTAATTTTTCTCTATTGCTGTGGAAAAATAAGCTTATTTTTTAGTAATATTTTCGTAATAAAATTGTAACCCTTTGGGACTACATGTTAGATTAAATTATTATATTCAATCGGGAGGATTAAATGAAAAAATTAATTACAGGATTGGCAGCCGTATTAGCTTTCGGTTTTTATGGTTCTGTTAATTCAGCTAAGTCTATTGAAATAGAAGTAGCTTATCCTTATTCAGGATTATTCGATGTTACGTTTCAAGCTATTATGCCAGAGTTTGAAAAAGCACATCCAGATATTCAAGTTAAATTTAGAGCAACTTATGAAAACTATGAGGATGCAACTGCAACAATCTTCAGAGAGTCTACTTCAGGTAATTTACCAGATGTAACAATGCAAGGTCTTAACAGACAGGCACCTCTAGTTGACAAAGGTATTGCTAAATCTTTAGAGCCATTTATCGCAAAAGAAGCAGCTTTTGAAAAAGATGGTTACCATTCTGCTATGTTAAGTCTTTCAACATTCGGTGGTGAAGTTTATGGATTACCATTTTCTGTATCAACACCAGTTGGATATTATAATATGGATTTATTAGCTGAAGCAGGTGTAGATAGTATTCCAACTAACTGGGACGAAGTTATTGCAGCATGTAATAAATTAGAAGCAGCTGGTAAAGGAACTCTATACTTTGGTTGGAACATTACAGGTAACTGGTTCCACCAAGCATTAATGCATACTCAGAATGTTCCAATGGTTAAAGATGGAGCTGTAAATATGGGTGGAGATGCAGGACTTGCAACGTTAGAGCAAATGAAATCAATCATGAGCGGATGTAATATGCCAAACTATTCAATTGCTGATGGTCAAGCTGCGTTTAACGCAGGTACTATTGGTATGATGTTCTGGTCTACTTCAAGCTTGGGTTCAGTTAATGCTGCAAAGGCAGACTTTGTTTTAAAAACTGCACCATTCCCTGGAATGGCTGGAGTAAACAATGGAACACCAGCAAGATTACCAGCAGGTGGAAACGCTGCAATGTTAGTGTCTACATCTGATGATCCAGCAAGAGTTGATGCTGCATGGACTTTCTTAAAGTTCATTACATCAGGTATCGGTGCTGCATTAGTTGCTGAAACAACTGGATATGTTCCACCAAACAAAGCAGCGAATGATTTATTAGGTGACTTCTATAGTCAAAACCCTAATAAACTTACTGCTGTTGAACAACTTCCACTTCTTGCTGATTGGTTTGCGTATCCTGGAGAAAATGGATTAGCTGTTACACAGGTAATCTATGATTTCACGGAAGAAATTGCTACAGGCGACGCTGATGATATGGCAGATCTTCAAGAAGAAATGATGGAAGAAATAAACGATCTTATGTAATTTGAGATTATTTATTATTAACTTTTTATTACAGCGGCTTTATAAAAGCCGCTGTTTTATTTTAAATTTAAATGGGAGTAAAAATAGATGCCTCTTAAAACAACTACAATAGGTGCTTATCCAAAACCTAAACAAACACCCATTCAAGATTGGTTTTTAGGTACAAAATCAGAAGAAGAGAGAAAAGCATCAAAAGGATTATTATCAAATTGGTCACCTGGCGCATATGAAAAAGCATTAGAGTCTGCAGGTGCGGATGCTGAAAAATTATTTTTAGCAGCAATTAAAGAAGTTATAACTGATCAAGTAAGTGCGGGTATTGATGTTCCAACAGATGGGGAAGTTAGGCGCGAGAGTTATGTATTATATCAATGTCGATTTTTAAATGGTGTAAGTTTTCAGGAAGTTACACATAAGTCAGTAAGACAAGGTGCGTTCGAAGCAGACCTTCCAACTATCGTTGCACCAATTTCAAGTAAAGAAATACGTATGCATTTAGACTGGAAGAGTGCACAACAATTTACAAAAAACCCAGTTAAAATTACGCTACCTGGACCAATGACAATTACAGATTCAATTGCAAATAATTACTATGATGACATGAAGAAACTTGGTTTTGATTTAGCATTAGCCCTGAATAAAGAAGTTAAAGCACTTGTAGATGCAGGTTGTCAGTATATTCAAATTGATGAACCAGTATTTGCCAGAAAGCCTGATGAAGCCCATTCTTACGGTATGGAAAATTTAGAAAGAATGATGCATGGTATACCTAAAGAAGTGCAACGCGTTTGCCATATTTGTTGTGGTTATCCTAACTCATTAGATTCAGAAGGATATAAAAAGGCTGATCTAGATGCTTATGATAGAATTGCATCACTTGTAGATGACTCAACTATTGATGAAGTATCTTTAGAAGATTCACATAGGCATAATGATTTAAATCTTTTAGAAAAATTTACTAAAACAAAAGTAATTTTTGGATTTATTGATATTGCAAAAAGTAGAATGGAGTCTGTTGAAGAAGTAAGAGTTCGTATCAAAGATTCACTAGAACATATTGATGAACACCGTTTAATAGCTGCACCAGATTGTGGTTTAGGTTTCTTTACGCGAGAACAAGCAATTGAGAAAATGACAATTTTAACTAAAGCGGCAAAATCAATTTAAAGTAATGTGGAATTATTTTAACCCAGTCGAAATTATTTTTGGAGAAAATAGATTTAAAGAAGTACATGATGCTCTTAAAAATAAGAACTACATCATAATCACTCATCCAGAAGAAATTTTTAAAAAATATAGCGATGAATTAAATTCATCTTCAAATCCACCTTTATCTATTATGACGGATGTTCAGCCTAATCCAGACTATAAGGATATTTTAGAGTTACAAAATAAATTTTCTTCAATCAATGAAACGGTAGATTATATTTTAGCTATAGGCGGTGGATCTGTTACAGATACAGCTAAAGCAATTGCCGCATTTAAAGATAAACAAGAATATCTAACAGGTTTCGTTCGAAATAAGAAAAGTCCAAAAGTTGAAAATCCAATCAAGATTATTGCGGTACCTACAACTTCTGGAACATCAAGTGAGCTTACGTGTTGGGCCACAATATGGGATAAAGAAAAAAATAATAAATTATCTTTGGCGCATAAATCTCTTTATGTAGAAAAAGCAATTATTGATCCATCTATTATGGTTGATAAGCCTTTAGGCTTGACCATTTCAACTGGTTTAGATGCACTATCCCATTCAATGGAAAGTATTTGGAATATTAATGCGAACCCAATTTCTGCTTCTCATGCAATACAAGCATCAAAACTGGTATTAGAAAATTTACCATTGCTTTCAAAAGATCTGAGAAATGTTGAATTACGATCAAATATTGCACGTGCTTGCGTTCATGCTGGCTTAGCGTTTTCCAATACGAAAACTGCTATTGCGCACAATCTATCATACCCTGTGACACTCAATTACGGTATTCAGCATGGTATTGCTTGTTCATTTACTTTACCCATGATTACTAAAAGTATGGTTGGAATTGACAGTGTAGCTGAGGAAAGACTAAAATTAATTTTTAACGATAATCTAGAGAATGCTGCAAATCATTTGAGTGAATTTATGCGTTCTTTAGAGGTTCCTCTTAACTTAAATGAAATAAAAGTTCCTGTTCAAGAATGGAATAATATAGTAGATGATGCGTTTTTAGGGGAACGAGGTAAAAACTTTATTGGCAATAAAGAAGCCTTCATCTCTTCTGCTAAATCAATGGGACTTTATTAGTAATGAAAAAAAATTTTAGGTTTTATGATAACAGACAAAAATACTTATTATTTGTCACAACAACAAATGAAAAAAATCAAATTGCCGATGCTATTCGCCCCCACGTAAATAAAATTAAACCTCAAAAACCTGGCATAAAAATATTTGATGCTGGTATGGGTGATGGTTCCTTACTTATGAATGTTATGCGTCAGTGCCACGAGGCTAGGCCTAACGTACCTCTATTAATTTGCACAAAAGAAATAAGTATTGAAGATGTAAGGTTAGGTTTAGAAAAATTACCCGACAGGTTTGTTGAACATAAGAACACTGTTTTTGTCATTTCAAATCTACACTACGCGGAAGCCGCAAACCTTAAATCAAAAAATGAAGTTAAACAGAAAAAAATTAATTGGAATATTGTTAAATTAAAAGGAGATACTTCTCTTGAATTTGCCCAACAATTAAGAAAACAAAATGAATTTTTAGAAAAAAAATGGAATATAGAAATTAATAAAAAGTCAGGTAACCATACTTATAAAGAACCTTCAGTGATGGTTATCTACCGCGAAGATCAAGAATTTAATGTTAATGAATTAATACCTACCAAAAAAAAATCAGATAATAAATTTGATCTTATTATTGCTTCACAGCCTTATCGCTCAAGAATTTCTGCAGAAAAGAAATCAAAATACGTCATCGAACCAATGATTAGAGCATTAAAATCAAAAGGGAAATTATTAACTATTCATGCAGCAGGAAAAGATCCTGCTAATGAAATAATTAGAAAAATTTGGCCAAAAGAGAACCCCTTTCCTTCTCTTGGAAATAGTATCATTTCTTATCTTAAGAAAAATTTAGATAAAGATTTATTAAGCAGTTTATCTTTTGGAGAAAAAAGAATTATTAAATGTAAATTGAGAGCTCTACCAACAGAAATCAGTGGAGGTATAGCGACATCATTAGTTTTTTCTGCTTGGAATGCATCTATATATGTCAATCAAATGGATGACGACAAAGTAATGAAAATAGAAAAAACTAAAAACTATGAAAAAGTAGTTCAAAAAATAGTTAAAAAAAATAAAGGACTTTATTTTAACAACGAAATTTTTGTAATCGAAAAAAAATAATTTTTATTTAAACCAATTAACTTCTGTTTTTAAAAAATCCTCTGTATGAATAATTAGGGCGTCAGATCTAATTATTGCAACATTATAATTTGTATCAGTATTTGCTGTTCCTAAACGATATTCATTTGAAAAGTTAGGTATTAGAGGAGACCAAGTACTTCTTGGGGAAGAAAAAGTAACACCACAATAAGAACCAGAACTTGTAATATGTTGATGACCAAAAAAAATATGTTTTATCATCTTATTATTTTCAATTAAAATTTTTTGAAACTCTTCTTTTTGTTGTAATCCTATTCCATCACTCTCCTCTTTTACTAATGCAAGTGGATTATGATGCATAAAGATATACGTATCTGTATTAGTCTTACTTAAAATATTATTTAACCATTCCTGTCTTTTTTCACAATAATGTCCTTGGTGAGTATTAATCAGATTCGTATCTATAAAAATTAGACGTTTATTATCTATATCCTTAAAGTATTGAATAAATCCATTTGGATCAGTTTCAATATTAGGAAAGTTTATTTTAAACTCATCTCTGTTATCATGATTACCTATAATTAGTTGAGGATTTAAATTCTTAGGTAAGTATGCTTCATCAATTATTTTTATAAATAATTGATAAGAATCTTTATCACCTAAGTCCGTAATATCACCAGTGATTGCAAATAAATCTGCATCACCATGATTATTTTTTATGTGACTTAGTGCTTTTTTAAATTTACTGACAGGATCTATTCCATGAATTTTATCTGTATAAATATGAGGGTCTGAAAGGTGAATAATTTTCATTATTTAATATATATATTTATGATTAGATCGCAGTTTTAAAATAAATATATTTATTAAATTCCTCTTTTAAGTCGATGCTAACCCTTGCATGTACTTTACCTTGTTTTCCTTGAAAAGATTGTTTTTCTGTAACTGGAAATACCCCTTCATGCCAAATATTTGGATGAATATACAAACCTTTCGATCCGTCACAATAAAATGCTTTGAAATGTTCAGGCTCTATATCGTCTGTCGGTAAGGCTAAAGGACATATGAATGGTTTATTTTCTTCAGGAAAAAAAAGTTGACCTCCATCAGGGTGATAATTTGCATGCCATAGAAATATTTTTGTTGGATCTGAATATTTTTCTTTTCGTAATTCTTGATCAGGATTATTGGCGTAACCAAGTATATATTTCCCATCTACTTCGTAATCACTCTTATGTTGCACAGCATTATTTTGTCCATATAGGATGCCTCCTTGCCACCAAGTATCAAAAGAGCCTTCGGTAGTTCCGCCTTCATTACCTGTTCCCTCTTCTATTTCTCGCCATCCTTGTTTTGGCCAAGTCACAATTTCAATATCACTTTTTTCAAAACTATCGATTAAATACCCATACCCTTTAAGATTTTCATCTGTTGCTTTTACTAGAGGTATTTCAATTTCTTTTGTCATTCTTGTATTAGTTTAATGTTAATCCTAATTCAGTAACGACTTCTTTTACAGCTTTTATTGTATCCATCATATCTTGTTCATCTAAATTACCAATACACCCAATTCTAAATGTTTCTGCTACTGTTAGTTTTCCAGGATAAATTAAAAAATTTTTTTCACTAAGAGCATTATAAAATTTCTCAAAGTTAAATTTAGGATCATTAGGTTGTTTAAAAGTAATAATGATTGGTGCTTGTAAATTATCAGGTAGTAATTGCTTAAATCCTAACTCTTTCATTCCATTGCATATAATTTCACAATTTTTTTTATATCTTTTACCTCTTCCCTCTACACCACCTTGTTGCTTATGTTCTTCAATAGCTTGATTAAATGCAGCTAATACATGTGTTGGTGGTGTAAATCGCCATTGTTTATTTTTTTCCATCGCTTGCCATTGATCATACAAGTCCAGACTTAGTGAGTGACTATTGCCTTTTGCATTTTGAATAACCTCATTTTTAACAAGAATAAAACCAACACCTGGCACACCTTCCAAGCATTTGTTTGATGAAGCGGCAACAGCATCAAAAGTAATTATTTTAGAACTTAAGGGTAGTGCACCAAAGGCACTCATTGCATCGATGAATAAAGATAAATTTTTCATTTCAACTAATTTTGCAATATCTTCAATAGGATTTAAAATACCCGATGTTGTTTCACAATATACAGCAAAGACATGTGTTAAGTCGTTACTATCAATTAGCTTTTCAATTTTGTCTATGTCATGTACTTCATGTTCAGCAACTTCATATTCAATAAAATCCCTACCTAAATAAGTGCACATCTTTTTCATTCTTTGACCGTAGGCACCGTTTATGAGAATCAGAATTTTAGAATCTTTTGGTGTAAGAGAGCTTACCATAGACTCTACAGCAAAAGTTCCACTTCCCTGCATTGGAACACATTGATATTTATCTTCACCATCTATTAATTTAACAAGGGAATCTCTAATTGATGCATTAAGATCAATAAATTTTGTATCTCTCGAACCCCAATCATGAAGCATAGCTTCTTTTGTAGACATTGAAGTCGTTAGAGGACCTGGTGTTAATAATTTTTTATCCATTAAACTTATTATCTTCTTAAATATTATTATAAATTTGATCAATCGTATTAAACTTAGAATTGAAATTATTTTCTAATAAGTTAATTATAAATGAGAATGGAAGAAAATATCGTAGATTATCTCTTAAATCTTTTGAAAACAAAAGGCGCTGATATTCAATACGGTAATGAGGATGTGACACAGCTTGAGCACGCCCTTCAATGTGCTGATCTGGCTGAACAACATAAATTACCAGGCCCCACAATTGCTGCAGCCTTACTCCATGATATAGGACATCTAATATATGAAGATGGTGATCCAATCCACGAAGGTAAAGATGGTCATCATGAAAATTTAGGTGCAGATTTTTTAAAAAAATATTTTGGTGAAAATGTTATTTTACCAATAAGAGCTCATGTTGACTCAAAAAGATATTTATCAAGTGTTGAAGATGGATATTATGATAGTCTATCCGAAGCATCGAAGCTTTCTTTAAAAGTGCAAGGCGGTCCGTTTACTAAAGAAGAGGCAGAGGAATTTATTAGCAAACCTTTTATGGATGAAGCTGTCGAGTTAAGAAGATTTGATGATTTAGCAAAAATTCTTGATAAAAAAACACCCGATGTTGAACACTTTCGTCATTATTTAGAGGAAGCAAGACAGTCTTTTTTAGCTAAACAAGCGTAAATGCAATTTAGTGATTATGATTTTATTGACGCTAAGTCATTTGCAGGTAAAATTATATTAACTTCTTTTCCAGGTCTTAATTCTAATGGCGTATTTGAAGAAAAAATTTTAGCAAATGAATTAGATATATTTAAAAATAACAATTGTAGTTCTATTACTTCTTTTGTTGAAGATAGTGAATTTGAAAAATTGTGTGATAAAACTTTTTTTGTCAAAAGTATTTATGAACATAAATTACATTGGTATCATTTACCCATCTACGACATGGGAGCACCAGATAAAGATTTTAAATATAAATGGGAAACAACAAAAGTTTTATTAAAGAACGAATTGATAGATGGAAAAAATATAGTTTTACATTGCCGTGGTGGAAAAGGAAGAGCGGGAACTATCGCCGCTATTTTACTTATAGAATTTAATTATCCTAAACAAGAAGCAATCGATTTAGTTCGATCAAGGCGAAAAGGTGCAATTGAATCTAAAATTCAAGAAGAATTTATTTTTGCTTATAGAGCCGTAAATTAAAAAGAAACTGTTAAATTAAAAATATTTTCTAAAATAAAAAGGACTATCAAAGAAATAATAGCTGCAATAATTGGTAAAGTAATCCAACCCATTGATATTCTACCTGCAATAGACCATTGTACTTCTTTTCCTCCCTTTAAAAGACCAATTCCAATAACACCTCCAACAACAGCCTGCGAACTAGAAACAGGAACAAGTGGGATAGAAGGAAGATTAATTGATTGTAAAAAAGCACTAATACCTTGGGAGGCAAATAAGAATAAAACAATAGAATGTGAAACAACAACAATAAAAGCTGCTACAGGAGACATCTTCAATAGATCACTTCCAACTGTATACATTACTCTTTTTGAGTACGTAAAGACACCAACAGCAATTGCTAAACCACCGAGTAAAAATAATTGTTCTTTTGATGAAAAAATAAATAGGTTACCCATATTCACATCTGTGAAAGGAGAAATAGGAACAAAAACTCCCATTACATTGGCTATGTTATTTGCACCTAAACTGTAAGCACCAAAAGCACCGGCCAAAAGTAAGGCTGTTCTCGTATAAGCATCCAGTCTTAAGATATGCAATTTTCTATTTAAAATAACTTTTTTTGTAAAAGTAAATAAACCCATTGCAATTACACCTGCTATTATCGGACACAGAATCCATGTACTCAATATAGTTAATAAAACTTGAATATTAGTTGAAGATCCCGTGTATAAATTCCAACCAACGATCGCTCCGACAATTGCTTGTGTTGTAGAAACAGGTAAGCCAACTTTTGTCATTAAGTAAACTGATATCCCAGCTGCTACACAGGCAGCGAATGCGCCGGGCAGAGCATTTATTGCACCAAGCTTACCTAATGTTTCAGTTGTACCTGCACCACTTATAATTGCACCAAGTATAACAAAGACACTACAAATAATTGCTGCACTTGTGAAACTAACCATTCGTGTTCCAACAGCAGTTCCAAAAACATTTGCTGCATCATTGGCACCAAGGGACCAACCTAAAAAAAGACCACCAAGTAAAAAAATTAAAATTGTAATTTCCATTGAAAATTAAACGGAACGTTTAATAGCGTAAATTTGAACCTCATCTGCTATATCTTCTGCCTGATCACATATACGATCGATCTTCTCTACAAAATATCGCAAGTGCATTTTTTGATCTAAAGGTAATTCAGAATCAAAAATTTTTCTAGCTAGAGAACTAAATTTAATATCTGATTCTTTTTCATAGAAAGTAACTTTATGTGCATTATCTCTAACTGATTTAATGTCTCTGAAAAATGATCGGACAGTTAAACAAAGTGACTCAACACAATTAACAACAGTCTCTGTTAATTCAATTAGATCATCATGAAATTCTTTCGGAAAGTTAGGTTTTTGAATAGAGAAATGATAACAATTTCCTTGGTACATACCAATCAATTCATCAATATGTTCGAGAAGTCGTAACACATCACTTCTTGCATCTGGTATTAACGTTTCTTCATATAATGTATGCTCAACATCTTTCGTAATTTTGTCGGCTTTACTTTCCATTTCTTTAACTTTTTCAACCATTTCCTCAAATTTACCATTGGCAGAATGATTAAGATAAGTTGGAACAATAGATTTAAATACCAAGCCTACTTCAGAAACAATATCAACAAATTCGTCAATTTCTCTCTCAAGCTTTTTGGTTTCACCAAATAATGATGCACTTTTTAATCCAAACATTGGGCGCTTATAGAACTTTTATAAGAAAAATAAAGGAATGTTAAATTTTCGTTACATTTTGATTAATATCTTTATCCTAAAGATACGTTTAAAAGACAAAAATAAAAGAAAATAGGAGAATTTATGACAGATGTCTCGATCAATAGAATCAAGTGGTTTAGTACCTTTTTAGTCCTATCAGGAATATTACTGACTAATATCAATATATATCCCTATAATATTATTATTCATGGAACAGGTGCAGTTGGATGGTCAGTAGTTGGATACATGACTAGAGACAAAGCTTTGTTAACTAATTTTGGATTGCAATTACCTCTTTTTTTAATTGGGTATATTTATTTATTTGCTTAAAAATAAAATCAACTAAATAATAAAGCTCCACTATTCGCATCTATTTGTGATTGTAAAAATTCATTAGTACAATCATCCCACTTGAATTTTAGAGCGAAATTTCTACAATCATTTCTGCTAACTTTCAGAGCTTTCTTAACTGAGTCATTCAGATTTTCATCCAATGTATTTATATTTGAGTTTTGTAAAATATCTTTTGGACCAGTAACTGGAAAGGCAGCAATGGGCGTTCCACAGGCCAGAGCTTCAAGAATTACATTACCTAAAGTATCTGTTTTAGATGGAAATACAAATACATCAGCGTTAGCATAGTATCCAGCAAGCTCTTCACCTTCTTTTAATCCAACAAAGTTAACTTCAGGATACTTCCTAATGTATTTTTGTAGCTCAGGACCATCACCAACTACAGTTTTTATATAATCTCCTTTTAGATTTAAAAATGCTTCAATATTTTTCTCAATTGCAACACGTCCTACATAAGTGAGCTGTAAATTTTTATCTGTTCTATTTCTTTTATTTGGATCAAAAAGTTTAGTATCAACACCCCTGTTCCAGACTTTTAAATTTTTAAAGTTATATTTTTTCAATTCTTGAATCATCGAATTAGATGGAACTAAGACTTTATAGGAATCGTTATGTAAACTTCTCAAAATTGAGTAGGTTAAAGATTTTGGAATAAACGCTCTTTGTTTTATGTAGTCAGGAAAACGTGTGTGGAATGAAGAGGTGTATTTTAGATTATTTCTCTTACAATATTTTCTTCCAGCAAATCCAACTGGACCCTCAGTAATTATATGAATGATATCAGGATTAAAACTTTTAAAAAATTCTTTTGTAACCTTTTTAGTATTATAAGATATTTTTATTTCTTTATACCACGGATAACTAAAATTATTGTACATTTCAGGATGAAGAATTTTTATCTCAAACCCTTTTTTTTCTAAAATAGGAATTATGCTTTGAAATGTTCTAACGACACCATTTACCTGAGGAACCCATGCATCGCTTACTAAAGCAATTTTTTTATGCTGCATCCTCTTTAATTTTACGTCTTTCTTCAAGAGAAACTAACTTTAATTTTTCTCTTTCTTCTGGCCAATTTAAAATTGATAAATTGCCAACCTCATCTTCTACTAGGGCTGTGCAACTTTCAATCCAATCGCCATCATTGCAATATAAAACGCCATTTAATTCTTTTATTTCAGGTCTATGTATATGACCACATACGACAACATCGGCATTTTCCCTTCTTGCTCTATCAGACACAGCAAACTCAAAGTTACTAATAAAATTGGTTGCATGCTTCGTTTTCTTTTTTAAATATTGAGATAGTGACCAGTAAGACAAACCCATCTTTCTTCGAACAAAATTAAATACATTATTTAATTTTAATAAATATTCATAAAGTGCTGATCCAACTTTAGCTAGCCATCTTGCATTAATAATGACAGCATCAAATTCATCTCCGTGCGTAATAAGAACTTTTCTTCCATCGGCTAATTGATGCTTATCTTCATTTTTTATTGAAATTTCTCCAAAAGAAAAATTTGTAAAATCTTTTAATACTTCGTCATGATTACCTGGGATGAGTACCACTTTAGTTCCATTTTTGGCTTTCTTTAAAACTTTTTGAACCACATCATTGTGTTCTTGAGGCCAATACATTTTCTTACGCATACGCCATCCATCAACAATATCGCCTACTAAGAATAAATATTCCGAATCTGTCTCTTTTAAGAATTCTAAAAGCATTGAGCTTTTACATCCACTAGTACCTAAATGTGTATCTGATATCCAGATTGTCCGATAATATTTTTTTTTAGTTTCAAATCTCATGTAAATTTACAGAAGCGTCTATATACATAAAAGATGCATTTTATAATATAATTTATTTGCATATCTTCGTAATGTAATAGATTAATCATATATATATGGCACAAAAATTGTGGTTCAAAAAAAAATCCCCTCTTCACGGATCAGGTTTATTTGCCAAAAATGATATTAAAAAAGGGTCAAAAGTTATTCAGTATATAGGGGATAAAGTTACAAAAAGAGAGGGTGACAAAAGAGCTGATAGACAAATTCGAAAAGCTAAAAAAAATAAAAATAACGGCATGGTCTATGTTTTTGAGTTAAATAAAAGATACGACATAGACGGTGATGTTGATTATAATTTTGCAAAATTTATTAATCATTCATGTAATCCCAATTGTGAAGTAGACATTATAGATAATGAAATTTGGATTTCTTCTATTAAACGAATAAAAAAAGGAGACGAACTTTTCTATAACTACGGTTATCCTTTTGATACTGATTTTGTGGATCACATTTGTAAGTGTGGTTCTAGAAATTGTGTCGGTTATATTTTAAGTGATAATGATTGGCCTAAACTAAAAAAGTATGAAAAAAAACTTAAGTCAAAGTCTAAATAAACTCCCCATAATAATTATAGCAATTGATATTAACAAACAGATTACCTTCTATAACAATGTAGCTAAACAGAAATTTCTATTTATTGATGAAATGATAGATATTAACAATGTTATTCGCTCAACTGAGTTGAATAAGTTTATTGAAGAATCTTTTTCAAATAAAAAAGACTCCAAACTTGAGTTTTCTCCAAGCAATTTTACAGACATGTATTTTATAGGAGATTTAACTTTTTTTGATAATGATTACAGCGAACTTATTATATCTTTAACTGATCAGAGTACTTTAAAAAACTATGAACAAATGAGAACCGACTTTGTAGCCAACGTCAGTCACGAATTAAGAACGCCTTTGTCATCTATAGTAGGATATATCGAAACTATAAAGAATTCTGTAAATTCGTCTTCTGAAAATAAGCTAGATAATTATGTCGGTAAATTTTTAGACACTATGGAAGATCAGGCTTGGCGTATGACTAGATTAGTAGAAGATCTATTACTTTTAAGTAAATATGAATCAGATGAAATACAAATGAATTTTGAACAAATTAACATCATTAATCTCATTGAAGGCGTATTAGATAATTTACAAAATAAAATTAATGATAAAAATATAGAAGTTAAAATTAACAATTATTTATCAAAAGATGATGTGTTAGGTAATAAAGATGCTCTTATTCAGGTTTTTATAAATTTAACAGATAATGCAATAAAATATAGTAAAGAAAATTCAAAAATTGAAATTGAATTAAATGAAAGACTGGAGCAAAATATAAATTATTGTGAAATTAATTTTCGAGATTTTGGAGAAGGTATTTCAGAAGAACACCTATCAAGATTGACTGAGCGTTTTTATAGAGTAGATAAAAATCGATCAAGAAATCAAGGTGGAACCGGCTTAGGCCTTTCAATAGTGAAACACATTACCAATAAGCACAGTGGTAAAATGAAAATAGAGAGTCAGATTGATAAAGGTTCAACCTTTTCAGTTGCGTTACCAATTATTAATTAAAATGTAATAAAACTGTAATAAAGTATTTGTATCATTTTTTTTGATTAAAAAAATTAGAGGATAAATATGAAAAAAATAATCTGTATCTTATCAACTTGTCTTTTTCTAAGCTCAACGAGTTTATTTGCAAGAGACTATATTTCTATAGTTGGCTCATCAACTGTATATCCATTTGCTACTTTAGTAGCTGAAAAGTTAGCTTCTGAGGGAATGAAAGCGCCAGTAATTGAATCAACTGGTTCTGGAGGAGGTCATAAATTATTTTGTGCTGGCATAGGAGTAGAACATCCTGACATAACTAACTCATCAAGAGCACAAAAAGATAAAGAATTTCAGTTATGTAAAGAAAATGGTGTTACAGATATAATTGAAGTAATAATTGGCAATGACGGTATAGCGTTTGCATATTCAGCAGATTATGATTACGGAGATCTTAATTTGACCAAAGAACAAATTTGGCAAGCAATGGCAAAAGACAATAGTAATGCACCAAAAACTTGGTCGGACATTGATGCTAGTTTACCAAATGTAGAAATTTCAATCATGGCACCACCACCAACTTCAGGAACAAGAGATGCTTTCGATTCACTAGTAATGAAAAAGGGTTGTGTTAAAGAAATGTTAGTCGCAGATGGGGATTGTAAAAAATATCGTGAAGATGGACATGTAATTGAAGGTGGAGAAAAAGACGAACTTTATGTTGAGCACATTTCAAAGGAGAAAGGTGCTTTTGGAATATTTGGTTATAGTTTTTTATCCAATAATACTGACAAAGTTAAAGCTTCTAAAATAGATGGTGTAGAAATTTCTATGGAAGGTATTCAAGACTATTCATATCCAATAGCAAGACCATTATTTTTTTATATTAAAAAAGCACATATAGGCGTAATTCCAGGAATTATGGAATATGTTAATGAGTTTGTTAGCGAAGAAGCAACCGAAGATTATCTTCTGGAAGCTGGTCTAGTAGAGCTTAGTCCTTCTGATAGAGAAACTGTTCTAGATGCAGTTAATAATCAGAAAAATTATAAATAATAATATTTAATTTATGAAAAAGGGGGATACGAATCTCCCTTTTTTTTAATTACAAATAACCGTGTTTTTTTGGTCAATAGTTCTCATACTAATAGGAATTTATTCTTCTTATATTTTTGGACAATCACGCATTAAAAAACTCGTATACTCGACAAACCTTAAACCTAAATCACAATATAATTATCATGCACAATATGTCTTAAGTTGGTGCTTATTACCTGCATTAATAGTTTATTTTTCTTGGGCAGTTTTTGAAGAACAAATAATTCAAAATCTAATCTTAGATAGTTTTGAATACGTAGAGGGTGCTGCATATGATGATGGACTTCTCTTAGCGGAAATTAGAAATGTAGCAAATAATACTGATTTCAGCGAAGGTAAATCACAAGAAATAATTAATGCCGCATCACAATACAAATCATTAAAATTAACTAGCGAGATTTCATTCTACATATCAATTATAATAATTATGGTCCTTGGCTCTTTGTATGCTGTTAGAAAAATAAATATTCAGTTCAATGCACAGGATACAATTGAAAAATATATAAAATATATTCTAATTTTTTGTTCTTCGATCGCTGTCTTAACAACTATTGGGATAATATTTTCATTAATTTTTGAAAGTTTTCGTTTTTTTTCTCAAGTATCTATTTTTGAATTTTTATTTAGTACAGAATGGTATCCCTTCATTCCAATTAGAGAAGGTCAGGCTGCGGCCGAGGGATCTTTTGGAGCAGTTCCTATATTTGCAGGAACTTTTTTAATAATGATTGTTGCCATGTGTGTTGCAGCACCTATTGGTTTACTAACTGCAATTTATCTATCGGAATATGCTTCTCAAAAAGTAAGAAAAACAGTCAAACCATTACTTGAAATTTTAGCAGGAATTCCAACAATAGTTTATGGTTTTTTTGCTTTTGTGACAGTAGCACCTTTTGTAAAATCTTTTGGTCAATCGATAGGTATCGATGCTTCTCCAACTAGTGCTTTAGCAGCTGGTTTAGTTATGGGTGTAATGATAATCCCTTTCATCTCATCTTTGTCTGATGATGTAATAAATTCTGTTCCACAAAGTTTAAGAGAAGGATCTCTTGGTATTGGTGCTAACAAAGCAGAAACAATTAAAAAGGTAATTTTACCCGCAGCACTTCCTGGAATTGTAGGAGCTTTCCTGCTTGCAATTTCAAGAGCTATTGGTGAAACAATGATTGTTGTAGTTGCGGCTGGAACAGCTGCTAATTTAACTGCTAATCCTTTTGAAAACGTTACAACTGTTACTGTCCAAATAGTTGTTGCCTTAATTGGCGATCAAGAATTTGATAATCCAAGGACCTTATCAGCATTTGCTTTAGGATTAGTATTATTTGTAATCACATTAAGTCTTAATGTTTTAGCATTACGTATCGTAAAAAAATACAGAGAACGCTATGAATAGTATCGTTACACAAGAACGAATAATTGCACTTCGTAAAAAAAGAAGTGCGCAAGATTTACGTTTTAAATATTATGGTTTTATTGCAATGTGCTTGGCATTAGCAGTACTTGTATTTTTATTATACTCGATATTTTCAAGAGGGTTTACTGCTTTTCAAAAAACAACCATAC
>CACKSN010000001.1 GCA_902602845.1 uncultured Alphaproteobacteria bacterium | reverse complement strand
ATTTATATATTGTAAAAATACAAATAAAATCATGCAAATTTTAAAAGGAAAAGTACATAATAATGACATTATTTTAATTAAATGTTCTAATTCAACCAAGATAAATAAGTTTGCAAAAACATTATTAAAGCAGGTATCGGTTTGATTAAATATTTGGCCTTTGAATATCAATCTTTATTTAGTTTTCTAAATATTTTTAGTTATATAACATTTAGAGCTGGCGCCTCTATTCTGACAGGATTATTTTTTTCACTCATATTTGGAAATTATATTATTAATAAATTATCAAATATTCAACCATCTGGTCAGCCAATAAGAGATGATGGACCAGAGTCACATATAATTGCAAAGAAAGGCACCCCTACAATGGGTGGATTATTAATTATTCTAAGTGTTTTTGTTTCCACTATTATTTGGGCTGATTTACAAAATATTTTTATATGGATTTTACTTTTAAATATTTTAATTTTTGGATCTATTGGTTTTGCGGATGATTATAAAAAAATTATATCAAATACTAGTGAGGGTATTTCATCAAAAAAAAGAATTATATTTCAAATTATTTTTTCATTTTTTATTACATATTTTATTCTTATTAATTTGGATCAAAGTATAAGCACATCCATGACATTTCCTTTCTTTAAAAATTTAATTATAGATTTTGGAATTTTTTATTTTCTAATTTCCATATTTATAATTATTGGATCAGCTAATGCAGTAAACCTTACTGATGGACTGGATGGTTTAGCAATTGTCCCTGTAATGATAGTAGCGATGTCTTTTGCATTCATAGCTTATGTTTCAGGTAATATAGTTTTTTCTAATTATTTACTTATTCAATATATTCCTGGAACTGGTGAATTAGCAGTTTTTTGTGGTTCTTTAATTGGAGCTGCTTTAGGCTTTCTATGGTTTAACGCACCACCTGCTAAAGTTTTTATGGGTGATACTGGATCTTTAGCATTAGGTGGATCTTTAGGCTCAATAGCAATAATATGTAAACACGAAATTCTTCTTGCAATAATAGGAGGATTATTTGTTCTAGAAACCTTATCTGTTGTAATCCAAGTATTTATTTTTAAAATGACGGGAAAAAGAGTTTTTTTAATGGCTCCCTTACATCATCATTTTGAAAAAAAGGGATGGCCTGAGTCAACAATAGTTATTCGTTTTTGGATAATTACTATTGTTTTAGCCTTGATAGGTCTTGCAACTTTAAGAATTAGATAATGTATTTAATTTACGGAATGCAAAAATCAGGACTCTCTATAGTAAATTATTTTGAAAATAAAAAAATAAAATTTAAGATGTGGGATGATAATCCAATAGTAAGAAAAGCTATAAAAAAAAATTATAATAAAGATTACTTTTTTAATATTAAAAAAGATAGTTTGAATGATTTTGAAAAAATTTTTGTAAGCCCTGGTATTACTTTAAGACAAAAAAAATTTCAAAGAAAAAATATATCAAAAAAAGTAAATAGAGACTTAAATCTATATATTTCAAATTTAACAAATCAAAAGATCGTTGCTATTACTGGCACAAATGGGAAATCAACAACAACTAAATTAATAGGAGACATGTTAAAAAAAAATAAGATTAAAACATTTGTTGGCGGTAATATTGGAGAGTCTTTATGCAATGCTTTTCTTTTTAAAAAAAAATATAATGCTCATGTTATTGAATTAAGTTCTTTTCAATTAGAAACTGTTAAGTCGCTTGATAGCAGAATATCAGTAATAACAAATTTATCTGGCGATCATTTAGATAGGTACAAAGGAATTAGTGACTATATTAATCAGAAAAAAAATATTATTTCTAAAAATGGTATTAATTTGTTATCCATTGATGATATTTATTCAAGGAAAATATTTAATCAAAAAAAAATTAAAAATAAAATTAGTTTTTCTTTAGTCGATAAATCTGCTGATTGTTTCGCTAATAACGATTATATTTTAGACAATTATTTCAAAAAAGGCAGGAAATTATTTATAAAGAAAATTTCAAAAGACTTAGAGGGTCATTTTAATATTCAAAACATTTTAATAGCATACATTTGTAACAAAATATTTAAACTTCCAGAAAGTAATTTTTTAAAGGTTATAAAAACATTTAAGGGTCTTCCATTTAGATCATCTACAATTTTTAAAAATAATAAATTAAAAATAATTAATAATAGTAAATCCACCAATTTAAATTCAACTATAAATTCAGTTGTAAATTACAATAATATCTACTTAATCTTAGGAGGTATAGCTAAAGAAAAAAATTTTGAAATTCTTCTAAAATATAAAAATAAAATAAGATGTGTATATACCTACGGAAAATCAAGATATTTTATTGAAAAAAAATTAAAAAAAGAATTAGTTGTTAAAAGATCAGTAAATTTAAATTCAGTTATCAAAAAAACTCTTGAGGATGTAAAAAAAAATTCACACGAATCAACTATATTGTTCGCACCTGCATGTACCTCTTATGATCAATACAAAAATTTTGAAGAAAGAGGCATACATTTTAATCAATTAATAAAAAAAAGTTTTAATTGACTATGGAATATTTTAAGAATTGGTGGAGCTCAATTGATAGAATTAATATAATTTTAATATTATCATTGGGTTTTACGGGATTAATACTTTCATTTTCCATAGATGAAAATTTATCCATAAATAGACATTCTATATTTTTCCTTTTTTCAATTTTTTTACTTATCGTACTATCAGACTTAGATAGTAAAAATATAAGAAGAATTTCATTATTTTTATTTATTATTTTATTATTTATAATTCTTCTTATACTTTTTCTAGATTATGAAGTTAAAGGTGCCAAGAGATGGTTCCAAATATTTAACCTTACACTTCAACCATCAGAGATAATTAAGCCTATTTTTGTAATATTGACAGCATGGTGTATAAGTAAATCTATAGAAGATAAAAAATTTTATTTACCCTTACTTTTTGTTTTTTTCTTCTTTCTTTTATCTTTAATACTTATGCAACCTGATTTGGGAATGACAGTTTTACTGTCAGCAACTTTTTTTTGCCAGTTATTTGTTGCTGGTTTATCAATTTTTTTAGTTATTGTTGCATTCCTATTTATATTAGGAATTTCAATTTTTTCTTATTTTATTTTTGATCATGTTCAATCAAGAATTAATTCATTTCTTGGGGGGTTAGGTGGGACTGATACATACCAAATAGATTTAAGTATTAAAGCTTTTAAAAATGGTGGACTACTAGGAAAGGGTCCAGGACAAGGTATTTTAAAAGAGAAAATTCCTGATGCTAATACAGATTTTATTTTCGCTGTTGCTGGAGAAGAACTAGGATTTATTTTTTGTTTAATTATTATTTTAATAATTCTATCTATAATAATTAGAAGCTTATTAAAAGTTCTACAACTTGAAGATCCATATAAAATTATAGCAATTAGTGGTTTAATTTGTTCATTTGGATTACAATGCTTAATTAATATCTTTAGCTCGCTGGGCCTCATACCAACAAAAGGTATGACACTGCCATTTGTAAGTTATGGAGGTTCTTCTATGATATCAATAGCAATTTTATTTGGTTTCTTATTATCTCTTACAAACAAAAAAAATGAAGAATTATGAAAGAAAATTTTTTACTAATTACAGGAGGAACAGGTGGACATGTTATACCAGCAAAGAATTTTGCTAATTATTTATCTCTTAAAAATATAAATTGCTCAATTATAACTGACAAAAGAGGTTATAAATACTTTGATAATTATAATGGAAAAATTTATGTAATTAGTTCGTCTAATCTAAATGGAAACCTATTGTTTAAAATCTTTGGTATATTTCAAATTTTATTTGGATTAATTCAATCATTCTTTATTATATTTTTATTAAAACCATCCCACTCCATTTCTTTTGGAAGTTACGCTTCATTTTCTCCAATGTTAACATGCATTTTATTTAAACCATTCTATAAATTTAAGCTTTATATACATGAACAAAATTCAATAATAGGCAGAACAAATAAATTTTTTTTGAATTTTACAAATAAATTATTTTTAAATTTTGATATTAAATCTAAAATCAATTTAAAGTTTAAAGATAAAATATTTGTAGTAGGCTCACCAGAAAATAATTTTCAAAAAAATATTAATATGAGCGATAAAAATTCTAAGAGTAACTTTACAATTTTTATTTCTGGTGGAAGCCAAGGATCAGAATTTGTTTCAAATTTTGCAACAAATCTAATTAAAATTATAGATAATGAAAAAATTATAAAAGCTAAATTTATATTTCAGTGTTCTAAATATTTGATAAAAAAGCATAAAAAAGAATTACGAAATATTAAATCATCAATTACTTTAAAAGATTTTTTTACAAATGTAGATGAAATACTAGTTAATGCTAATTTAGCAATATGTAGAGCTGGAGCAGGCACAATTGTTGATTTAATTAATTTTAAAATTCCCTCGATATTAATTCCTCTACCTTCTTCAAAAGACAATCATCAATTATTTAACGCTAAAATATTAGCTAAACATGACTTAGCCGTTATTATCGATCAAAATAAAGATGACTTAGACAAAGCAAAAAGACAGATTTATAAAATACATCGCAATAGAAAAAAATTAGAATCAATGAATAAAAAATTTGATATGATTACAGTTAAAAACTCCAATACTTTAATTTATAAATTAATACTAAATGAAAATTAACGGTAAAATTCATTTTATAGGTATTTCAGGAATAGGAATGTCTGGTATTGCGGAATTGATGCTAGATAAAGGGTATGCGATACAGGGCAGTGATATATCAGTAAACGAAAATACAAAAAGATTAAAGACAAAAGGTATAAAATTTTTTTTAGGACATAATAAAAAAAATATTAAAAATGCACATGCTGTTGTTTATTCATCAGCTATAACAAAAAATAATCCTGAAATAAAAGAAGCATATATTAAAAAAATCCCTGTTCTATCCCGAGCAGATATGCTTTCAGAATTAATGAAAAATAAAAAATGTATTGCCATAGCTGGATCTCATGGAAAAACAACTACAACTAGTTTGGTAGGAAATATTTTTAATGAAGCAGGTTTAGACCCTACTATTGTTAATGGTGGTATTATAAATTCTTTTTCAAACAATAATCGTTATGGAAAAGGTGAGTGGATGATTGTTGAAGCTGACGAGAGTGATGGAAGCTTTTTAAAACTCCCTCATCAAATATCAATTATTACTAATTTAGATATTGAACACATGGATTTTTATAAATCAAAGAAAAATTTAATCAACGCATTTGAAAAATTTATAAATATGCTTCCGTTTTATGGTATCACTATAATGTGTTATGATGATAAGAATTTAAAATTACTTATTAACAAAATAAAAACTAGAAATATTTTAACTTATTCAATAAAAAATAAAAATGCAGATGTATTAATCTTTGACATATCACAAAACAAACTAAAAACTACGTTTAAATTAAAAATTAACAATAAAATTAATCATTCGTCTAATTATAAATTTACTATCAATTCAATCGGCAATCACAATATTTTAAATGCAACTGCAAGTATTGTTGCAGCTAAACTAAATGGAATAAAAAATAAACATATCAATAAAGCATTGACTAATTATGTAGGTGTAAAAAGAAGATTTTCATTTATTGGAAAAAAAAATAAGTCCTTTGTTTATGACGATTATGCTCATCATCCAACAGAAATTGCAGCTACATTAAGTGCAGCTAAAAGTTTAAAAAATAAAGTAATAATTGTTTTTCAACCACACAGATACACTAGAACAAAAATATTGATAAATGACTTTGTTAAAGTTTTATCAAAAGTTGATTATTTATTTTTATTAGAAACTTATTCTGCTGGAGAAAAGTTGATTAAGGGTGCAACTTCAAAAGATATGTTTTCTAAAATTTTAAAAAAAAATAAAAATACTATTTATTTAAAAAATATAGGTGATTTAGATAAATTAATGAAACCTTATACAATGAATCAAAATACTATTGTTTTCATGGGTGCAGGTTCAATATCAAGTATTGCAAAAAAATATTTGAATAACTAATGTCAAAAAAAATTCTAGAATTATCTGATAAGCTTAAAAGTAAAATTTACTCAGATTATAATGCTAGTAAACATACTTGGTTCAGAACAGGAGGTAATGCAAAAATATTTGCTATAGTTGAAGATAATTTAGAGTTAGAAATTATACTGAATGAAATAAATAATAAAAATTTTTATATATTAGGTTCAGGTTCAAATCTTTTAATTAGAGATAATGGTTATGATGGAACTCTTATAAAATTAGGTAAAGGTTTTAATACTATTAATATTAATGATAACAAACTTGAAGTTGGCGCTAGTATTTTAGATATTAATTTATCAAATTATGCTTTGAGACAAAGTATAAAAGGTTTTGAATTTTATAGCGGTATTCCTGGATCTATAGGTGGGGCAGTTAAAATGAATGCTGGCTGTTATGGATCTGAAACTGTAGATGTTTTAAATAGTATAGAAATTTGCGATAATTTTGGTCAAAGACATACAATTACCAAAGATAAATTAAATCTAAAATACAGATCTTCAAATATAAATAAAACAGATATAGTTACAAAAGCTATATTTAACTTTAATTATGGAGATCAAAATTTAATTAAAGACAAGATAAATGAAATTAAAACAAAACGTTTATCATCCCAGCCAATTAAAAATAAAACTTCTGGCAGTACTTTCAAAAATCCTAAAAATTTGTATGCAGCAAAATTAATTGAAGAAGCTGGATGTAAAGGTACCAACTATGGAGATGCATATGTTAGTGATAAGCATGCAAATTTTTTGATAAATAAGGGTAATGCTACTGCAACAGATATCGAAAACCTAGGAAAAAGGATTATTGAAAAAGTACATAATAAATTCAACATCTTATTAGAGTGGGAGGTAAAAATCATAGGTGATTAAAAATATTTTAATTTTAGAAGGTGGTTTGAATGAAGAAAATGATGTATCTTTAGCAACTTCTAAAGAAATTCAAAAAATTTTAAATCAAAATAAAGTCGAGTTTAAAGTATTAAAAGTAAATCCTAAAAACTTTCACAAAAAAATAATTAAATATAAAAAATTTGTTTGTATTAATGCTTTACATGGACCTTTTGGTGAAGATGGGCAAATTCAAAAAATATTAAAAAAAAATAAAATTAAATTTACACATTCAAATATTAGATCATCAAAAATATGTTTTGATAAAATTTTATCAAAAAAAATTATTGAAAAAAATAAGATAAACACTCCAAAGTTTTCAACTATAAGTGTCAAAAATATGAATATAAAACAATTATTAAATTTAAAAAAAAAATATAATAAATTTGTAATCAAACCAAATAAAAGTGGATCTAGTTTTGGTATCAAAATACTTAAAACTCAAAAAGAATTTAAAAAATTTTTAAGTGCAATAAATACATTTAAAAATAAATTATCTAAACACAAAGAAATACTAATTGAAGAATTTATCTCTGGGAAGGAATTGACAGTATCGACAATTAAACTTCACAAAAAAATTGAAGCACTAGCAGTTACCGAAATTAAATCTAACAATAGTTTTTTTGATTATCAGGCTAAATACTCAAAAGGATATGCAAAACATATTTTACCAGCTAAATTAAGTAAAAATAATTATAAAAAATGCCTAAAGCTTGCTATTAAAGCTCATAAAGTTCTTGGTTGTAATTCTATAGCAAGAACAGACTTTATTTATAATCAAAAAAATAAAAAAATATATTTTTTAGAGACTAATACACAGCCGGGCTTAACACCTATTTCATTATTGCCTGAACAAGGTAAATTTAGAAAAATATCGTTTTCTAATATTATATTAAATTTACTCAAACACTTAAATTAAAATGAAAAATTTAAATAGAAGGAGATTAGCATTAAATAGAATAAAATTAAGTAATTTAATTTTTATAATAATCTTTATTGGTACAAGTTTACTATTTTATTATGAAAAAAAAAATATATCTTTAATTTTTAAAAATACTATAAGTGAATTTTCTAAAAATTTTGAATACCAATATTTATATTTGAACATAAAAGGACTACAAAGAGTTGAAAAAAAATATGTTGATGATTTGTTGGAAAAGTATTTAAACACTTCTATATTTCTTCTACCTTTAAATGAGATAAGTAAGTCTTTACAAGAAAATAACTGGATAAAGAAAATTAGACTAAATACAAATTACAAAGATACTCTATTTGTAGAAATTGAGGAGTATAATCCAATAGGAATTTATTTATTTAATGGAAAGTATTTCTTTTTTGATGAAAGTGGAAAAATTATTGAAGAAAAAAAAAATAATACACATTCTTCAAACTCTCTAATTATTTTTGAAGGTCAATCTTCCAATCTTAATGCTAAATTATTGATTAATATTTTAAAAAGTTTAAATTTTCAAAAATCTAATAAAATTCAAAGTGCCGAATATGTTAGTAAAAGAAGATGGAATATTATTTTAACAAATAATACAAAATTAATGCTCTCTGAGGAATTTCCAAAAAAATCATTAGAGAATTTTATTAATATTATAGATAATCTTAGCGAAACAGAATTTAATAATGTACAAACTTTTGATTTAAGAAACATAGAAAAAACATTAGTGACTAATAAATGATAAAAGCTGGTTTAGATTTTGGAAACTCTAAAATTTCTTGCGTAGTTGTGGACTATAAAAATAAGAACAATATTAATCTCTTATCTCTAAAAAGTATTCCAACAACAAATATAAAAAAAAATATCATTTTAGATTATGACAACCTTTTAGAACAAATACAAAAACTAATTTCTGATACTGAAAAAGACTCACAAACTAAACTTAATTCAGTTAATCTTAATATTTCATTATTAAATTCAAACTCATATTATTATGATTCTCAAATCAAAATCAACAGTGAGAAAATATCTGAATTACACTTGCATAAAATAATTAATCAATCTGAGTATTTTAAGACAGTTCCAGAAAAATTTGAATTATATAATAATATAATTTCATATTTAATAGATAATAATGCATATTTTTCAGCTCCGATTGGAAATTATTCAGACAATGTAAGAATTGATTTTTATAAAATAACTACTCAAAAGAAATATATAGAGAATTATACAAGTATTATAAAACGATTAAAATTAAATATAGAAAATTATATTCCTTCACCACTATCAACATCTTTGGCTGCTTTAACTTCAGATGAAAAAGAATTAGGTACAATTTGTTTGGATTTAGGTCATTCATCGACATCAGTTGCTATTTTTGAAAACAACAAATTTCTATTTGGTGATACTATTGGTGTTGGAAGTAATAATGTTACTCTTGATATAGCAAGAGGTGTTTCTACAACGATCTCAAGTGCTGAACGTTTAAAAACTTTATATGGTTCTCTTATATCCTCACCAAGTGATGATCATGAAATTATAGAGATACCTGAAATGACTGGAGAAAAAAATAATTTTAAACAAATAACTAGATCAAATCTTAATTCAATTATTAAACCTAGAATTGAAGAAACACTAGAAATGATATGGCAAAAAATAAAAGATTATAATTTTAATTATAAAAAAATTAATAATGTAGTAATCACCGGTGGAGGTTCTCAACTAGATAACATAGAAAAATATGTTGAAACAATATTTGCTAGTACAACAAGAATAGCAAAACCATTATATATCCAAAATTTAGATAAAAATTTTAATAGACCTAATTACTGTGACATTTTAGGTTCAGTAATATTTGATCAAAATTTATTTGACCTAAATTTATTGCAAAAAAGGTCAAAATCTCAAAAAAAACCCGGTATTTCAAGCTTTTTTACTTGGCTTGACCAGTATATTTAGATAATACTATATATAGTAAAATATATTGACGGTTTCGATTAAAAACCTTTAAAAAACATTAAATAACGGCGGAGAATTAAATGACAATTAACATTTCTATACAAGATGTAGATCATAATCTTCATCCAAAAATCACAGTTCTTGGGGTTGGTGGATCAGGAGGTAATGCAGTAAATAACATGATTAATGCAAATTTAGAAGGAGTTGATTTTCTAATTGCAAACACTGATGCTCAAGCACTTCAAATCTCAAAATGTCCAAACAAAATACAATTAGGTCTAAATAGCACAAAAGGTCTTGGGGCAGGAATGAGACCGGATATTGGAAAAAAAGCTGCTGAGGAAGCCATAGAAGATTTAATTGAAAAATTAGAAGGTAGTCACATGTTATTTATTGCAGCAGGTATGGGAGGTGGAACAGGTACTGGTGCTGCTCCAGTTATAGCAAAACTTGCTAGAGAAAAAGGAATTTTAACTGTCGGTGTTGTAACAAAACCTTTTCATTTTGAGGGCTCTCAAAGGATGAAGTTAGCTGAAAAAGGAATAGAAGACTTACAACAATATGTTGATACATTATTGACTATTCCGAACCAAAATCTGTTTAGGATCGCAAATGAAAAAACTACTTTCTCTGATGCATTTAAAATGGCTGATGACGTATTGTATGCTGGTGTTAGAGGCGTGACAGATTTAATGGTTCAACCTGGAATGATTAATTTAGATTTTTCAGACATAAAGACAGTAATGTCAGAAATGGGTAAAGCTATGATGGGGACAGGTGAAGCATCAGGTGAAGGTAGAGCAATTGCAGCTGCTGAGGCAGCAATAGCTAATCCATTAATTGATGATGTATCGTTAAAGGGTGCTAAAGGTCTTATAATAAACATTACGGGCGGTAAAGATATTACGCTTTATGAAGTAGATGAAGCAGCAAATAGAATTAAGCAAGAAATAGATGAGGAAGCGAATATAATTTACGGAACAACTTGTGATGATAGATTGGAAGGTTTAGTAAGAGTTAGTATTGTAGCTACAGGTATTGATGCTAGACAAAACAATTCGTTTAATCAAAACGAGAACTTCGCTCCTATAAACATTAATAATGAAGTATATAAAAATGAAATTATAGATTCTAAAATAGAAAATAATGAAAACAACATTTTTAAAAAAAATGATATTCATGAAGATATTGAGTTAGATAAACAACAAGCTTATTCTGAACAAAATCTCAGTATTAATGACATAAATATTGAGGCAGAAGAATCTGATCTTAAAATAGATGAAAAGCTTTCAAAAATTGATGATAATATTTTTGAAAATATTGAAGAAAAAAATGTTTCAGAAATGACTGATAATAGTTTTAGTGAACAAGAAAAATCAGATCAATTCTCTCAAATAGTTACAGAAACAAAATCTGATGAAAATACTAATAACCCAGAAACTAGTGTAAGAAGACTTAGCTTATTTGATTCTATGTCATCTGAAAATTTAAAATCAGAAACAGATAATGACACAAAATCTGACTTTGATAAATCAGAACCGACAATAGCTGAAACTTATAGTTCGGCAAGTCATTCAGAGAATTCATTAGATGATACAACTCAAGAGCAATCTCTAGAAATTAAAGACAAATCTGATGATGAGTTTAATCCAGAAGAAATGGACTTACCTGAAATTGATGAAGAATTTAATCAAGAAACTGAAGAAGAATTGCTTGATATTCCTACATTTTTGAGAAGACAGGCTAATTAGTAATTTTATTAAGTATTCTGAAATATTTTGAAATATTAGGTTAGTTGTTAAAATCGTCAAATTTATATATCGATAAAAGTGCTCATTTCAGCACTTTTATATGATTGACATAAATAAAAATATTAATCAACAAACTTTATCCGATACAATTTTAATTAACGGAATCGGACTTCATTCAGGTTTAAATATTTCAATGAAGTTAATCCCTGCAGAAGCTGATTTTGGAATAAGATTTTATAGAACAGATTTGAAAAATAATAATATTGTTAAAGCTTTATGGTCTAATGTTACTAATACCAGACTTTGCACAACTATCTCAAATGAAAGTGGAACAAAAATATCTACGATAGAGCACCTTATGAGCGCTCTCTCAGGACTACATATAGATAATCTTAGAATAGAAATTAATGGACCAGAGGTACCTATAATGGATGGTAGTTCAATAAAATTTGTTGATCTTATTGATCAAACTTCTACTCAAATTTTAAATAAAAAAAGAAAAATTTTAAAAATTAAAAAAAATATTAAAGTAGAAAATAATAATTCATCTGTAGAATTGAAACCAAATAATCAGTTTTCTATAGATTTCGCAATTGATTTTCCTAGCAAGCTAATTAGTAAACAAAGTTGCCAATTACAATTAGTAAATGGAAACTATAAAACTGATATTGCTTCAGCACGTACTTTTGGGTTTGAAAAAGATGTCGATATGTTAAGATCAAATGGTTTAGCACTTGGTGGTTCTTTGGATAATGCAGTGGTTGTTGGAGAAAATAAAATACTTAATTCGGATGGATTGCGATTCAAGGATGAGTTTGTAAGACATAAAATTCTTGATTCTATTGGAGATTTGTATTTGGCTGGTGCACCAATACAAGGTTATTTTTTAGGCAATAAATCAGGTCATCATTTGAATAACTTATTATTAAGATCTTTATTTGCAGATAAAAATAATTACGAATATATTTAGTTAAATCATTTTTTTTGGATCCACTAATTTATCAAAATCTTTTTCTGAAATTAATTTTAATTTTAAAGCAGCTTTCTTAAGAGTCAAATTCTCATTAAAGGCTTTTTTAGCAATTTTTGCTGCATTATCATATCCAATACTTTGATTTAAAGCAGTAACAAGCATTAAAGAATTATTTAAATGATTATTAATAATTTTTTTATTTGCTTTTAATTCTTTTAAGCAATTATTATTAAAACTTTTTATCCCATCACTGAGAAGGTTTATTGATTGAATAATATTATAGGCAATAACTGGTTTATAAGTATTTAATTGAAAATGACCATTGGATCCAGCAAGATCAACGGTTGTACTATTTCCGACTACTTGAACACACACCATACTTAATGCTTCAATTTGAGTAGGATTTACTTTTCCTGGCATAATTGAAGATCCAGGTTCATTAGCAGGTAAAATTAACTCACCTAAACCAGATCTAGGTCCAGATGCCAAAAATCTAATATCATTTATTATCTTTAATAACGAAAGTGATAAAGTTTTTAAAGAATTTGAAAAATTGATTAGCGGATCATGAGACGCTATAGACTCAAATTTATTTTGAGATGGTTTATAGTTATCACTGGTAAGTTTGTTCAAATATTTACAAAATACTTTATCAAATTTTTTTGGTGCATTAATTCCAGAACCTACAGCAGTCCCACCCTGAGCAAGATATCTCAATTCTGATCTTGAAATTTCTATTCTTTTTAAACAAGCTTGTAATTGAAAACAAAACGCAGAAAATTCATCTCCTAGAGTAATTGGTGTTGCATCTTGAGTATGAGTTCTTCCTATTTTAATTATTTTTTGAAATATCTTTATCTTCTTTTGAAATTCTTTTATTAAATCTTTAAGCGTTGGAAGCAAATTTTTTATTGATAACTCATTAATTGCAACATGCATTATTGTTGGAAAGGTATCATTTGATGATTGTGATAAATTTACATGATCATTTGGGTGAATAGGTTTTTTACTTCCAACTTTTCCATTTAATTTTTTTATAATATGATTACTAATTACTTCATTTGCATTCATATTAGTTTGAGTTCCAGATCCAGTTTGCCATACTGATAATGGAAATTCTTCAATAAGTTTTAAATTAATAATATCATCGCAGGCTTTTGATATTAATGATCCTAATTTTTTATTTAAAACACCAAGTTCTACATTAGCTTCTGCAGCAGCTTTCTTTTGTTGACCTAACGCGATAATTAATTCAGTTGGTATTTTTTCACTGCCAATTTTAAAATTTTCAAAGGATCTTTGTGTTTGTGCACCCCAAAGCTTATTTTTATCTATTTTTTTTGAACCTATGCTATCAAATTCTATTCTTTTTTTATTTTTCATTACTTATTAACAAATTTATTATAACATATTATATGAAACATATGAACAAACTTGTTTTACTTAGACATGGACAAAGTCAGTGGAATTTAGAAAATAAATTTACTGGTTGGAAAGATGTGCCATTAACTGAAAAAGGTATAAAAGAAGCAAATAATGCAGGCCTATTATTAAAAAAAAATAATATAAAAATTGATAAAATTTTTAGTAGCGTTTTACAAAGAGCGAATAAAACAGCAGAAATTGCGATCATGGCATCAGAAATAGAAAATTTACATAAAAATGGAATGCTTATTTATGAAAAAGATCAAAGACTGAATGAGAGAGATTATGGTGATTTAGTTGGTTTAAATAAATCAGAAACTGCTGAAAAATTTGGGAAAGAACAAGTTCATATTTGGAGACGATCATATGATATACCACCACCAAACGGTGAAAGTCTTAAGGATGTCGTGTATCGAGTTTCACCGTATTTTACCAAAACAATTCAACCATTTATTCTAGATAATAAAAATGTTCTCATTGTAGCGCATGGTAATTCTCTAAGAGCAATAATGATTAAAGTTGGCATGTATAAGCCTGAAGAAATATCTTCGATAGAACTTCCAACTGGCAGCCCATTGTGTTTGGACTACGATAATGGCCAATTAAAAGAACATTATTATTTAGATTAATTTTTCTTATAATTAGAAAAATTAATTACATTATTTTTGTTAGATTTTTTCTTTTCTATTTTTTTATTTATTTTCTTTTGAATTTTATGATTTTGCAAAATTAATCCAAAATTAGCTGAAGGATCTGCAAATGAGATTATAGAATTATAATCTATTATTAAATTTGTTTTTATATCATTAAATGAAAGTGAAATTGAAAAATTATTTTTATTTATTTCAAGATCATAATATTCGTATTGAATTACTATAGTCATTTCTTCTGGATATTTTTGTCTTAACCAATTTGGTAGTTTAACATTTTGATGTTTAGTAGAAAATGTAATGTAGAGGTGATTATTATTTTTTAGTCCTTCTTCTTTGATATTAATCAAAATATCTTTAAATACGTTTAACATATTTCTGTCTAATATATTTTGATATTCAATCATTTTAAATTTTCTATGTAAGATAAAAAATTATCAATTTCTACAAACTTACACAAACCAATTGGAAACATTTCTCTAGTTGTAAATCCACCGCCAGTCATTGTCCAAACGTCAACTCTCAAGGAATTGAGCTCAATAGAATATACTCTATCTCTAATATTATTTTCACTCGAGAATATGTTAATGTAAGATAATTCTAAATCTATATCATAAAAATATTCATTAAATGATGTTATATTATTAAGATTTGTTTCAATTACTTTGACTCTATTTGATGAAATAAATTCAAACCCCCATAGTAATTTAGGACATAATAGTTGATTATTTGGAAGATTATTTTTTGTAGATCCTATAGATATAGATGAATTCAATAGTAAAAGTATAATAATAGATAACTTCAGCATCATTCAAAAGTATATTATTTAACTAATTAAATTTTTGCACTGGGGCTTTGTGGTACTTTGTGCTTAAAATATTTTAATCCAAAATAATCATTTTTATTTAATAAAATCATTTTTTTAATTTTTCCCATTCAGCCATACCGCCAGTAATATTCTTAACATTCTTAATACCCATATCTTTCATTGTTTTGGTTGATAAAGCTCCTTGTCCACCAACACCACAAAATACCACATATTCTTTGTCAGGATTTTCTTTAAAAAATTTATTTTCTAGAGGACTGCCTTCAGCTAAATAAAATTCTAGAAAAGCTCTATCCAAATGAATTGCGTTTCCTATTGTTCCTTTATCAAAACTTTCTTTATCTCTAACATCAATAAATTGTACATTTGTATCATTTAGTTTTTCTCTTGCTTCTGATGCAGATATATTTTTAATCTCATTTTTAACACTCATTAATTCATCAAATTTTTTCATCTATTCCTCACATTTCTTTTAGGTTGTTATGTTAATTAATGAGTAATTTACATTCACAAAATATACAAGACAATCCTAAAAAGGATTCAGCATTTAATTTTAATTAATATTTACTATGTTTATATCATATTTGATTATGAATTAGAATTTAATATTTTTTTAGATCAGTCTTAATTTTTAGTTATTCTTAAATAAAAATAAATTGTAAGAAAATTAAATATTTTTGCTTATTCTCAAAAAGAAATAACGAATTTTAATGTTTTAGATTATATATTATAAATTTTATTTATATTACTTTTAAAATTAAATAAATATTTAATGTATAAACATTTTATGGCTGTATTAATCTATTTAAAATTATGAAAAAAAAATTTCAAATTGCAAAACTATTTTTCAAAGAAAAAGGTTTTTTGCCATTAATTCTTAAGATATTGAATTTTTTTTTAAAGCGTCTTATCAATAAAACTTTATTAATTTACTTGCAAAAAAGTGACTATAAGTTTCAAAAAATTTTTTTAAATAGAAAAATCACTTTATCTGATGATCAAAATTACTACTACTTAGATCCTATGCCTAGTAGTAAAGAATTAGACAATTATTATAGTAATTCTTATTGGGATGTATTTCCGACAAAAATTAAAGGTTTAAGTTATAGGGACATAGTCCATTTTAATATTTTAAAAGAATATATGATTAATAAAATTATAAAAAATAATACTTTTTTAAATTTTGGAGCAGGCCATGGCGGTTTATCACATTTAATGTGGTCTAATAATATGAATGTTATAAATATTGAGCCAAGTGGACTACCTAATTTTTATAATAACCGTTGGAAAACTTTACACAATATTGATCAAGTTGAAACTAATTCAATTGATATTTTATATGGTAGTCATTCTCTTGAGCATGTTCAAAATATAGAAAATTTCAAAAAAGAAGTTAAGCGTATTTTAAAATCTGATGGTTATTTATTTTGGGAAGTTCCAAATGCTGAACATACTGAGGGAGACAAGGAATATCCTGATATCGTTATTCCACATACATATTATTTTAAGAAAAGATTTTTTAAGTTATGGTTTTCAAAAACATTGTTATGCGAAACCTATAATAAACTTCATAATTATAACTTAGAAAATTATTGTAATGAAATAAATGATAATGGAAAAATAATTAGAGCTATAGGTCAATTATGATTCTAATATTTTTTTAAAAATTTTTAAATGTAGTTTAAGCTGATCTAACTAGTAAAAAGTTATAGTAACAATTAGATTGTCCTAACGACAATAAATTATAAGAGTATAATAATATAATTTTGTTTAAATGGGGCGTTCTGTTGCTCGGTGCCCCGAACCGCGCTCACCTAGAATCTAGGCAGCAAGTGCTAATCTATTATCGTTAGCGTTTATAAAATAGCCCGATAACGGTGGTACAATACCGGATAAAGTCTTTGTCTTTCAATTACCGTCGATCCTATTTCGTCCCCTTACTAATGGTGGAGACGCCGGGTACCGCCCCCGGGTCCGAATAACTTATTTCACAAAGCATTTATTATCATAGTCGATAAATCAACAATTATTTATACCCTAAACCGACTTCAGTTAAAAGTTTTGTCTTAAACTCTGTTATTTACTAAAATATATTGTTACATATTAGTTAAATACAATACATATAAAATTATGATTAAAGCGATAATGGCGGTCGATGAAAAGGGAGGTATTAGTAGGGGTAAAAGTATGCCATGGCCAAAAAACTCAATTGATTTGAGCTGGTTCAAGCAAAACACAATAAATAATATAGTGGT
Source organism: uncultured Alphaproteobacteria bacterium (assembly GCA_902602845.1). Lineage (GTDB taxonomy): Bacteria > Pseudomonadota > Alphaproteobacteria > HIMB59 > CACPNW01. Next base: position 84,773 of record CACKSN010000001.1, on the reverse strand, counting down.
TATGGGAAGAAAGACATGGGAAGATCCTTTTATGCCTACACCCCTTAAATCTAGAATTAATATTCTAATTACTAACAGAGACAAAAAATTAATTCAGGGAGCTGATTATTATTTAAGTGGAAATGTCAACGAACAAATTAACGATGTTCAATCGGAACATGTAGACAAGGATATTTTCATAATTGGTGGCTCAGAAGTAATAAATTTGACATTTAACATAATAGAACAATTTTATCTGACAAGAATCTACGGTAATTATAATTGTGAAAAATTTATAGATGTATCTTTGATAGAAACTAATATGAAAATTGTTAAAAAAATTGATGGCGACACAACATGTCATTTTGAAATTTGGTCAAAATGAAACAATACTTAGATGCTTTGAGATATTGTTATAATAATGGTACTGATGTTGAAAGCAGAGCGGGAAGTGTAAGAAAATCATTTGGTTTTCAAATGTATTATGATTTATCGATAGGTTTTCCTGCTATAACGACAAAAAAATTAGCATGGAAAGCTGTAATTTCAGAGTTATTGTGGTTCATCGAGGGTTCAGACGATGAGAGAAGACTTGCTGAAATTTTATACAATGACTCAAGAGAAAATTTAAAAAATAAAAAAACTATATGGACGCAAAATGCTGAAGCAGATTATTGGAAGCCAAAAGCTCGATTTGAAGGTGATGTCGGTAAAATATATGGTGTACAATGGAGAAATTTTAATGGAGAAGATCAAGTCTTAAATCTAATTAAAGGATTAAAAGATGACCCAAATGGAAGGCGTCATATAATTTCAGCTTGGAACCCCCCTGAGATTAAAAATATGTCACTACCTGCATGTCATGCATTTTCACAATTTTTTGTTTCTAATAATAAATTAAGTTGCCAATTGTATCAAAGATCGTGTGATATGTTTTTAGGAGTTCCATTTAATATAGCTAGTTATAGTCTTTTAACTCACATGTTAGCTAGAGAGTGTAATTTAGAAGTTGGAACTTTTATCCATTCCTTAGGAGATTTCCATATCTATAAAGAACACTTTGATCAGGTTAAAATCCAATTAGAAAGAGTGCCTAAAAAATTACCTGAGCTTCAATTCGAAACAAAAGATTTTTTTAAATACAAAGTAAATGATTTTAAATTAATAAACTATCAGCATCATGAAAAAATTGATGCTTTGATGAATGTTTAATCCAGTGATTTTTTTAAGTTTTTAGCAATTGATATAAATTTTTTTGAAATTTCACCATCTGGATTATCTATTAAAGCAGGTATTCCATTGTCTGATTGAATTCTTAGATTTGTATCAATAGGAATTTCTCCTAAATAAGGTATGTTAAACTCTTCAGCTTCTTTTTTTACACCATCTTTTGAAAATATATAATGTTTTTGATTACAATTATTACATATGAAATAACTCATATTTTCAACAATACCAAGAATATCAACATTTACTTTTTTAAACATATTTATTCCTTTTCTAGCATCAGTAAGAGCTACATCTTGAGGTGTGGATATTATAATTGATCCTGAAAGTTTTGAACTTTGAGCCAAAGTAAGTTGAGCATCTCCAGTCCCAGGTGGTAGATCAATTATAAGGTAGTCTAATTCACCCCATTCAACTCCATTAAACATTTGTTCTAAAGCTTTCATTACCATAGGACCTCTCCAAATTGTCGGAGCTTCAGAGTCTAGAATGAAACCAATAGACATCAATTTTATTCCGTAATTTTTCAAAGGTATAAGTTTTTTGTTCTCGTTCATTACAGGTTTTTTTGAAATTCCCATCATTCTAGGAATGCTAGGACCATAAATATCTGCATCAAGTAAACCAATTTTAAGATCTAGTGAGCTTAATGCTGAGGCAAGATTTACAGAAAATGTTGATTTTCCTACTCCACCCTTACCGCTAGCAATTGCTACTATATTTTTTGCATCAATTTTAAATCTTTTATTATCATTATTATTTGTTTTAGTACTTTCTACATCCGAGTTTACAATTACATTTACAGAAAGTATTCCAGAGATTTGTTCAACATTATTTTTAAGCAATCTTGCTATATTCAGATATAGATCTTTTTTCTGACCTTTTACAAGTAAGGAAATGTTTACATTGCCTTCTTTTACAACCGCAGAAATATTTTGATTTTTAGGATCAAAACTAAGATTTGTTTCAGGATCACTAAATTTCTTAGAAAATGTGTAAATTAAAGATAAAATTTCATCAGACATACTTGATTTTTCCAGATTTATTCAAATATTAGTTATTAAATAATATAATTAGTGTTAGTAGATAGAACCAATATTATCAATAATATATGAGCTGGAATAAAAATAACAACGACAATAATCCTTGGGGATCAGGGGGAAATAACAATCCCTGGGGGTCAGGAGGGTCTGGTAATGGTCCAAATAGAAGAGATTTTGAAGACTCCATAAGAAAAGCAAAAGATAGATTCGGAAATTTTAAGTTTGGTGGCAGACGTAATCTTTCAATATTTATATTAGTAGCTGTTTTACTATGGTTAGCTACTGGTTTTTACAGAGTTGAGCCTGATGAGCAAGGTGTAGAGCTTTTATTTGGAAAATGGAATGGTCAAACAACTGAGCCTGGATTACATTACTTTTTCCCAACACCAATCGGTCAAACTGTTACACCTAAAGTTGAGGTAATTAGAAAAATCAATGTAGGATTTAGAAGTGCAAGTGACCTTGGTTTTGGATCAAATTCAAATGCAGAGCGAAAAGTAATTGAAGAAAGTTTAATGCTTACGGGTGATCAAAACATAGCAGATGTTGCATTCACAGTACTCTTTAAAATAAAAGATGCTGGAAATTTTTTATTTAAGCTTAGAAATCCAGAGCTTACTGTTAAAGATATGTCTGAGAGTGTTGTGCGTGAAGTTGTTGGTCAAAGAGATCTTCAATTCTTACTTACAGAAGGTCGTCAAGAGGTCGAGCAAGTTGTAAGAAATGAATTACAATTGGTTTTAGATTCCTATGAAAGTGGAGTTTTAATACAATCAGTGCAACTTCAAAGTGTTGATCCCCCTGATCAAGTTATTGATGCGTTTGATGAAGTTCAAAGAGCTAGACAAGATAAAGAAAGATTAGTTAACGAAGCAAACACTTATTTAAATAGAATTGTGCCTAATGCTCGTGGTGAAGCGGCCAAACTTGTTGAAGCAGCAACAGCATATAAAGAGCAGGTAGTTAAACAAGCAGAAGGTGTAGCACAAAATTTTATAGACGTTTACAACAGTTATAAAGATGCGAAAGAAGTAACTAAAAGAAGAATTTATTTAGAAACTTTAAGAGAAGTTTTAGAAGGTAAAAATAAAATAATTTTAGATGATACTGGAAATGGTCAGGGTGTAGTTCCTTACCTTCCATTAAATGAACTTAAAAAGTCAGGAAATAATTAAGATGAGATTTAGCGCCAGAAATTTACTTATAGTTTTAGTTTTATTTATTGTCTTCCTTACTTTTACAGGAGCTTTTTTTATTGTAAATGAAACTAAACAAGCTTTGGTACTTCAATTTGGTGATCCAAGAAAAGTTGTTACAAAACCTGGTCTTCAATTTAAAATTCCATTTATTCAAGATGCTGTTTTTTTAGACTCAAGATTACTAAATTTAGATCCACAACCCGAAGAAATGATACTTTCAGATCAAAAAAGAATTATTGTTGATTCGTTTGCTAGATATAACATTGTCGATCCATTAAAGTTTTATCAGACAGTTAGAAATGAAACTACTTTTTCAGATAGATTTGGAAGGATAATAAATGCTGCTGTTAGAGGTGTAATAGCTCAATATTCATTGACATCACTTCTCAGTGATGAACGTATTAATATAATGAATGAAATTGAAAAACAAATCAAAGTTAATGAAGATTCTTTTGGCGTCAAAATTGTAGACATCAGAATTGGTAGAACAGACTTAACAGAACAAGTCTCTAACAACGTGTATCAAAGAATGCGTTCTGAACGTGAAAAAGAAGCAAACTTATTAAGAGCGGAAGGTGAAGAGCTTTCCAAAGAAATTGTTGCATCTGCTGATAGACAACAAACAGTTATTTTAGCTGAAGCTGAAAGAACATCTTCAATATTGAGAGGTGAAGGAGATGCTGCAAAGAACAGAATACTAGGAGATGCCTATAACCGTGATGAGGAATTTTTTGATTTTTTAAGAACAATGCAAGCTTGTAAAGATACTTTTGGTGACACAGAGATGTCAATGGTCATTGCTCCTGGTGAAGTTTGTGAAAAGTTTTTTGGTGAAATAGATATCCAAAATTAATGTTTGAAATTTTACTAATAAGCATAGGTCTAGTGCTGATCATTGAAGGCATACTATATTTTTTCTTAGCTAACAATTTACAGAAATATCTCAATATCCTCGCTCTTATTAAGCCACAAACTATTAAAAATTTTAGTTTATTTTTCGCGCTTATAGGACTATGCCTTATTTATTTAACGTTCAAATATTATGACAATTAATATGAGAATTAAATTTATATTCTTAATTTCTATATTATTTTCAAAACCATTACTTGCTGTACCTGAGAGTTTTGCAGACTTAGTAGAGCAATTATCTCCTGCAGTAGTTAGTATTGCATCAACTACTATTGTTGAAAATAATAACCAAAATCAAATACCACAATTTCCAGAGGGATCTCCTTTTGATGATTTTTTTAAAGAATATTTTGATCGTGATCAAAGACGATCTCAACGACCAATGACAGGACTCGGGTCAGGTTTTATAATTAGTGAAGATGGTATAGTTGTTACAAATAATCATGTAATTGAAGGAGCTGATGAAATAACCGTTATTTTAAATGATGAAACAGAGTTTACAGCTGAATTACTAGGAAGAGATCCCAAAGCAGATATAGCTGTATTGAAAATTGATCCTAAAAACAAAAAACTTACATATGTTGGTTGGGGAGATTCAGATACAATGAGGGTAGGAGATTGGTCAATAGCAATTGGCAATCCTCTTGGTTTGGGAGGAACTGTCACAGCAGGGATTATATCTGCAATCTCTAGAGATTTAGGTAGCGGGCCATATGTTAAATTTTTACAAACTGATGCATCTATTAATCGAGGTAATTCAGGAGGACCATTATTTAATTTAGATGGAGAGGTAATAGGAATTAACACTGCAATTGTTTCCCAAACTGGCGGAAGTATTGGTTTAGGGTTTGCAATACCAGCAAATAGTGCAAAAAAAATAGTGCAACAATTAAAAGATTTTGGAAAAACTAAAAGGGGTTGGCTAGGTGTACAAATTCAACCTGTTACAAAGGATTTTGCAGAAAGTCTTGGATTGCCTGATCAAAAAGGTGCATTTATATCAAACGTAAATCCAAATGGACCTTCCAAAACTGCTGGATTAGAACCAGGTGATGTAATTTTAAAATTTAATAATATTGAAATTAAAAAGATGCCTGATTTACCAAGAGTTGTTGCAGAGTCAGATGTAGGCTCTACTGCAATCTTAGAAGTTTGGAGAAAAAATAAAAAGATTAATATTGAAGTAATATTAGGAGAATTACCAGGAGAAGTAGTTACTGAAAGAAATACAATTCAAGATGAGCAAAGTAATTTAAAAATAGAATCTTTAGGAATTACTATTGAAGACTATAATAGTGGAGTCAAAGTAATTTCAATTGATGATGTTGATAGTAGTTTACAAAAGGGAGATATAATCACTGAAGTTAATAGAGAGATTGTTAAAAATATGATTTCTTTTGAAAAGTTAGTAAATTCTCTAGAAAAAACAGGTAGATCTTCATTACTACTAAAAATAATTAGAGATGATGAACAAAATTGGGTAACAATAAAATTTAAAAATAATTGAAACCTCAAATCTATTTTGTATTAGGACCAACTGCATCAGGTAAATCGAAATTTGCTTTAAGTTTAGCTAGTAAATTAAATGGCGAGATTATAAATGCTGATAGTATGCAGATTTATAGTGAGTTACGCATCTTAACTGCTAGACCAACTATAAATGATCAAAAAAAAATAAATCACCATCTTTATGGTTTTGTAAAAGGTGATGTTAGGTTTAATGTTCAAAAATGGTGTGAAGAAGCAACAAAAAAAATTAATTATTTGATTGATAATAATATAACTCCTATTTTAGTTGGAGGTGCAGGTCTTTACATAGATACATTAATTAATGGAATAGTCTCCATTCCAAAAATCCCAGAAACATTAAAAATAGAATCGGATAAAATTATTTTAAAAATTGGTAAGGAAAATTTTTTTAATCTAGTTAAAGAGCTTGATAGTGATGCAATGATTAATATTGCACCTAACGATATCCAAAGAATAAGAAGAATATGGGAGGTAAATTTTTTTACTAAAAAAAAATTTAGTGACTGGAAAAAAAGTAAAAACAAAAATTTTATTAATTTAAAAAATTATAAAATTTTACTATTTCTTCCCGATAGAAATGATAATTACAACAGAGTAAATCACAGAACACATTTGATGATGGAAGATGGCGCAATAGAGGAAGTCAAAAATTTGCTAAAATTAAATTATAAAAATAGTTTACCAATAATGAAAGCTCATGGAGTTCCTGAAATTAAATCTTATCTTAATAACGAAGTGTCAATTGAAGAATGTATTTCTAAAATTCAGCAGGTCACAAGAAATTATGTAAAGAGGCAGCATACCTGGTGGAGATCATCAAATCTTAAAATTTTTAAAAAATTTGATCAATTTCCAGACGAAATTGACTTAAAATCCATTAATTTAGATCAAAATTGAACTAATTTATTGATTTTATTTTATCCACAGCCTATGAGCTAAAATCAATGAACAATGAAATAACAGGTGCTGAAATTGTCTTAAAAAGCTTAGCTGAACAAGGCGTAGAAGTTGTATTTGGATATCCTGGTGGTGCAGTATTACCCATATACGATACTTTATTTAAACAGAATTCAATTAAGCACGTTTTAGTAAGACAAGAGGGTGGTGCGATACATGCAGCTGAAGGTTATGCTAGGTCAACCGGTAAAACTGGAGTAGTGCTAGTAACATCAGGACCTGGCGCAACAAATGTTGTAACGGGATTAACTGATGCAATGATGGATAGTGTACCTATCGTATGTATAACTGGACAAGTTCCACAACACTTGATTGGTAGCGATGCATTTCAAGAATGTGACACGACAGGTATAACGAGACCTTGTACTAAACATAACTATTTAGTTAAGGACGTAAATAAATTATCTTCTGTATTCCATGAAGCGTTTACAATTGCTCAAAATGGAAGACCAGGACCTGTATTAATTGACATACCAAAAGATGTTCAATTTGCATCAGGAACTTATGAAGAAAAAAATAAAATTATTATTCCTTCTCATAGGCTGTTTGAGCCAAGTCCTGATTTTGAAAAAAATAAAATTGATGAAGCGGTAGAATTAATTTCTAAAGCAAAAAAACCAATATTTTATATTGGTGGTGGATGTATTAACTCTGGACCTAAAGCTTCAAAATTAGTTAGAGAATTTATAGATATGGTTGGATCACCAGTTACAATGACATTAATGGGCCTTGGTGTAGTAGGTTCATCAGATAAAAATTCACTTGGCATGCTTGGTATGCATGGAATGTATGAGGCTAATATGGCAATGCATGAATGTGATGTGATGATTAATATTGGGGCAAGATTTGATGATAGAGTTACAGGAAGACTTGATGCTTTCTCTCCTAATTCAAAAAAAATCCACATTGATATTGATGAAAGTAATATCAATAAAACAATAAATGTTGATGTTCCTATAATTGGTGATGTTAAGGCAGTCGTTGAAAAAATGATTACTGTTTGGAAAGACAAAAAATATAAAATAGACTCTGAGTCACTAACATTATGGTGGGATAAAATTAATAAATGGAAAGAAATAGATTGTCTTAACTATAATAATGAAGGTAAGCAAATCAAGCCTCAATACGCTGTTCAAAGGCTCTATGAGTTAACAAAAAATACAAAAACATTTGTTACTACTGAGGTAGGTCAGCATCAAATGTGGGCTGCTCAATTCTATAAATTTGAGGAACCAAATAGATGGCTTACATCAGGAGGTTTGGGAACTATGGGATACGGATTTCCTGCTGCAATTGGAGCCCAAGTTGGACATCCAGATGCCTTAGTAGTAGATATAGCAGGAGATGCCTCTATACTTATGAACATTCAAGAAATGAGTACGGCTGTTCAATACAGGTTACCTGTAAAAATATTTATTTTAAACAATGAATACATGGGAATGGTAAGACAATGGCAAGAACTTTTACATGGCGGAAGGTATTCTGAAAGTTATACTGATAGTTTACCAGATTTTGTTAAGTTAGCTGAAAGTTATAAAGCTGTTGGTTTAAGAGCAAAGACGACTGATGAACTTGACAATGTTATAACTCAAATGATTGAAACTAATGATACAGTAATTGCTGATATATGGGTTACAAAAGAAGAGAATTGTTTTCCTATGATTCAAAGCGGATCTGCTCATAACGAAATGATGTTAAGTAAAGATCAAAAACAAGATAAAAAGTCAGCCGAAAAAGGAAAAATTTTAGTTTAATGAATAAATCTGTTTACGCTTCTCCTGATCACGTATCAGAGACTAAAAGACATATATTGACCGTATTGGTTGACAATGAACCTGGCGTGTTAGCTAGAGTAATAGGAATGTTTTCTGGCAGAGGATATAACATTGATAGTTTGAATGTAGCTGAGGTTAGTAATGATGAAAATATTTCAAGAATTACTATTGTAACGCATGGTACTTCTGAGGTTGTAAGTCAAATTGAAAAACAGTTACTCAGAATTGTTCCTGTGCACAGTGTTACAAATTTAGATCAAGAGGGTAGTTCTGTTGAAGCTGAGGTTGCTTTAGTTTATATTTATATTTCTGATACTAATAAAAAGAAAGTTTATCAGCTTTGTGATTTATATAGAGCTAGAAAAATTGAAAATGAAAATAATACTACAATTTTTGAAATTGCTGGTGCATCAGAAAGAGTAAATAGATTTATAAAAGAAATTAATGAAATTACGAAAATTGAAATTGTTAGAAGTGGTCCCGTTGCAATATCATCAATTCAAAAAAATGAGGAGGAATAATGAGAGTATATTATGATAGAGATGCTGACTTAAACTTAATTAAAGACAAAAAAATATCAATAGTAGGATATGGAAGTCAAGGTCATGCTCATGCTATGAACTTGAGAGATTCTGGAATTGAAAATGTTTCAATTGCGTTAAGAGAAGGTTCAAATTCAAGAAGTAAAGCAGAACAAGCTAATTTTAAAGTAATGACACCTGCAGAAGCTGCAACTTGGGCTGATATTATTATGATGTTAACACCTGATGAACTTCAATCTGAAATATATAAAAATGATATCGCTGAAAATATTAAAGAAGGTACAACAATTGCATTTGCTCATGGATTAAATATTCACTTTGACTTAATTAAACCTAAAGAAGGTGTCGATGTAATTATGGTAGCACCAAAAGGTCCTGGTCATACAGTAAGAGCTGAATATGTAAGAGGTGCAGGCGTACCTTGTTTAGTGGCTGTAGATAAAAATCCCTCAGGCAATGCTCTAGAAATAGGAATTGCCTACGCATCAGCAATTGGTGGTGGTCGTGCTGGAATAATAGAAACCACTTTTAAAGAAGAATGTGAGACTGATCTATTTGGGGAACAATCTGTTTTATGTGGAGGTCTAACACATTTAATTTTAGCAGGTTATGAAACTCTTGTTGAAGCAGGATATGCTCCAGAAATGGCATATTTTGAATGTCTGCATGAAGTTAAACTTATTGTTGACCTTTTATATGAAGGTGGAATGGCAAATATGAGATATTCAATCTCAAACACAGCTGAGTATGGTGATTATTCAAGAGGCCCAAGACTTATTACTGATGAAACAAAAAAAGAAATGAAAAAAATTCTTTCAGAAATTCAATCTGGCCAATTTGCTAAAGAATGGATGCAAGAACATCAGAGTGGTCAAACTAAATTTAAAGTAATGCGAAAAGAACAAGCTGAACATCCAATTGAGGCTGTAGGAGAAAAGTTACGAACCTTAATGCCATGGATTGCTGAAGGAAAAATGGTTGATAAATCAAAAAACTAGATGAAAGTTTAATAATATTTTGATTAGTGTATAATTAGTAAAATGACTGAAAAAATTTATATTTTTGACACAACTCTTCGAGATGGAGAGCAGTCTCCAGGGGCATCGATGAATTTAGATGAAAAACTTCAAATTGCTGAAGTATTAGATTCAATGAGAGTTGATATTATTGAGGCTGGCTTCCCTATTGCATCAAATGGAGATTTTGAAGCAGTTTGTGAAGTAAGTAAAAATGTTAAACATTCAACAATTGCTGGTCTAGCAAGAGCAAGTTTAAAAGATATAGATAGAGCATGGGAAGCTGTTAAGCATGCAAAATCGCCTCGCATTCATACATTTATTGCTACAAGCCCACTTCATATGAAATTCAAATTAAAGAAAACTGAAGATGAAGTTTTGGAAGCTATTAAAAAAACTGTAACACATGCAAGAAGCTTATGTGATAATATTGAATGGAGTTGTGAAGATGGTGGAAGGTCTGATTTAAATTTTCTTTATAAATGTATTGAATTGGCTATAAAATGTGGCGCAACAACAATTAATATACCAGATACAGTTGGTTACACTCTACCTGAAGAATTTGGAAAAATATTTAAAAATGTAAGAGAAAATGTCTCTAATATTGATAAAGCTATTCTATCTACTCATACCCATAACGATCTTGGATTAGCAACTGCTAATAATGTTGCAGCTATACAAGAGGGTGCAAGACAAGTTGAATGTACTATTAATGGTATGGGAGAAAGAGCAGGAAATTCTTCTCTCGAAGAAATCGTAATGACTTTAAAAGTAAAGAGAGATCTAATGCCTTTTCATACAGATATAAAGACTGAGTCTATAATGAAAGCTTCTAGATTAGTCTCATCAATTACTGGATTTCCAGTTCAACCAAATAAAGCTATTGTTGGCGCTAATGCTTTCGCACATGAAGCAGGAATTCATCAAGACGGTATGTTAAAACATTCTGGAACTTATGAAATTATGACTCCAGAGTCCGTTGGTCTTAATAAATCTTCTTTAGTCTTAGGGAAACATTCAGGTAAACATGCTTTTTCGGAAAAATTGAAAGAACTTGGTTATGAGCCTGGAGATAATGCTTTGATGGAATTATTTGGAAGATTTAAAGATTTAGCTGATAAGAAAAAAGAAATTTTTGAAGAGGATTTAATTGCATTAGCTGAAGATAGATCTGCATCTTATGATGAACACATTAAGTTTGTATCGCTAGAAGTGAATGCAGGATCATTAGAAAAACCTGAGGCAAGTTTAAAGATTGAAATGAATAGTAAATTAAGCTCAATTAAAACAAATGGTAATGGTCCAGTTGATGCTACATTTAATGCAATAAAAAAACTTACATTAACTAATTATAGCTTAAAACTATATCAAGTTAATGCTATTACCGCTGGAACTGATGCACAAGGTGAAGTTACTGTAAGATTAGAAGATAATGATTTGACATCTCAAGCTAAAGGGAGTGATCCTGACATAATAGTTGCCTCAGCAAAAGCATACATCAATGCTCTTAATAGACTTATATTCAAAAAATCAAAGTCTATAAAAGAAAATTCATCAAATTTAGAAATAAGAGGAGTATAATAAATGGTAATAGATAAATTTTTTAGTTTATTTTCAAAAGATATGGCAATCGATTTAGGAACTGCCAATACTCTAGTGTATGTAAAAGGAGAAGGAGTTATTTTAAATGAACCTTCAGTAGTTGCAACAATTGAAAATGAAGGAAGAACTCAAGTTCTTGCTGTTGGAGATGAAGCAAAACAAATGCTTGGAAGAACGCCTGGCAAAATTAAAGCCATTAGACCAATGAAAGATGGGGTAATTGCCGACTTTGAGGTTGCTGAGCAAATGATTAAAAGTTTTATTAAAAAAGTTCATAAAGGAAGATCAATTTCCAATCCTCAAATAGTTATTTGTGTACCATCTGGGGCGACAAATGTTGAGAGAAGGGCAATTAGAGAGTCTGCAGATGCAGCAGGTGCAAGAAGAGTATATTTAATAGAGGAACCTGTAGCAGCTGCTATAGGAGCTGGTTTACCCGTTGCAGAACCAACAGGATCAATGGTTGTTGATATAGGTGGTGGTACCTCTGAGGTTGCAGTATTATCATTAGGTGGAGTTGTAAATTCAACATCAGTTAAAGCTGCTGGAGATAGATTTGACGAAGCAATTATGGAGTATATGAGAACGACTCATAAGCTTGCTATCGGAGAAACAACTGCTGAAAGAATGAAAAAAGAAATTGGTTCCGCTTGTCCACCTGATGATGGAGATGGTTTAGCAATGAGCGTAAAAGGTAGAGATTTAATTACAGGTCTACCAAAAGAAATATCTATATCTCAAAGACAAATTGCAGAAGCTTTGGCTGAACCAGTAGCACAAATAATTGATACAATCAAAAGAGCACTGGAACAAACTCCTGCAGAACTTTCTGCTGATATTGTAGAAAGAGGTATTATGTTAACTGGCGGGGGATCACTTCTAAATAATTTAGACAAAGTTCTTAGAAGATCTACTAGTTTACCAGTTTCTATTGCAGAAGATCCATTGCTTTGCGTAGTTATGGGTACTGGACAGGCACTAGAAGAAAAGTCTAAACTAAGTGATGTATTTGCAACTGATTAGAATATTCTATGGCTCCTAAGTTTAAAGCACGAGTATTATCAACAACTAAAATAATTAAAAATATTTCAATAGTTTCAATATTATTACTTTCATTTTTTTTAGTACTTTTTTCTAAAAGCGACTACATTTTAATTAATAGTATAAAAAATTTTACTTCCTCATTTATAAACCCATTAACTAAAGTCGTATCATCACCTGTTAGATTTATATCAAATATTAACAACGAATATATACAATTTAAAAACTTAAAATTTGAAAATAAAATATTACATGAAGAAATTATTCGATTAAAAAAATGGCAAACATTAGCTATTCAAAATACTCGAGAAAACAAAGTTCTTAAAAGACTATTAAATGCAACAGATAACAACTTAAAATTAATTAAAACAGCCTCATTAATTAATAGAAATCAAACTTTTTACTCTAACATGATTAACATCAATGCAGGTTATGAAGATAAAATTGAAAAAAATATGTCTGCAATAAATGAAAGAGGGTTAGTTGGAAAAGTAATTGAAACTACAAGTTCAAATTCTAGAGTTTTATTAGTAAATGATCCAAATTTCACTTTATCAATAAAGACAGTATCAGATGAAATATTTTCCATAGTAACTGGTGTAGGTGATAAAAAACAATTAGTGAGTAAGTTTATTAAAAATAATAATATGCCAAAAGTGGGTGATATAGTTGTTACAAGTGGGACAGCAGAAGTTTTTCCTGTTGATTTGTTAGTTGGAAAAATATCCAGAGTTGAAAATAATAGATTTTATGTTTTACCTTTCGTAGATTTTAATAATATTGATTATCTACAAATTGTAACATCAAAATAAAAGTGATCTCAAAATCTATAAAAAATTATATTATCTTTAACTTAATTTTATTCATAACATTTTCTATAAGTGTGAATTCTTTTGTAAGTATTGAAAATATTAACGTTATTTCTTATATTATCTTTCATATATCATTTATATATTTTATATTTTATTTTTATCATTTCTCTCTATTTTTTATAAGTTTCTTTTATGGCGTCTTGTTTGATATATTTCTATTAAATTCAGTTGGAGTTCACCTGATAATTTTCTTAATTTTAACTTTATTATTTATTTTTTTTAAAAAATATCTTTTATTAATGTCTTCCTATCAAATAGGATTATTAATATACTTTGTTTTGATATTTATATTTTTTTTTGAATTTATATTAGCTTATTTTTTAAACAATATATTTTTTAACTTATTTGAATTTGGTAAATATACAGTTATTTCTTTAATAATTTTTATTCCTACAATATTTTTTTTGAATAAATTTAATAAATAAGTATGTTTTATTCTGAAGATAAAAAACAATATAGCGTAATAAATAGAAGAACTTTTCTTTTGTATGGATTAAAACTTTCATTATTTGGTATAGTAGGATGGAGACTTTATAATATTCAAATTAAAGATTCTGAAAAATACAGAACTCTCTCAAAAAATAACCAGATAGATATTGAATTTCTTTACCCACTCAGAGGAAGAATTCTTGATGCAAATAATAATATTCTTGTTTCAAATAAAAAAGTTTTTGATGTTTATTTAATTCCAGAAAAAACGAATAATATTAATAATACTTTAAATCAAATTTCAGCAATTATTAAAATTGAATTTAGTAAGAAAAGAAAAATAATTGAATTGAGCAAAAAGGTTAAAAAATTTGAGAAAATAAAAATTTTTGAAAATATAAATTGGTTAGAGTTAGAAAAAGTAGAATCTAACAGATTGAATATTGATGGAATTTTTATATCCCAAGATTACATGAGAGTTTACAACTATGGAAATATTTTTTCACACATTTTAGGTTACATTAATAAACCAAATGAAGATGAGATTTCATTACCTTTCATAACAAATATGCCAGATTTGGAAATTGGAAAAGAGGGCATTGAAAAAAACTTTAACCCATTATTAGTTGGTAAGGCAGGGCAAAGAGAAATAGAAGTTAATTCTTCTGGAAGAATAATTAGAGAAATATCAAGAAGAGATAGCATTCAAGGAAAAGATTTAAAATTAACATTAGATTTAAGATTACAGGAATATTCTGTGAACTTACTTAATTCTCATAGAGCTGGATCAATTGTAGTAATGAATGTTAACAATGGAAATATTTTATGTATGGCATCAACGCCTTCATATGATCCAAATAAAATAATTAAGAAACCTAATAAAAAATATTGGGACTCAATACTACAAAATAATTTATCACCCCTCACTTTTAGAAGTATTCAAGGTTTATATGCTCCCGGCTCAACATTCAAAATGATCGTTGCCATTGCAGGTCTACATCATGGCATAATAAATGTTGGAACTAAACATTCTTGTAGTGGTAAGATATCATTAGGCGATCGATTATATCATTGCTGGAAGAATAATGGACATGGATCAATGAACGTTGAATCTGCCATTAAAGAGTCATGTGATGTATTTTTTTATGAAATATCAAAAAAGATAGGTATTGATAAGATAGCTGAAGTAGCAAAAGATTTTGGTTTAGGTAAAACTTATGACCTTCCTCTCAGCAATCAGAAGAGTGGTATAGTACCATCAAAAGAATGGAAAAAAGAAAACTTAGGAGAAAGTTGGTATCCAGGAGAAACTTTAATTTCTGCTATTGGTCAAGGTTTTGTTCTGGCTACTCCATTACAGCTTGCTGCAATGACATCAATTATTGCTAAGGATGGTAAAATAATTAAACCAAAATTAACTAATAATGAAAATTTAAATAAAATAACTAACCAATTAGAAAAATATAAATCATCAATAAAAATAATTAAACAATCTATGTTTAAAGTAGTTAATGAAAATAAAGGTACAGCATTTAAATCGAGATCAAATGAAGTTACTTTTTCTGGTAAAACAGGTACTTCTCAAGTAAGACGTATTACAGTAGCTGAGAGAGAAAGTGAAGATTTTCGAAAAAAGGAAGTAGAATGGAATAAAAGAGACCATGCATTATTTGTTGGGTACATGCCTCATGATAATCCTAAATATTCAATTTCAGTTGTAATAGAGCATGGAGGATCTGGTGCATCAACAGCAGCACCAATTGCTAAACAAGTCTTTCAATTTTTAAATAAGCTCAATATATAATGTTATCTAAAATAAAAAATTTAAATTACCTTATATTATTCCTAACTATGCTAATTTCATTTATTGGTGCAGCAGGTTTATATTCAGCTGCGGGTGGGTCCTATGATCCATGGGCTTCAAAACATTTAATAAGGATGTTAGCAATGCTATTAATGGCAATTATAATTGCATTAATTGACATAAAAATAATTTTTAAATATGCTTATTTACTATTTATTTTATCTTTAATATTATTAATTTCAGTTGAATTAATTGGTGTATTTGGAAAAGGAGCAACAAGATGGATTAATATCTTTGGTTTAAGCCTTCAACCGTCTGAATTAATAAAAATTTTTATTATAATAGCTTTAGCTAGATTTTATCATGATTTGAAATATGAAGAAGTAAGAAAAATTGCTAATTTATTTTTACCTTTTTTAATTTTATTTTTGCCCTTTCTCTTTGTTGCTATACAGCCTGATTTAGGCACAGCTTTAAGTATTTTAATATTAGGAGTTTTTATTTTGTTTGTATGTGGAATAAGAATTTGGAAATTTATTTTAGGTATTTCATTAGTAATAATTTCAATTCCTTTAATGTTAAATCTTCTCAAGCCATATCAAAAAGATAGAGTTATATCATTTCTAAATCCTGATGCTGATGTTCTAGGAAGAGGATATCAGCTCATTCAATCAAAAATAGCTTTAGGTTCTGGAGGTCTATCAGGCAAAGGTTTTTTAGAGGGGACACAATCATATTTACAATACTTACCTGAAAAGCAAACAGATTTTATTTTTACTCTCATCGGTGAAGAGTTTGGGTTTATTGGAACAATATTTATTATTTTTTTATTTATTTTATTAATTTCAACTTGTTTTTATATTAGTATTAAATCAAATCATATTTTTGGTAGAATTATTTCTATCGGCGTTGGTTCTAATATATTTATATATGTTATAATGAATATTTCAATGGTATCAGGTTTAATGCCAGTTGTAGGTATTCCTTTGCCATTAGTTTCATACGGAGGCTCTGTTATGTTATCTATTATGATATCAATTGGTCTTGTTCTAAATATTGAACTTAACTCTAATTTAAAAAAAATAAGTTATGCTTGAAATTAGAAATGTAAATAAATTTTTTGGAGGATTAAAAGCAGTCCACAAAGCATCAATGAAAGTAGAACTAGGTTCAATTACAGGTTTAATAGGACCAAATGGAGCTGGTAAAACAACCTTATTTAATACTATTGCTGGATTATATGATCCGGATGCAGGAAATATAATTCTTAATAATGAAGATATTTCTTATTTAAAACCACACGAATTATTTGCAAAAGGGGTTCTTAGAACATTTCAAATTGCGCATGAGTTTTCGACATTAACAGTTTTAGAGAATTTAATGATGGTTCCTCCAAACCAGCTAGGTGAAAAATTATCATATGCTTTATTGAGTAAATCAAAAGTAAAGAAACAGGAGGAGAAAATAAGAGCAAAAGCTATTGAAGTAATAAATTTTTTAAATCTTAATCATTTGACACAAGAACTTGCTGGCAACTTATCAGGTGGTCAAAAAAAATTACTTGAGTTAGGGAGAACTATGATGGTTGATCCTCAAATTGTTTTACTTGACGAAGTAGGAGCAGGAGTAAATCGGACACTTCTTAACGAAATTACTGATGCAATATTAAGATTAAATAAAGAAAAAAATTTTACATTCTTTGTAATTGAGCACGATATGGATCTTATCGAAAAAATATGTGATCCTGTCATTGTTATGGCTGAAGGATCAGTGTTATTTAAAGGAAATTTCCAAGAAGTTAAAAATAACGATACTGTTATAGAAGCATATTTAGGAAAGGGTATGAATAAGAGTTAAAATTTTATGAATAATTTAATTGGTAAAAAATTAACAGCTGGATATGGGGGTGTAGATATAGTTAAAGATATTAATCTTGAAGTAAATGAAGGTGAGATAGTTGTAATAGTTGGCCCAAATGGAGCAGGGAAATCAACCGCAATGAAAGCATTACTTGGATTATTGAGTTTAACTTCAGGCTCTGTTAAATATTCTAATAAAGAAATTTCATCAATGTTACCTCAAAATAGAATAAATTTGGGATTGGCATTTGTTCCACAAACCAACAATGTATTTACTGGAATGACAGTAGAAGAAAATTTAGAAATGGGAGGTTTTTTAAGACAAGATGAAATTATTCACACCATTAATGATATTTATGATCTTTTTCCAATTTTAAAAGAAAAAAGAAATCAAAGCGCCGGAGAATTATCAGGCGGTCAAAGACAACAAGTGGCTTTTGGAAGAGCACTTATGACAAAACCTAAAATTCTAATGCTAGATGAACCAACCGCAGGAGTATCACCGATAGTTATGGATGAGTTATTTTCAAGAATAATAGAAGTTCGTAAAACAGGTGTTGGCATACTAATGGTTGAACAAAATGCTAAACAAGCACTTAGTATTGCTGATAGAGGATATGTATTAGTAAATGGGAAAAATAGCAGAGAAGGTTCGGGAAAAGAATTATTAAATAATCCAGAAGTAAGAAAGTCTTTCTTAGGCGGTTAACATGATTGATTTTCTAAACTCAATAATTGTGCTTCTAAATTTCATTATAATTCCTGGAATATCTTATGGGTCCCAACTTGCACTTGGGGCACTTGGAGTTACATTTGTTTATGCCATACTTCGCTTTGCAAATTTTGCTCATGGTGAAATTATGTCATTTGGAGCTATGATAACAATTTTATTTACGTGGTTTTTTCAATCACAAAATATTGGTTTAGGAATTCTTCCAACCGCTATGTTAGCTTTACCGATAGGAATAATAGCAACAATTATTTTATGTATAATTTCTGATAAATTTGTTTTCCAATATTATAGGTATCAAAAAAGTGTTCCAGTTGTTTTAGCAATGGTTTCAATAGGTGTCATGTTTGTAATCAATGCAATTATTAGAATAATTATTGGAACTGAGACAATAAAATTCTCTGATGGTCAAAAATTTATTATGAAAGCAAAACAATTTAAAGTAATGACAGGACTAAATGAAGGTTTGGCATTAAAATCTTCTCAAGTGATAACAATTTTAATTACTATTTTGCTTTTATCTTTTACTTTTTGGTTTTTACAAAAAACTAAAACAGGAAAATCAATGAGAGCATTTTCTGATAATGAAGATTTAGCATTATTATCAGGCATAAATCCTGATCGAGTAGTTCTAATAACTTGGATTATTGTAGGCGTTCTAGCTTGTGTCGCTGGAACACTTTATGGTTTAGATAAAAGTTATAAGCCAATTATTTATCTCAATTTAGTCTTGCCAATATTTGCATCAGCAATTGTTGGAGGAATAGGCAGTCCTTTTGGAGCTGTCGTTGGTGGTTATGTCATTGCTTTTTCAGAAATTATGGTAACATATGCTTATAAGAAATTTTTTATTTATCTGCTCCCAGATTCTTTAGAACCGACTGGTTTGGTGCAATTGCTTTCAACAGATTATAAATTTGCTGTATCATTTTCAATTTTAGTTATTGTTTTATTGATAAGACCATCAGGTATTTTTAAAGGAAGAGTATTATGATGAAATTTGAAAGGTATGAGTGGTTAGCAATTGCAATTATGATATCTCTTTTTATTTTAGTAGGTTTCATTCAAGGATGGTCAGTAAGTTTAGTAATTTTAAATATGTGCATTATTTCAGCAATAATGACAATGGGAGTTAATATTTCTTGGGGGTATGCAGGGGTTATTAATTTCGGTGTAATGGGTTTTCTAGCCATGGGTGGATTAGCTGCAGTTCTTGTTTCTTATCCTCCTATTGCTGATTCATGGCAGGCTGGAGGTAGGGGGTTAGGTATCAGTTTTGCTTTGCTTGTCGTATTGGTGATTGCTGTAATGTATATTAATAAAACAGTAATACAAAAAAGAAATAGGTATATTTTAAATTCTCTTATAATTTTTTTTGGTATTTTAATTATCAGACACTTTTATTTAAACGCCACACATAATATTGAAGATGTTAATCCAGCAATAGCAGGTTTTTTAGGGGGTCTTGGGCTGCCAATAATATTCTCTTGGATAGTAGGAGGTTTATTTGCTGCAGGTGTTGCATTTGTCATTGGTAAAGTAGCTCTTGGATTACGATCTGATTATTTGGCAATTGTAACTCTAGGAATTTCAGAAATAGTTGTTAGTATTTTAAAACATGAAGAATGGTTATCTAGGGGGGTAAAAAATGTAATCGGTTTAAAGAGACCAGTTCCTTATGAAATTGATTTACAAAGCGCAGATTGGTTTATAAATTTAGTTACATATCTCAATTCATCAAAGTTAAATAATATTATTGATGTAAGTGATAGACAACAAGTATTAAAAAATCTTATTATTGATGGCTCAGGAATATTTGTAAAATTATCATACGCTATTTTATTTCTGATTGTTATGTTGATAATTTTTTATTTTGCGAACAAAGCTCAATTATCTCCATGGGGAAGAATGATGAGAGCTATAAGAGACAATGAAACAGCTGCAAATGCAATGGGTAAAGATGTTGTGAAACAACATCTAATTATTTTTGTAATAGGGGCTGCAATTGTAGGTGTTGCAGGTGCAATGCTTGTTACTTTGGATGGATTATTTACTCCTTCAGGATACCGACCACTCCGTTTCACTTTTATAATTTGGATTATGGTTATTGTAGGTGGTAGTGGAAATAATTTAGGTGCTATATTTGGTGGTTTTGTCATATGGTTTTCTTGGATTGAAGCAGCACCTCTTACAACATTTATTATTAATCAACTTACAATTGGATTAGAGCCTAGTAACGCTCTAAAATTACATTTACTCGATAGCGTTCCTTACTTTAGATACTTATTTATGGGTTTAATTTTGTTATTAATTTTACGATACAGACCTAAGGGAATCATACCTGAGAAAGTAAGGCATTCATAAAAAAACCCCAGCTAAAAGCTGGGGTTAAATTAAAATAATTTAAAGTATTAAAGAGCGCCAACAGTAACGAATTTACCTCCGTTAACTTCTAACTCTTTAAATGCACCGTTAGCATCACCAAACGCATTGAATTCTACATCTGTTGCGCCTTGATAATCAATATCTTTACCAGCGGCTAACATTTGTAGGCCGTATGATAGTTGACCAGGGTTTATAACGATACCTGGAGCATTAGATACTTTACTAATATTACTTAAGATTGATTGCTTATCAGCAGATCCACCAGCTTGAATTGCAAGAGCAATAATTGCTGCAGCATCATAAGACTCTCCTACATATGGAGCACTTCCATCCATGCCCTTAGCAGCTGCTAGTTCACCAAACTTTGCTGAACCTTTTGAAATTGCACCTGGCATAGAACCAAATGATCCTTCTAGGTCAGCTCCAATATTATCAACTATAGATTGACCAATCATACCATCAGAAAGTACAAAAGTATCAAATGCACCTGAATCTAAAGATGCTTCAATCATTCCTTTTCCACCATCATCAATGTAACCAATTACTAGTAGTGCGTCTCCACCAGCTGATGCAAGAACACCAACTTCTGATGAATAATCTGCTTTTCCATCTTCATGTGAAGCAGAAGCAGTAATTGTTCCTCCGCCAGAAGCAAATGATGCTTCAAATACTTCAGCTAATCCTTTTCCATAGTCATTGTTTGTATATGTTACTGCAATACTCTCAATTCCTCTGCTTAAAGCAAGTTTAGCTAATACTTGACCACCTTTTGCATCGGATGGAGCAGTACGCCAGAAAGTTCCATTATCAGGAACTTTACTTAGACCTGGTGAGGTTGCAGATGGAGATACCATTAAGATACCATTTGGTACTGCGACGTTAGCATTTATAGCACCTGTTACACCTGAACAGTCTGCACCCATGATCGCTGATACACCTTGTGCAACTAAATCCTCAGCGGCAGCTGTTGCAGCAGCAGAGTCTACACAAGTTGAGTCAGCTTCTAAGATAGTAATTGATTCACCACCTAAAAGATTTCCAGAGTTTGATGCCTCATCAAATGCCATTCTAGCACCATCTCTCATAGCAGGAGTTAAAGATTCAATTGGTCCTGTAAAACCAAGAATAATTCCTACTTTAATTTCTGCTAATGCTGCAGTCGAAACAGTCGACAGACTAACAATAACAGCTAGAAGTAATTTTTTCATATTTCCTCCAAAAAAGTATACTTTTTAATAGTTTTACTCATATACTAGATACAAAAATCATTCATGCAGTTTTTTCAAAAAAAAAGTACGAAAAACAAGGAAAAAGCAAAAATTGACTTCATTTGCCACAGCAGATAAAGGTCTGACTATGACTATTGGCATTATTGGGGGCGGAGTTTGGGGAAGCGCATTAGCTAGAATATTAAGTCAAAATAAGGTTCTAATATATGCTAGAGATGAAAATATTGTTAAGTCAATTAATGATCATAAATTAAATCCAAAACTTAAATATTCAACCTTTAATCATAATGTAAATGCAACTTCATCACTTAAAGAATTAAAAAATTGTATCTATTTATTTATTGCTTTACCTACTCAAAATATTAGAGATGTAATTTCACAATCAGATTTTCAAAATAAAAAACACAATATAATAATTTGCTCAAAAGGGATAGAAATTAAATCTTCAAAATTCTTAACACAAGTTGTTGAAGAATTAATGCCATACAAAAGTATAAGCATTTTATCTGGACCATCTTTTTCAAATGAAGTTGTTCAAAATTTACCTACAGCTGTTACTCTAGCAACAAAAGATAAATCAAATTTTGAAAAAATTTCTAAATTAATTCAGAATAAAGAATTTCGTGTTTATTATTCTAATGATTTATTGGGTACTCAAATAGGTGGAGCTTTAAAAAATATATACGCAGTTGCTGCAGGAATTGCTAAGGGATTAAACTTAGGTGAAAATGCAAAAAGTGCTCTTATATCAAGATCATTTGCTGAAATGACAAGATTTGCTGAAAAGTTTAAAGCAAATAAAAATACCTTATTTGGTTTATCTGGTCTTGGAGATTTGATACTAACTTGTAATTCTGAAAGTTCAAGAAATACTCAATTTGGAATTAAGATTGCTTCAGCAAAAAATGAAAACTATTCTGATTTATTAAAATCTCAAGAAGTTACAGAGGGTTATTATACTGTAGAGGCAGTTTACAATATTTCAAAAAAAAATAAAATTGAGATGCCAATTATGGAGTCTGTTTATAATATACTTTATAAACAGCATAATTTAAAAGATGAATTGACAAAATTATTAAACC
The DNA here is from genome assembly GCA_902602845.1 of uncultured Alphaproteobacteria bacterium. Classification (GTDB taxonomy): domain Bacteria; phylum Pseudomonadota; class Alphaproteobacteria; order HIMB59; genus CACPNW01. The sequence continues at coordinate 61,563 of CACKSN010000001.1, read as the reverse complement.
GCCCTCTTAAAGAAGAAATAATTTAAGATATGAGTAATAAAATTTTTTTTGATTTGGATACAAGTTGGATCAATAATGTAAAAATTAATTTAAGCGCAGTTGAAAGAAGAACAAGCACTTTAGTAAAAAGAAGAACTGTTAAGAAAGAATTCCAAGTAGCTTGGTTATTAAAAGCAATAACGCTTATAGATTTAACTACTTTAAGTGGTGACGATACCTTTGGTAAAGTAGAAAGATTATGTCAAAAAGCATTAAATCCAATAGACAATATGATTTTGCAAAATTTAAATCTAAACACAAATGATGTCAAAGTTGGCGCTATATGTGTATATCACCACTTAATTAAAGACTGTAAAAAAATCATTGATAAAAAATTACCTATTGCAGCAGTTTCAACAGGTTTTCCTGCAGGTTTATCATCTTTCTCAACAAGAAAAAAAGAAATTACTGATTCAATAAAAGATGGAGCTGATGAAATTGATATAGTGATCAATAGAGGATTTGTTTTACAAAATAATTGGAAAAAATTATATGATGAGGTCAGAAGTTTTAAAAAAACAGCAGGAAAGACAAAAATTAAAGCCATTCTTGGTGTTGGTGATTTAGAAACTCTTCGAAATGTAGCAAAAGCTTCATTAGTTTGCATGATGGCTGGAGCTGATTTTATTAAAACTTCTACTGGAAAAGAAAGTACAAATGCCAATCTGAATAATAGTTTAGTTATGTTGCGTATGATAAGAGATTTTTATAATTTTACAGGAAAAAAGATTGGTTTTAAGCCAGCAGGAGGAATATCTACTTCAAAATCAGTTTTAGAATTTTTAATTTTAGTTGCTGAGGAGCTTGGTTTTGAGTGGGTAAATCCTAAATTATTGCGAATTGGAGCCTCTAGTTTATTAATTGATATAGAAAGACAATTATATCATTTCACAAGTGGAAGATATGCAAATAAAGAAAAGCTAGCTATAAGTTGAGATGGATAAAATAATTAAAAATTTCAATAAATTATCATACGGACCTGCACCTGAGGATAGCGAAGAAGTTTATGAATGGATTAAAAATCTAAATAAACCAAATAAAATTTTTATTAATAATAAATTTGTTAAATCTTCTGGAACAAAAAAATTAGATATAATTAATCCCAGCAATAAAAAAATTTTAGGAAAATTATCTGTATCATCAAAAAAAGATGTAGATAATGCAGTAAGAGCTGCTAAAAATGCATTTCCAAAATGGTCTAAACTTACTGGTTTTGAAAGATCAAAATATCTCTATGCTTTAGCTAGAATGATACAAAAAAATTCGAGATTTATTTCTGTTCTTGAAACTATAGACAATGGTAAACCTATAAGAGAAACAAGAGATATTGACGTTCCCTTAGTAGCAAGACACTTTTATTATCATGCAGGTTGGTCATCTAAAGACACTAGCTCTAACAATAAACCGATTGGGGTGATTGGACAAATAATACCGTGGAACTTTCCTTTATTAATGCTGGCATGGAAAATTGCACCAGCTATAGCTACTGGAAATACAGTTGTGCTTAAACCTGCAGAATATACTTCTCTCACTGCTCTTTATTTTGCAGAACTTTGTCAGAGAGCTAATTTACCAGAAGGTGTAATAAATATAATTACTGGTGATGGATCTACAGGTGAACATATAACTTCTCACAAAGAAATTAAAAAAATTGCATTTACAGGCTCTACTGAGGTTGGAAAAAAAATAATCAAAAATAATTCTGACCCAAATACAAAACTCACTATGGAATTAGGAGGCAAATCTCCATTTATAGTTTTTGAGGATGCAGATCTAGATAGTGCAGTTGAAGGAGTAGTGGATGCTATTTGGTTTAATCAGGGTCAAGTTTGTTGTGCTGGATCAAGGTTATTAGTTCAAGAGAGTATTGAAAAAAAATTTATTAACAAATTAAAAAAGAGAATGGAAAAATTAAGAGTAGGAAATCCTTTGGATAAATCTATTGATATAGGAGCAATAGTTGCCCCAGTTCAACTTCAAAAAATAAATAGTTTAGTAAAAAAGGCTGAAAGAGAGGGTAACAAATTATGGCAGCCTTCATGGTCTTGTCCAACTAATGGTTTGTTTTACCCACCATCTTTATTTACAAATGTTACTCCTGCATCATTTATTGCTCAGGTAGAAATTTTTGGCCCAGTTTTAACTTGTCTCTCTTTTAGAACTCCGTCTGAAGCCGTTACGATTGCAAATAACACTCCCTATGGTCTTGCAGCAAGTATTTGGTCAGAAAATATTAACTTAACTTTAGACATTGCTCCTAAAATAAAAGCTGGAGTAATTTGGATAAATTCGACAAATCTTTTTGATGCTGCATGTGGATTTGGCGGTTACAAAGAAAGTGGGTTTGGAAGAGAGGGAGGATCGGAAGGAATAAGAGCTTATACAAAATATGAATTACCTGTCTTAAACAAAGCTAGAATTAAAACTAATAAATCGATTTATAAGAATAAGCATATTGATAAAACACCTAAATTATATATTGGAGGCAAGCAAAAAAGACCAGATAGTGGATATTCATTTCCTATTTTTGATATCAAAAATAAATTTATTTGTGATGTTCCAAATGCTAATAGAAAAGATGTAAGAGATACAGTTGAAATTTCATCAAAAGCTAAAGATAAACAAATAAGTAGCTTTAATAGATCACAAATTCTATTTTATTTAGCTGAAAATTTACAAGACAAAGAAAATAATTTTGTTGAATTATTATCTTCACTTACAGGTTTACAAAAAAATGAAACAAAGAAAGAATTTGATATATCAAAAGAAAGAATTTTCTACTATGCATCAATGGCAGATAAATTTGAAGGTAGCATTCATAATCCACCAATGCGAGGACTAACATTAGCTGTAAAAGAGCCTATAGGATTAATTGCTTCCATTCTGAATGATCAATTTCCATTATTGAGTTTGATTACTGTATTAAGCGCTAATTTTTCTGTAGGTAATGCAAGCATAATAATACCTGGTGAGAAAACGTCCTTAATTGCATCTGAAATGTATCAATTGTTAGATACATCTGATGTGCCATCTGGTTATGTAAATTTTCTTACAACTAAACAAAATAGTTTAAATAAAATTTTGTCTGAACATGAGAATATTGATGGTATATGGTTATTTAGCCAGAGTGATATTGATAGAAGAAAAATAATTAAGAATACTATATCGAACCTTAAGAGATATTGGTGTCCAAATTCAAAAAATATTGATTGGTACAATAATGAGGAGATATTTTTAAATGAATTTCTATATCAAAGTACACAAATTAAAAATATTTGGATTCCCTATGGAGAGTAATGTGATATACTTTATTATAAAAGAGAGAGTTTAGTATGTTAATAAATGTAAATCCTTTAATTAGTCCAGAGATACTTCAATTAATTAGATCTATGGGTCACGGAGATAAGTTTGTATTGAGCGATGCTAATTTTCCATCATATTCTCATGCAAATAAATTATATAGAATGGATGGACTAAATATTCCTCAAGCTGCAGAAGCTCTTCTAACACATTTTCCACTAGATAGTTTTATACCACATCCTGTTGAAAGAATGGAAATAGATGGCAAACCAAATGAAGTAAATGAAGTTCACCAAGATTTAATAGATACCGTAAAAAAAGTATCTGGAAATAATTGGGTAGTAGGTTCAGTTGAGCGTCAGAAATTTTATGTCGAAGCAAAAAAAGCTATGGCAGTTATAACCACTAGTGATACTCGTCCTTATGGATGTTTTATGTTCACAAAGGGAGTTCTAAAACCTGATGGAACCGTTTGGATTATTTAATTTATTAAGTGATAAATAAATTAAACTCTGAGGATATAGCTTTAGGAATAAGAAGACGAGTATTTGAACATTGTATTAAAAACAATGGCGCTTATTTGAGTCAAGCTTGCTCTTCTGCAGAACAACTGGCTTGGTTATATAATGAAGCTCTTTATCTTGGAGATTCAATTTTACCAAGTGTACCTGAAAAATTTAAGGGTGTACCAAATATAAATAACAAAAGTTATAAAACAGGTGCTGGATATAACGGGCCAACAGGAAGTGAATATGATAGGCTAATTTTTGCTCCAGCTCATTATGCTCTAGTTGCTTATGCCACATTAATTGAAGTTGGTCGTATGTCACCCGAGGCATTATCTATGTTTAATAAAGATGGTTCATCTGTAGAAATAATTGGAGCAGAACATTCACCTGGAATGGAAATGCATAACGGTACTTTAGGTATTGGATTATCTACAGCTGCCGGTATTGCTTATGGTAGAAAACTAAAAAATGAAAAAGGACAAACCTGTGTATTTATGTCTGATGGGGAATTGCAAGAAGGTCAAATATGGGAAGCTCTTCAAGTTAGTGTTTATTATAACTTAGATAATTTGTGGGCGATTGTAGATGTTAATGAACAACAAGTTGATGGAGCTATGTCTGATGTATTAGATATTGGTAATATTCTTAAAAAAATCAATTCTTTTGGAGCAAAATGTATAGAGATAGATGGTCACGATATAAATGCAATGAGACAGGCTAAAAATGAAAACCATATTGGTAAACCGTTAATAATTCTCGCTAGAACATCACCTTACAAAGGAATGAAGTATTTAAAGACAAGATTTCCTCGGTTGCATTATGTTCGATTTAAATCAGAAGAGGAAAGAGAAAAAATGAATAATGAGATATCAAAAGAATTGGGAATAAGTCCTATACAATATTGATATGATTGAAGTCGTAAATAAACCCTATAGTTATTCGTTTAAAAGTTACGCTTCTAAAAATAAAAATATTTTATGTTTGTCTGGTGATTTAACGTCTTCTTGTGAAGTTGATATATTTAGAGATGAATATCCTAAACAATTTATATCAATGGGAATGGCAGAGCAAAATATGATGAGTTTTGCAGGTGGTTTAGCAATGAGTGGTTTTATTCCTTTCATACATACATTTGGAGTATTTGCTTATCGAAGACCATATGATCAATTATTAGCCTCAATAGCTTACCCATGTAGGAAAGTGAGAATCATGGGATTCCTACCAGGTATTACAACACCAGCTGGTATGACACATCAGGCTATAGAAGATATTTCAATTTTTAGAACTATACCCAATATGACAGTTATTGAAACTGGTGATGCATCAGAGGTAGAAAGCATATGTGAGGAGGTAGATAAAATTGAAGGTCCTGTTTATTGTAGAATTTTGAGAGGTTCAGTTCCAAGATTATTTAATACACCTTTAAAAATAGGCGATATTAGAATCCTTAATCGAGGTAATGATATTATGTTAGTTACAACAGGCATTTGTACTGAAGAGGCATTACGAGCAAGAGCAGCAATAGCAAGTGCAGGTATCTCAATTTTACATGTACATATTCACACATTAAAACCATTTAAAGAAAAGAAAATTATAGATTTAATAAGTAACGTTAAGTTTGGTGTTATTACTATGGAAAACCATTTAGTTAATGGTGGTTTAGGAACTATAATTTCTGAAATTATATCTAAACATGGCTTATCAAAGAAATTAATAAAATTAGGATTAAATGATACATTTGCTCATGGCGGTTCTAAGCAATATTTAGCCAAATATTATGGTTTTGATGCTTATGCATTGATTAATTCAATAGAAGATTTTATAGGACAAAAATTAAATATAAATGATAAAGATTTAGAAACTGCAAGAATTGAAAATGTTCATTCTCTGTCTAAAGCTGAAGCTCTTTAAACATGAAACAAAAATTTTTTAAACTTTTTAAAACAAAAAAACCTATTATTGCTATGGTTCATTTTCCTGCATTACCTGGTTCGCCACTTTATGATGAAAAAAAAGGTCCAGATTTTATTCTAAACTCAATTGATTCTGATTTAAAAAATTTACAAAATGCAGGTGTTGATGCAGTTATGTTTGGTAATGAAAATGATAGGCCTTATGAATTAAATGTAAATAAAGCTTCACTCTCAACCATGGCTTTTATGATTGGTAGAGTTAAAGATAAACTCAAAATTCCATTTGGTGTTAATGTTTTATGGGATCCAATCAGCACTATTGCTTTAGCAGCTTCTACAAATGCACATTTCGTTCGTGAAATCTTTTCAGGAACTTATGCCTCTGATATGGGAATATGGAGTCCTGATGCAGGAAAAGCAATGCGATACAGAAATTCTTTAGGTCGGAAAGATTTGCAAATGTATTATAATATTTCAGCTGAATTTGCATACTCTCTTGATAGAAGAACTATTGCTGAGCGTGCTGAAAGTACTGTATTTTCATCTATTCCTGATGCAGTTTTAGTTTCCGGACAAATTACTGGTCAATCAGCAAAAATAGATGAAATAGAAGAAGTTTCAAAAAAAATTCCTAATGTTCCTGTTTTAGCTAACACCGGAGTAAATTTAGATAATGTAGAGGATATTTTAAAAGTAACAGATGGTGTAATTATTGGCTCCTCCTTAAAATATAAAAGTAATACTTGGAATAATGTTGATCCAAAAAGAGCAAAAAGTTTTATGACAAAAGTAAGAGCAATAAGAAAAAATGGCTAGTATAAGTGAAAGTAAAAAATTAAGCCAACTTCTTCAAGAATTAGTTTCAATATCGGGTTTGTCAGGCCATGAAGTAGAAGTTAATAAATTCATATCTAATGAGTTAAAGAAAAATTCACTTAAATCAAAAACTGATATTCTAGGAAATCTAGTTTGTACTTTAAAAGGAGATGAATCTCTTCCTTCAGTAATTTTATTTGCTCATATGGATCAATTGGGTTTCATAGTAAAAAAAATAGACTCTAACGGATTTTTAAGAGTTGAAAGAGTAGGTGGTGTTCCAGAAAGAGCACTTCCTTCTCAAGATGTTGTTATAGTAAATAAAAAAAATAAATTACTTAAAGGAATAATTGCTCACAAATCACACCATGCTACTGAATTAGACGAAAAGTATAATGTCATAAAAATTAAGGATTTATATATAGATGCGGGTTTTAATAACAAAAAAGATGCTTTAAACAGTGGAATAGACGTTGGAAGTCCAGTGACTTACGCTCCGTTTTTTAAATCTTTAAATAATAATAATGTTTGTGGTTCTTCAATAGATGATAGAGCGGGGTGTGCAGTTATATTAAAAGTAGCTCAGTCTTTAGCAAAACAAAAAAATAAACCAACAGTTCATATAGTTTTCTCAGTTCAAGAAGAATTTAATCTCAGAGGTATTTTGCCAGTAATAAATACTCTGAAACCTAACATTGCGATACAAGTAGATTTAACTTTAACCTCAGATACCCCAGATATGCATTATGCAAGTGATGTTTATTTAGGCAAAGGTCCTTGTATAAGCCTATTTTCTTTTCATGGAAGAGGCACACTTAATGGAGTAATACCACATCCTTCACTTGTCGATTTGTTTGAAAAAATTTCAAAAAATAAAAAAATTAATTTACAAAAAAGTGTAGCCTCAGGAATTTTGACTGATGCGTCCTATGTACAATTTGCAAATGAAGGAATTGCAACATTAGATATAGGGTTCCCAATGCGTTATTCACATTCTTCTAGAGAAATTTGTAATTTAAATGATTTAATTGATTTAAAAAATTTATTGGTTTCTGCTATATCTAAGATTGATAACAAATTTAAATTACAAAGATAATAAATGTCAGAAAAACTCTTTATTGGTATTGATGTAGGTACATACGAAACAAAAGGTGTACTCGTTAATCTTTCTGGAGATATTATTCATCAAGCTTCCAGAAAACATGAAATGATTGTTCCTCAAAGTGGTTGGGCAGAACATAGACCAAATGAGGATTGGTGGGGTGATTTTAAATATGTTTCAAAAAAATTAATTAATGAATCTAAATGCAATCCAAAAAGTATTTCTGCAGTATCTGCTAGTACTATTGGCCCTTGTATGCTTCCCTTGGATAAAGAAGGTGAACCTCTAATGAATGGTGTGTTATATGGTGTAGATACTCGTGCACATAAAGAAATTGACTACTTAAATTCTTCAATAGGTGAAGAAAAAATAATGAATTTTAATGGAAATGTACTTACTTCGCAGCAAGTTGGTCCTAAAATTTTATGGTTAAAAAATAATAGACCAGAAATATACTCAAAAACTGCTAAGATAATTAATGGTACTGGTTTTATTAATTATAAATTAACTGGCAATTATACAATAGACCATTTTTCTGCAGCTTTCGTAAGTCCACTTTATGATATAAATAAACAAAATTGGAGTGATGAACTTAATGATGGAATCATAGAATTAGAAAAGTTGCCAAATTTAGTTTGGACAAACGAAATAATTGGTAAAATAACAAAATCAGCATCTGATGAAACTGGTTTAGCTGAAGGCACGATTGTAACATCAGGAACAATTGATGCAGCAGCTGAAGCAATTAGTGTTGGTGTAATTGGGCCAAAAGATATGATGATGATGTATGGATCTACAATGTTTTACATATTGGTTACAGATAAAATTTTGTCAGATAAAAGATTGTGGTACTCACCATGGCTTTTTGAAGGTGAACATTCTTCAATGGGTGGTCTTGCAACAAGTGGAACATTGACTCATTGGTTTAAAAATAATTTTGCTAAAGAAATAACTAGTGACGATGTATTTATTAAGCTAGCAAAAGAAGCTGAGCAATCACCACCAGGATCAAAAGGTGTAATTTTCTTACCTTATTTTTCTGGAGAAAGAACACCAATTCACGATACAAGTGCAAAAGGTACATTTTTTGGTCTAGATTTAACACATCAAAGATCAGATATGTATAGATCAATTTTTGAGGGCATATCATACGGAACAAATCATGTTGTTGAAGTTTTTAAAGAATTAAACGCAACACCTGAAAAAATATACAGTGTTGGAGGAGGGACAAAAAACACTATTTGGTCTCAAACAACATCTGATGTCAGTGGATTAAATCAAATTTTAAGAAAAAAAACAATTGGAGCCTCTTATGGAGATGCCTTTCTTTCTGCTTGCACTATTGGAGAATTAAAAAAAGAAGATATTAACAAATGGAATGAGCTAGAATATGAAATCATAGCTGATTCAAAAAATAAGGAAATATATAATAAAGGTTATAAGTTGTTTAGAGATCTTTACGAAAATACAAAAGATTTAATGAAAAGAATAGATTCTAACCTTTAATTGCTCCAGCTGCCATACCCTTTACAATATATCTTTCTAGGAAGATTGCTGCTACTATAAGTGGAAAACATAAAGCTAATGAAATTGCAGCCATATTCCACCATTTAATACTCTGAGAAGATATTTGTGATGCCACCATTACAGGCATTGTTTTTGCATCTGTGCTTGTAATTAATGCAGCTAAAAAATATTCATTCCAACATAATATTAGACATAAAATAAATGCACTAGCTAGTCCTGGTAAAACTATAGGAAAAACAATTTTGAAAAAGCCACCCCAAACTGTTGCTCCATCTACTAAGGCCGCCTCCTCAAGTTCTATTGGTACTGCATTAAATTGATCTCTCATTATCCAAATTACAATTGGAAGAACAGTTAGTGTATATATTAAAATCATTCCAATATGGGTATCTAATAAATCGAGTTCTCTGTATAAGACTAGTACAGGGAGAGCGAGAACAACTGGTGGCAAAATTAATTGAGATAAAAAGAAAAATGATATGTCAGGATTTCTCATAAAACCAAATTTATAATTAAATCTACTTAAGCCATATGCTGCAAAAGAACCCATTATTACCGCAAGCGCAGATGCCGTTGAAGAAATAAAAGCAGTATTGAAAAAACGCGCTAAAAATTCTTCTCTAGGATTTGACTCAGTAAAAATTGTATCTGGAGACAGACCTAGGTTTTTCCAACCTTTCCATGCTGGTTCAAAATCTAACCAAGGTATTAATAATCCTTGAGTAACACTTGCTGCAGTTTTAAAAGATGTCGTTGCAGTCCAGTATATTGGAAAAAGACAAATGAAAGTCCAAAGAAGAAGTATCCCATAAATTAAAATTTTTTCAAAAAATTCTTTTTTCATCACGAAGCCCTTTGCAACCATCTATTTACAAAACGAATTAATATTGTCATGAAGATGATAATTAAGATTAAATATACAAATGATAGTAATGTACCATATCCAACATTTGATCTATCCCTGTATTCTCTAACAATAAAGCTTGTTACACTGTCTGTAGCTCCACCTGGACCCCCTGCTGTCACAATAATTATTATATCTGCTAATTTTAATTTAAATATTATTCTAATTACTAGAGTTGTTAAAGAAACTGGTAACATAATTGGAAAAATGATGTTTTTAAACATTGTCCATTTGTTAGCTCCGTCGACTTTTGCTGCTTCAAGAACTTCTTTTGGCAAAGCTTGTAATCCTGCTAATAACATAATGATCATTAAGGGTATAAAAGTCCATGCATCCATACACATCATTGTAAGTCGTGCTATTTCAGGACTGCTAAAAAAAGTTGGTGTTTCCCATCCTAACCATCTTGCGAAATTAGCAACTGGACCAAAACGTTGCTCTAGCATTGATTTTCCAACCATCCAGCTTACAGCAACAGGGCTAAGCATAAGTGGTATCAAGAAAACTACTCTAAAAAATTTTCTACCTTTAATTTGTGAGTTTAATAATAAGGCTAATAGAAACGCAATTGCAAATTCAACTAATACAGCAAGTATATAGTAAATCATATTCTTAAGTGAATTCCAATAATAAGGATCAGACATCATTTGATAGAAATTATCAAGACCATTAAATTTTCGCCCATCTAAAGAGCTAAGATTCCAGTCAGTAAAAGATATATATAAACCAAATAACATTGGAAAAATTACTATAGAGATAATGAACATTACAGCAGGAAAAATAAATAGGTTTCTTTTTCCTCTCTCTCCATAGATTAGTACTCTGGAATAGCCAATTGCAATAGCCCATAAAATATATGAATAAAGAAGAGGTCTCCAATTATTAAAACCAAAATTAATTTTTTCTAGGTTGTATAAAATTTGAATTATTCCAATAATCGACATTAAAAAGAATGAAGACCATACTAAAATTTTACCAAATCTTTTTGTCTTTGGGCTAATATATGAGGGTGAGACAACATATAATGGATCACGTTCCATTTGCTTAATTTCACTCATAATACAGAAATAGTATAAAGAAAAACTAGCGACTAATAAATAGTCGCTAGTATAAAAAATTAATTACATACCCAAAGAAGCTTTATAAAGCTTAATTTGGTTCTCTCTACCAATTTGGTCTGTAATTTTATCCCAAGCTGCGGCAATATTATCCGCACCTGTTTGAGCATCGTATTGACCTGCATAAATTTTTGACAATTCATCTTCTGCAATACTGTAGTATTGGAAGATACCAGGAATACGTGGCTCAATAGCAGCGTTTGGATGGTTATATGAATCAGCTTCAGAAGCAAGATAATCAGATGCAAACGCTTCTGTATAACCAGCACCAGTCCATTCATCAATATTGAAGTGACTATTTCTATATGGCTGGAAACCTGAAGGATACATAGACATCCATAATGAAAGATCTTTACCACCAATATGAGAACATGCTGACCATGCAGCTTTATTTTTTGATGAATCCTCATCAACAGTTTTCATACAGTAAAGTCCCCAACCAATATAAGCCATGTTTGGCGCATAATTAGGTCCACTTGATAAAGTCTCCCATTTACCTGTCTGCCAGTTATATACGTCGTCTGAACCAGGTAAAATATCAAATCCAACGTTTCCTTGAATTAGGGATTCATCTGATGTATTTGCATTTGATCCTACATCTCCCCACCAAGCACACATTGAACCTGTGCCAGCTAAGAATTGACTAAAACCAGTAACACCAGGATCAGCGTTTATTTGATCAGGTGGCTGACAGTCTCTTCTATCTAGAACATCTTGAATGGCTCTAACCCATGCTGGATTATTAACCATTGGTTTCATTGTATCTGGTTCAAATAAAAATGCAGGACTGCTAGGATGCTTTCCATAAGCAGTAGCAATACTACCTAGATAGTAGAAAGCAAATCCACCCCAACCTTTTTGTACGTCTAAGTAGCCATAAGCAGGGAAGCCTGCATGTTTCTTTCCTCTTAGGAATTTAGAAACTTCTGTTACTTTCTGCCAAGTAGTTGGAACTTCCCAATTACCTTCGTGACCTTCATCTTTCCAAGCTTTAGCTAAATCTTCATTTTCAAAATAGTCAGTTCTGTAATTAAAATTATGACAGTCACCATCTATTGAGATTCTGTAAGTTTTGCCTTCCCAAGTTCCAACTGGAGCTTGTAAGTAACCAACATAATCGGCTAAGTCAATTTGATCTGCAACCCAACCTGGCATCTCTGAAAGTAATTTTTTACCACAAAGATCTCCTTCATACGGAGCTCCAGACTGTACAATATCAAAATCTACTGTACCTGTTGCAATTGACTGTTGAAGTCTTGCATTATAATCAGCTTGAGCTAAGTCAATCCAATTTATTTTAGCACCCGTGTACTTCTCCCAAGGTTTCAAAAAACCTCTATGAAGCATATTATGTAGGTTTAAACTGTCTAAACCTAAAAAGTTTAATTCAACTCCCTTGAATTCACCTTCTTTAACTCTCTCTTTTGTTGGTCCAAGACACATTTCACCAACTTTTTGCCAATCAGCATCACCTGGTGAACCTGCACCAACTCCAGGAATTTGAAGAATAGCTTTTCGAAGTTCTGAATGACCATCTGCAAATGCACTTGTCGCCACAGATGATAATCCACCACTCATTGCAGCAATAGCACCAGCAGATGCAGCACCTTTTACAAAGCTACGTCTATTCATGCCATGCTTTAAAGCATATTCATAAAGTGATTTTTTCATATATCCTCCCGATAAATTATAGTTTAAGTTTATAAATATAAGATTAGTAAGGCAACAAGAAAAACGTTAAAAAGACTACTAATTTATTAATAAAACGTATGCTTGAACATAAATTTGCAACAAGACTTAATTCATTTAAATCAAATTGGCTTCAAATGACCAAGCCATCTGTCATGGATATTATAAAGAGAGCATCCTCCGTGAAAGGATTGACACATGTTGATTTAAATTATCCTGATCATGCAGATCCTTCTTTAAAAGAGATTGCTAAATACGCTACAGAATCTGGATTAAAAATAAATGGCCTTGCTATGCGATATTACACAAATCCATCTTTTAAACTAGGCGCATTTACAAACCCAGATAAACAGGTACGCCAAGAAGCCATTGATTTAACTAAAAAGGCAATAGATGGTTTAAGAGAAATTGATTCAAATTTATTAACTGTTTGGCTAGGTCAGGATGGTTTTGATTATGGATTTCAAGTTGATTATAAAAAAATCTGGCATGATGAAATTCAAGCCATAAAAGAAATTGCAGAATATGATAAAGATTGTTTTGTAAGTATTGAATATAAGCCTAATGAACCACGAGCTTATTCATTACTATCTAATTTAGGAACTACATTACTAGCAATCAAAGAAATAAATTTAGATAATATTGGAGTTACTATAGATTTTGCTCATATTTTATATTCTAATGAGCAACCAGCATTAGTTGCAGCATTAATTGACAAACACTCAAAGATTTTAGGTTTACATTTAAATGATGGTTATGGAAAAAGAGATGATGGTTTAATGGTAGGTTCTGTTCATCAATTAGCCACAATTGAATTACTCTATTATGTTGCAAAAACAAATTATGATGGACCGATTTACTTTGATACTTTTCCAGATACAACAAATATGGATCCAGTAAAAGAATGTGAATTAAATATTGAAACTGTAAAAAAACAATTAAAATTAGTAGATAAACTTTTATTGAATAATGAATTAACTACAGCTATCGAAAATCAAGACTCTATTACCTCTCACAGAATATTTAATAGTATTTTATATCCATAAATGTCTTCAAAGAACATTGTTGTCTTAGGTAGTTTGCACTACGATATTTTCATAGAGTCAGATAAAATTCCAGAAGTAGGAGAGACTGTTCTTGGCAAAAAATGGTATCCTAAACTGGGAGGCAAGGGTGCAAATCAGGCTGTTGCTCTTGTTAAAGAAAACATCAATGTAAATTTTGTTAGTGCTGTTGGTAATGATGATTTTGCTAATTATTTAATTAATCAATTAAGTAAAAATAATATTTCAGATAAATTTTTATTAAAAAATAATGGTACATCTGGAATGAGTGTAGCTATTTCTAATAACAGTGGCAATTATAGCGCGGTAGTGATTTCAGGAGCAAACTTAGAAATTTCTGAAAAAATATTAAGTGATGATAATCTATGGAAAAATTGTTCATTTTTGATGATTCAAAATGAAATTAAAGAAAAGATAAATATTAAAGCTGCTATAGAAGCAAAAAAAAGAAATATAAGAGTTTTCTTAAACGCTGCACCTGCTAAAAAAATCAATGATGAGCTGTTCGATCTAGTTGATATATTACTTGTTAATGAAATTGAGTCCCAACAACTTTTAGATACAAAAAGCACAGATTTTAAAAGACTAGCAGAAGAATTATCGAATTATGTATCTAAAATAATTATAACCTTAGGTGACAAAGGTGTTGTTTACTTTGAAAAAAATAAAAAAGTTGATCATATTAATGCGTATTCTGTAGATGTAAAAAGTGCGCATGGAGCCGGTGATTATTTTGCTGGAAAGTTTATTTCTAATTTTATTGAAACTAATGATTTTGAAGACTCAATTAAAACTGCTAACAAGAAAACATCAGAATTTATATCGTCTCAATGAGAATTAGGTTTACCAATAAAATATTTATATTAGGATAGTTTTAATGAATAAATTATCAATACTAGGGATATTTGTTGCTGACTTAGCGTTTTTTGGAAAAATACCTAAAGTTGGAGAGACAATTTTAGGTCAAGATTTTGTTGTTGGTCCTGGAGGCAAAGGGTCTAATCAATCTGTTGCTGCAGGTAAAGCAGGTGCATCCATTGATTTTATAACAAAAGTTGGTGATGATGATTATGGTAAGATGGCTTTTCGTATTTATAAAGAAACAAATGTTGGGTCAGATTTTGTTTATGTAAGTAAAGAACACAACACAGGTGTTGCTGCAATTTTACTTAACAAGGATACAGGAGAGAATGCTATTTCAGTTGTGCCAGGTGCTGCAGGTGCGTTAACAATTGAGGATATAGATAATGCCAAAGAAGTTATTACAAATTCATCTATTTTTTTAACACAGTTAGAAGCCCCAATGGATGTTGTCATTCATGCATTAAAAATTGCAAAGGAAAATAATGTAACAACAATACTTAATCCTGCTCCAGCTGCCAAACTTGATCCATCTGTATTTCCATTAATCGATTATTTTACACCAAATGAGTCAGAGGCTAGTTTTTATGTTTCAGGAGATATTGAAAATAAAGATGATGCGGAACAATACGGACAAGAATTCCTTAATCTTGGTGTTAAAAATTTATTAGTTACTCTTGGAGATCAGGGAGTGTACTTTCAAAATGACAAGGAAAAACATTTTGAATCAGCTTTGGATCTTGGATCTAAAGTTATTGATACTTCTGGTGCTGGGGATGCTTTTTCTGGAGCCTTTGCAACTGCTCTTTGTGAAGAAAAATCAATTACTGATGCAATTAAATTTGCTAATGCTTTTGCTGGTATTTCTACAACACGAATTGGCACAGCTAATTCCATGCCTTCTCGAGAGGAAATTGAAAAACTTCTCTAAATACTGTATAATGATTTTATGCAATTATTTTTAGAGAGACTTATCTATTTTTGGGCTGGAATTACAGCCATTGGTCTTTTAATAGCCGTAGCTTACTGGGCAATCGCAACTATAATCTACGTAGCCTTTATCTCACTTTTTGTTGCTATCGCAGCTACTCTTTTTTACCATTTTTATTGGTCTAAAAGAGATAATTAAAATTCTATAAATTACCTTATTTATTAATTTTTATAGCTTTTTTTATTATTTTAATACACTATGCATATTGAATACTAAATACGCCTTGACAAATGCAACAAACATGTTATATAAAATATAGGAAAATATTAAAAAATAAATATGGATTCTTTAGAAAAAAAAATTGAAGATACAATAAATGAGCATTTTGAAAGTTTAAATGCTCACAGTTATTCCTACCACATGGCATATGAGTTACACTGTATTTATAAAGAAAAAGGTTTTTATCCCTCTGAATTTGTCGAAGATATTACAAAAGTAAAATTAAAAATTAATAATTGGCCAGATGCAATCGCAGCTGTAAAACATTTTCTAGATCTTTCTGAGGAATCAGATGCAATTCACTAAGAGTCAGAAAAATTATATTCCAATAAACAGAATTCAAAATAGACTTTATTTAGATATTGAATCAACCATTGATAAAACACCAGTTGAGGTAACTTTAATAAAATACAGTGGTGAGGTAATTTGTGATCAAATCATTAAACCACATGATGAGTTTTTCAATAAATTAAATCAAAAAGCTCATGTTGGATTGACAGATAACATTTTACTTAACAGTGGGAAATTGAATTGGTTTGAAATGGAAAGAATTCTTTCAAATTTATTTCCATCTTACATTGTAGTTGCCTGGAATTTAGAATTTGAAAAAGATTTTTTTTCAGACAGGCTAGACTCAGCCTTTTCTACTAACTGTGAAATGAAAAGATTTGCAGATTATTATCAAGATTACAATCCTTTTTACGAAGATTACAATTGGAAAAGCTTAAAATTTGCAGCTGAACATTTTGGTATAGAAGTTAATGGTTCATATCATAGATCACATACTGATGCTGAACTTTTAAGACAAATTTCTATAAGGTTAGATAAAGAACTATTTCATCAAAGACTTGGAATGAAAAATCCAACATACGATTTTAATAAATTAATTAAAGTATCAAGTGAGAACAAAATTAATGGTTAGAAGTGATACAGTACCAGTTCTTGGAAGAAATTTAGAATTTGAAATAAAAAGATCTAAAAAAACAATACCTCTTCTTGCAAAAATGATGAATCTAGATTCAAGAACTATTTATAATTCAATTAAATCTAAGAATGTTTCACCAACTGTTTTAAGAGTATTTTCATATTTTTTTAAAAGACCTATAAGTTTCTTCACAGATCATATTAGTGATAATGATATAATTTTGAGACCGATAAAAAATTGGAAAAATTATGCTATTGGTAGTCAAAATGCCGAAGATTTTGATTATGAGTTAAAATTTAAAGATAATATAAATAAATCTGAGTTTGAAACTTACAAGAAATTAATAAAGAATTTTTTAGAAGAATTACATAAAACTATACAAAAAAAATATATTGATGAATCTGAAAAAGATAAGTTTCATCAATTGGATAGTTTTTCTAATTATTTAGAATTATCATCTTTAGGTGAAGAATTAAACAAGCATTCAATAAGTGTGTATTATTGTTCACATTTTTTTTGGGAAAAGGGAGAAGAAAGTTATTCTGGAAATTTTTGGAGCGAATACACTAGTTATAATAAACAACATCTATTATTTACAAATTCAATAAATTTGGAAAAGTATTATTCAACAACTAAAATTGGAAAGGCTCCTCCTAATCCTTATAAAATCTTTGTTGCTGGTCCTCACTTTACCGCTCAAAATCCATTTATAATTAATAATCATCAATATAGTATTTCTGATTTTATGAACTTTTGGGGTACTGATTTTGATAAAAGAAGAGATAGGGTAAATTCAGACTTTATTAATAAAATTCAATATTGGGTACAACTTGAAAAGGAAATTGATTACGGACAACTTACAGAATCAGCAATAGAGTCAATTATGTCATCACTAGAAGAAAGAGATAACAAAATAAATGAAATAAATTCAGATCAAAAATTAAAAGAGTCTATGGATTTCGATAAACAGTTTGAAGATCAAAATGAAGATAATGACCAAGATGATCAAAATGTGTGAGTATGAGTAATAAATACATATTTTACGATCTAGAAACTTCAGGAAGAGGTAAAAAAGAATATCCAACTGCTTTTGGCACTACCCCTAAATGGGAGCAGATAATGCAAATTGCTGCTATCGTCACAGACTCTAAATTTAATCAAACAAATCAAAATATGAATGAGTTCTGCAGACCTCGAACATCAGTGATTTCTCAACCTGGTGCATTAATAACAACACTTAAAGGTATGCGTGAGGCACTTGATGCCCCTCAATCATCTTATGAATTAATGAAAAAAATTAATGAAACTTTTGATGAATGGAAAAAAGATGATCCAAGTTCTACTTTTATTGGTCATAATATAATGGAATTTGATGAATCTGTTCTCGAATACAATTTGTTTAGTCATATGTTTTATCCTTATGTAACAAGAAAGAGTAGGGGCGATACATTAAATTTAGCGAGAGGTTTATATGCCATAAACCCATCAAGTATAAAAACACCTTTAACAGACAGAGGTAATCCTAGTTTTAAATTAGAAAAAATTGCAGAGATGAACAACTTGCCTGTTGAATTTGCTCACGATGCATTTTCAGATGTTAAGACATCAATTGCCCTGACAAAATTCATTAATGAAGCAGATACTACTAATTGGAGTCAGCTTCAAATGACGATGAGTAAAGAAGATGCCATTGCATATATAAATAAAAATAAAGGTTTTTGTTTTATGACAAGTTTTGGAGGAAGAATTAAACTCCAAGCTTTATCGATGGTATGCGAATCTCAATATAATGGTTGGTTTCATACAATTGATTTAGCTCATGATCCGATACCATTACTTGAAGCTAACTCTGAAGAATTTAAAAAACTTATTAAGAGAAAAAATAGATACGTTATCACTAACCAACATCCAATAATTTTACCTGGTAAAATTGCATCAAATTATGAGCCGTATGATGAGATTGGTGCAGAAGTTCTAAATGAAAGAGCAAAAATAGTTTTTAAAAATAAAGATTTAGCAGACAAGTTTAAGCTAATGGAAATAGATAAACGTATCGAAAAAGAAGACGAAAAATCACAGGATAATATATTTCCTGAAAGTGCAGCAAATGCATTTCTTGATTTTAAACAATCAACAGAAATAGCTAAATTTCACGAACAGAATGACTGGAATGAAAAATATAAAATTGCTCTTTCAATTAAAGAGCCAAGAGCAAACTTTATTTTAAAAAGACTTATATTTGATGAAAGTCCAAAAACTCTATCAAAAGAAGATTTTAAAATGGTTCACCGAGAGTTACATGAAAGGTTAGTTATTAACCAAGAAAGACCATTTACAACAATACCTGAAGCAATGTCACAAACTGATACAGAATTAGTTAAAATGGAAGAAAGTGATGATGAAAATAAAGATCAAAAAATGCAAATTTTAAAAGATTACAATGTTTATTTAAATTTTATGGAGAAATATTTTTCTAATAAAAATGCTGAACCCCTTCCAAGTGGTAAAGAACTGAGCAAAATAATCTTTGGTTAATGTTTGAGCTTCAATATTTTATTATCGGTATTGTCCAAGGATTTACTGAATTTTTGCCAATAAGTTCTTCTGGGCATTTGGTTCTTGTGTCAGAATTAACGAGCTGGAAAGATCAAGGTTTGTTTACCGATGTCGCTGTACATGTTGGAACATTGCTAGCAGTTATAATATATTTAAGAACTCATATAACAGCGTTAGTTAAGAATTTTTTCTCTTTCCAGTTTAATGAAAATTATAATTTAATTAAAATTATTATTGCAACTCTACCAGCAGTAATAGTTGGGTTTTTTATTTATGATTATATACAATTATATTTTAGAGATATCAAAGTTGTAGCAGTTACGAGTGTTGTTTTTGCTGCTTTACTTTTTATAGCAGATCACTTTAAGATAAAAATATCTTCATGGGATAATATAAATAATTTTCAAGCATTTATTATTGGTGTATTTCAGGTATTAGCTTTTATTCCTGGGGCTAGTAGGGCGGGTGTTACAATAACTGGAGCTCGCTTTTTAGGTATTGATAGGTCATCTGCAGCAATATTTTCTATGCTTTTATCTATTCCAATTATTTTAGCATCTTTAGTCTTAACAAGTTTAGATTTTGTGAGCAGTAATGAATTGGATATAAATTTATATCAATCTTTGTTTGCAGCAATTGTTGCTTGTATTACTGCTCTTGTATCTATTAATATTATGATGCAAATAATACAAAGATCTAACTTTAATGTATTTATTATTTATAGAGTTATACTAGGATTTATTTTATTGTACTTTTATGCATAAAATTTCTGGTGTTTTTAGTGCCGTGCTTACGCCTATAAAAAATGATTTATCTATAAATAAAGATCTTTTTTTACGCCATTGTCAGTACTTAATGCGTCAAGGTCACGATGGCCTTGCTATATTTGGTACTACAGGTGAAGGTAATAGCTTTTCGGTTGATGAAAGAAAAGAAAATCTTGAATTTTTATTATCTAATAAAATTGATCCTAAAGTTTTAATTCCAGGCACAGGTTCATCTTCATTAAAAGAAGCAATTGATATGACAAATCATGCTGCTAATTACAATGTAAGAGCTGTTTTATTACTACCACCATTTTATTACAAGAATGTAAGTGATGAAGGTATTATTAATTATTATCGTCATGTAATAGAAAAAGCTGGCAATAATGCTATGCAGTATCTTTTGTATCATATTCCTCAAAACTCATATGTGCCTATTAATTTCAAGGTAATTGAAATTTTATTAAAACTTTATCCTAATAATATTATTGGTTTGAAGGACTCAAGTGGTGATGCAGATAGGATGATGAAGACAATAAAATATTTCAACAATTTTGCTGTTTTTTGTGGCCATGACAGCTTAGCTCTTAGTATTGTTAAGAGAGGAGGTGCTGGTGCAATTACTGCTGGTACAAATGTATGTGGTAAATTACTTAATTATATTCTTAAAAATTATAAAAAAGAAAATGAAATAAAAAACTTTGAAGATTTACAAAAATTGTTAATGCAAATCAGGCAAGTTATAACATCTACTGAACCAATTAGTTTGATGAAAGCTTATTTTTCAATAATTGACAATATTCCTGAATGGAATAATGTTATGCCACCATTAAAAAAAATTAATGATCCTCAAAATCAAAAATTAGTTTTAATTTTAAAAGAATTAACTAACAAAATTGATAAATTAATAGTGAATACGTGATTGAAAATATTTTTTTGCTTGAAAAGCTATAAAATTTTGCACTGGCTTAAGAAATACAGCAAACCCAATGCAATCAGTAAAAAAACCAGGAGTAATCAAAAGTAAACCTGAAATAAGAAGAAAAATTCCACCCTTTATTTCTTTTGTTGGCATAATACCTTGAGAAAGATTTTTTTGTGCATCAAATAATAGTTTAATTCCTTGACGTCTGACCAAAAAAATACCAACAAGTGCAGTTGTTAATATAATTGCAATAGTATTTAAGATACCAATATTTGAACCTATAGTAATAAAAATACTTATTTCTATTATAGGAATAATAATAAATAATAAAAAAATCACTAACGAACTATACCAGTTTTTTCGTCCTTAATGTTTTTTTCTATTTTATTCTCAAATTCTCTTAATCTTTTGTATACACTAGCTAACTCAATAATAGTTGGCCATGCTCGTAATAAATATTGCATCGATCCTTCAACTCTACCAAAAGCTCTAATAATCTGTTGCATAACTCCAAGTGTAACAACCCCTGCAACAATTGCAGGCGCAAGAAATACATACGCACTTAATACGTTTGCTTGCAAGTAAGCGACTCTTCCAATATTAAAATACAGGTATCTCAAGTAACTCAAGAAATGAATTTTACGAACATCATCGAATAGTTCTTCTAATTTTTTGGGCCTAACTGTTCCATCATCTTCTGCAATTACTAATATTTTTCTATATGCAGCTTCTTGCTTTTGTAAATCATACTCAACGCCTACAAGTCTTAATATGTATCCTAAGACGATTAAAAAGAGTGTACCACCAATTGACCAAACTAATGCGCCAGTAATTAGTCCATACTCCCATTCTCCAAAGAAAAAAATTGGTATGCCAATACTAAGACCAAATAATATTGGAATAAACTCCACAATTATCATAACGGCTTCAATAAAACTTGTTCCTAAACCTTCCATAATACGAGAAAATTTAATTGTATCTTCTTGAACTCTTTGAGAAGCACCTTCAATTGTTCTAGCTTGGTCATAAACTGAATGATACCATTCTACCATTGCTGTACGCCATCTAAATAAGAAATGAGCTGTAAAAAAACTCACTGCAACAGCAAGTGCTACGTAGATGCCTGCCAGCGTAATAAATGAAAATAAACTGGCCCAATATTCGGTAATTGTAATAGCATTAGGTTCACCTAATGCTTTTTGAATCATATCGTAGAAATCACCAAACCACTCATTGATTTTAACATCAATTTGAACCTGAACCCATAAAGATGAGAGTATTAAAGCTGAGCCAGCCCAAGCCCATAAATACCATTTTGGATCTGTGAAGAATTTAAACATTATGTATATATAGTTTTATAAATTACTTAAAAAAGAACTCTAATTTAATAATGTATTATTTCTTTTTCTGACGTTTTTTGTTCCTTCTATATTTAGAACCTCTTTTACGTCTACCTCGATGTTTTTTTGGATATCCCATAATTTAGATACGGTATACAAAAATAAAAAATTAAGTCAAAGATTAATAATGCCAATCTTTAGCTTCATTAAAAAGAAAGTCTCTAAAAACCTCTAACCTTCTATCATTTTTGAATGATTCTGAGTAAACAAAGTATGTTTGATATGAAGGTCCTTCTAAACTTGGTAATACTCTAACTAATTGAGGTTTATCTGCAACCATATAATCAGGAAGTGATGCTAGACCACCACCTTTTTCAATTGCTAGTGACATTGCATAAATACTATTAACTCTAAATTTTGGTCTTCTTTTTGTTCCCTCTTTTCCAATTTTTAATATCCAATCAATATTAGAAATTGGTGAAGGTAATCCTGCACCAAAGCATATTAAATCATGCCTATCCAAATCATTAACATTACGGGGTATCCCATTTTTTTGTAAGTAATCTGATGCTCCATATATATGATTATGAAAGTTAACAAATTTTTTAAATATTAAATTTGATTGTGTTGGTTTTTTTACTCGAACTGCAACATCAGCAACTCTAGCACCTAAATCAACTTCTTCATCACTCATAATTAAATTAACATCAATATCAGGGTACTGATCAGAAAATTTATTTATCCTAGGAGTTAACCATGTCGATCCAAATCCTACAGTAGTGCTGACAGTAAGTTTACCTGCTGGTTTTGTTTTTTTATCTAATAATTTTTTTTCAAAATCAGAGATTGAAAAATTTATTTGATTTACAGTATTAAATAAATTTTCACCTTGTTCAGTTAAACGAACACCTTTTTGATGTCTTATAAATAATGTAGTTTTTAAATCGTATTCAAGGTCTTGAATTTGTCTACTTAAAGCAGATTGACTAATATTAAGTTTTGTACTAGCTTTTGATATACTCCTAGATATCGCTATTTCGTAAAATGATTTTAATTTATCCCAATCCATACTAATTATTTAAATGAATTTATTATTTTATCAAATTCTGTTTCAGGTTTAGTAAGCAGGAAAGACCCAATTGCAAGTATATCTGCTCCACTCTTAATACATTTTTTTCCAGAAATATCGTTTATACCACCATCAGCTGATATTTTAAATTTATAATCTTTTTTCTTCCTTAATCGACAAAGATCTTCTATTTTTTTAACCTGCGTGTCTATGAATTGTTGTCCGCCAAATCCAGGTATAACAGTCATCACTATTATTTGGTTCACTTCTGTAAATAATTCTTCATATTCCAAAATATTTATTTTGGGATGTAGGGCAATACCAGTCTGAACATTTTCTTTTTTTATAAATTTTATAATTTCCATGGGATTTTCTTCAACTTCAGGATGAAATGTAATTATGTCAGAACCAGCATTAATATATTCTTCAAGATGTGGTTTAATAGGTTTAATCATCAGATGAACATCTAATACTTTAGATGTTATTTTTTTTATCTCTTTAACAATGTCAGAGTTAAATGATATGTTGTCAACATAAGTTCCATTCATTACATCAATATGAATATAATCTGCTCCTGCAGCATCTAATTTTTTAACTTTACTTGCAATATTTTCAGTTTTTACATTTAAAATTGATGGTGAAATTTTTATCATACTGTTATTAAATATATAATATATAAACAAACATTCATAATGAATTCTAAAGTAAATAAACCATGGGGATCATTCGAGATACTTCAGTCTGGTAAAAAATTCCTTGTAAAAAAAATTTTTGTAAAACCAGGCGGTGTTTTATCTTTACAAAGTCATGAACATAGATCTGAGCATTGGATAGTTGCAGAAGGAGAAGCTGAAGTTACAGTTGATAACAAAGTAACTAATTTAAATGAAAATGAGAGCGTTTTTATTCCTAAAAGGTCAATTCATAGAATGGCTAATAGAAAAGATCGTGATTTAGTTATTATAGAAATGTGGTACGGTGATAATCTTGATGAAAATGATATAAAAAGATACGAAGATATTTATGAAAGAATTTAATGCTTATTAATACCCCCATATCGCTTGGTGAACTTGTAGATAAAATTTCTATATTAATTATTAAACAGAAAAATATAACGGATGAAACTAAACTTGATCATGTCAAAAAAGAATTAGATTTTCTTCAAAAAACATTGATGAATTATGTTCAAAAAAAAGAAATAAATAATTATTTAGAAAATTTAATAAACATTAATTCTAAACTTTGGAATATAGAAGACGATATTAGAGAATGCGAAAGAAAAAAATTATTTGATCAAACATTTATTGATCTAGCTAGAAGTGTGTATTTTACCAATGATGAAAGAGCAAAAGTAAAAAATGATATTAATAAAACCTTTGGCTCTGAATTAGTAGAGGTGAAATCTTATGAGGAATATTAATCAATAAATTCTTGCTACGCTTTTTGTGACAAGAGAAACTAATTTTTCTTTGTATATATTATCTTTAAATATATCAACTGAGTCCACAGCTACATTTGAAAAGTGATTTGCTCTTGTAAGAGTATCTTCAATACATTGATATTTATTAATTATTTCTAATGCCATTTCAAAGTCACCATCATTTTGGTTAAGATTAGATATTGTTCTTTCCCAGAACTTTTTTTCTTTATCATTTGATCTTCCATAAGCTAATATTATAGGGAGAGTAATTTTACCTTCTTTAAAATCATCTCCCGTATTTTTCCCTAATATTTTTTTGCTCGAAGAATAATCAATGGCATCATCAATTAATTGAAAAGTCATACCAAAGTTTGTTCCAAATGATTTTAATGCATTAACCTCGGCTTCTGTTCCAAGACCACTAATTGAACCAATTTGACATGCCGCACTAAATAAAGAGGCAGTCTTTGCATTTACAACTTCAAAATAAATATTTTCATTTATTTCTAAATTTTTATCATTAGCAAGTTCTAAAACCTCTCCTTCAGAAATTACAACACTGGTATCAGCTAATATTTTTAACGTTTCAGTGTTGCCATATTTTGTCATTAATTGAAAAGCTCTACTGAATAAAAAATCACCAACCAATACACTTGTTTTATTTTTCCATTTCTCATTTGCCGTAGGTTTTCCTCTTCTTTGCTTACTTTCATCTATTACATCATCATGTAATAGTGTTGCTGTATGAATAAATTCTACTGCTGCAGATAGACCAATATGATTCATTTTATTTTCAATTTCACTAGTTCCATTTCTTGTCATATGAAAGCTTGAAACAGTTAAAAGAGGTCGTAATCTTTTTCCACCTGATAAGATAAGGTATTTTCCAACTTCATGAACTAAAGGTACATTACTATCCAATTTATCAAGAATTATGGTATTTACGGATACTAGATCTTCTTTGCATAAATCAGTTAACTCTCTAATTTCATCTTCAAATGAAAATTCTTTTTTTCTAAGTTGTAGAATATTATCCATATTATTTAATTATTTGAATATTGTGTTAAATCATTAACTTAATTGACGCACTTAAGCTCAATTTACCAAAATTACAAACAAATGCTACATAACGCTTTAAGAAAAGATTAACATTTGTTATTAGATAATATGTTTAAAAGGTTATTTTCAAAGAGTACTTCAATTCCTGTTTTACGGTTATCAGGCATTATATCATCACAGTCAGGATTAACAGGTTCTGGTTTAGCAATAAATAATTTAGAAAAATTAATTGATAAGTTATTTGCTGACAAAAAATCTCCTGTTGTAGGTTTGGTAATTAATTCACCCGGAGGTTCTCCTACACAATCCTCTTTAATTGCAAAAAGGATCATTGATCTGGCAAAGGAAAAAAATAAAAAAGTTTTAGCATTTGTTGAAGATGTTGCAGCTTCTGGTGGTTATTGGTTAGCATGTGCTGCTGATGAAATATATATTGATCAAAATTCTGTTATTGGATCAATAGGTGTTATTTCACCAGGTTTTGGTTTTGTTGATCTTTTAAAAAAAGTTGGAATTGAAAGAAGAGTGTATACATCTGGAAAAAGTAAAAGTTTTCTTGATCCTTTCAAAGAAGAAAAACAGGAAGACATTGACAGATTAAAAAATATTCAAGAACAAATTCATGATAATTTTATTAATTATGTAAAAGATAGAAGAGGTTCAAAACTAGATCAGAATAAATTAGATGACATCTTTTCTGGTTTATTTTGGGTTGGTAATAAAGCTATCGATTTAGGTTTAGCAGATGGTATTGGTGCAATAAAACCAATTTTAGAAGAGAAGTTTGGAAAAAAAATTAAAATTAAAATAATCAGTCAAAAAAAATCATTTTTACAGCGTAGGTTTTCTTCTTCAATATTTAATTCTGATGAAATTTTAAATAAAATTGAAGAACGAATTATGTTATCTAGGTTTGGGTTATAATGAAATTTCTAGTTTTATTTGTTATTTTAGCCTCTATTTTATTTTTTTTAAGGTTTAAGAAAAAAAAACAAGACAAATTCACTAATAATAAAGTAAATAATGACTCAGTAATCGATTTAGAGAAAGATCCAAAAACGAAAGAATATAAACCAAAAGATTAAGAGTTATATGACTGCACAAACAATGGAAGAGTTAGTTTCTCTTTGCAAAAGAAGAGGTTTTTTATTTCAATCAAATGACATCTATGGCGGTATCAAAGGTTTATATGATTATGGACCAATGGGAGTCGAGTTAAAAAATAATCTTAAACAAGCTTGGTGGAAATCAATGGTTTATGAGCGAGATGACACTGAGGGATTGGATGCAAGTATTTTAAGTGCGCCAGTTGTATTAAAACATTCCGGTCATGAAGACACTTTCTCAGATCCACTTGTAGACTGTAAGATTTGTAAAGCTAGATTTAGAGCAGATCAGTTAGAAAATAGTGAATGCCCAAGAGGAGGACTATTGCCTGATTGTAAAGTTAAAGATTTGACTGAACCAAGACCCTTTAATTTAATGTTTAAAACTGCAATTGGGCCAGTAGATGATGGTTCGTCATTCGCATATTTAAGACCAGAAACTTGTCAGCAAATTTTTACTAATTTTAAAAATATATTAGATTCAACTTCTAGAACTGTTCCTTTTGGTATCGCACAAATGGGAAAAGCATTTAGAAATGAAATAACACCTCGTAATTTTATCTTTAGAGTTAGAGAATTTGAACAAATGGAATTAGAATTTTTTGTTAAACCAGGTACTGATGATGAATGGCATGAATATTGGATAAATAAGAGAATAGAATGGTGGGTTAATCAAGGCATAAAAAAAGAAAATTTAAAAAAAATTGTAGTAGAAAAACATGAACTAGCTCACTACTCAAAAAAAACTGTTGATATCAATTATGTTTTTCCTCACGGTGAAGAGGAACTAGAAGGGATAGCCAATAGAACTGACTTTGACTTAGGTTCTCATACTAAAAATCAAAACGATTTTAAAATTACATCAGAAGTTATGAAAAACTCCTCTTCAACTACAAAATTAGCTGTTCAAGATTTAGAAGAAAAAAAATGGTATATTCCTTATGTAATTGAGCCATCAGCTGGTGTTGATAGAGGAGTTCTTGCTTTGTTAAATGAAGCTTATCGTGAAGAAAATGTAGATCAAGATAATAAAAGAGTTCTTTTATCTTTAAAACCTCATCTATCACCTATTAAAGCTGCTGTTATTCCTCTCAAAAAGAATAATGAAGAATTAGTTAATTTATCTAAAGAAATAAAATCTAATCTGCAGAAACTGGGATTGGGAAGAGTGGTACTGGAAAATTCTGGGAATATAGGAAAGAATTATAGAAGACATGATGAAATAGGTACACCAATTTGCTTGACAGTAGACTTTGAGACTTTGGAAGATAAAAGTGTTACTGTAAGAGATAGAGATACAATGAAGCAAGAAAGAGTTTCTATCGAAAATTTATCTGAGTATTACAAAAAATATTTTAATTAATAAAATTGTATGAAAAAAATAAGTGATATTCATGCAATAAAAATTATATTTTTTATTACCGCTTGTTATGTAGGTCTATGGGTAATTAGAATACCTACTATTAAAGATCAACTTCAAACTGATTATGTGGGTGTTGGATATATTATGCTTACATTTGCGATTGGTTCAATTGTTGCAATGATTTTTGCAAATTCTCTCATTAGCAAAACATCGACTAAATCAATTTTAACATTTACATTGATTGCAGAGGGGTGTTTGTGGTTGCCAGTGCCTTTTATACAAGATTTGTGGATTTTCATGATTTTCTCTTTCATATTTGGCATGAGTTATGGTGCATTTGAAATTGCGTGCAATGTTTATGCGTCAAATTTAGAAGTTAGAGAAAAAAAATCAATGATGTCTGGCTTCCATGCATTTTGGAGTCTTGGAGTTTTATTAGGCTCTCTAATTACTAGCTTCTTGCTTGAGTGGAATTATTCATTTATTTTTAATATACTTTTATATGTTATTATTCTTCTTCCTTTGAGTTTGTATTTTGTTTTTTGTTTAGAAACACAAGTTGAAAAAAAATCTGAACACTCAAGCGAAAAAAGTATATTTTTTATTTGGCCCTTACTTATTGTTTTATTAGCTTTAATTTCAATGGCAAACGCTCTAACAGAAGGTAGTGTTGATGCATGGGGTGCTCTATATATGAGAGATTTTATTCAAGTTGATGGATTCTATATTGGCTTAGCCACTCTAAGTTTTAATATTTTTATGGTTATTGGAAGATTTAGTGGTGATTGGGTGAGAGATAAAATTGGAGTTTTTTATTTAATTTTTATTTTGTTTTTATTGACAATTATAAGTTTAATAATTTTATCTAATTTCAGCAGTATTTATGCAGCAATTATTGGGTTTTCATTATTAGGTATCGGTGCATCCTCAATTGTGCCTATGGCATATAGTTTAGCTGGTAAAATTAAAGGAATCGACAGTGGGGTAGGGATAACAATTATTTCAATCGCAGTTTATGGAACATTTATAGGAGCTCCAGCTTCATTAGGATTTATAGCAAACAACTATGGCATCAATAATATTTTTGTACCTATGCTGATAATTTTTATACTTTTAGTAATTCCAATAAGTTTTTACAGAAAAAAATTTTCAATTTAAAAAATCAAAAGATAATGAATCATTTATTACTAAATTTTGACGATTATTTTTTAATTCATTTACAAAATTAATATTAAGTGCAGCAAAAATTTTTGAATTTGCTTTTGATACAATTGTACCTATTTTTTTATTATCTACTATTAATTCATCTCCCTCCAGAACATCGCCATTTTTTATTTTTAAAGCATAAAGTTTTTTCTTGAGTAATCCTCGGTATTTCATTCTTGCAGTAATTTCTTGACCCACATAACATCCCTTCTCCCAATCAATAGCATTTAAATTATCAAAATTATTTTCCAATAATAATGATTTATTTTCTAAAATATCAAATGGTGAATAGGGGGTTATATTATTAATTAAAATTTCATGATATTCTGTTTCATTAATTTCTTTCAAACTCTCTTTTTCAATTAAAATTTTTTTATTCGTTATAAGTTTTTTACCTAAATTGATATTTCTAGGATCATTAAAATAAACAATATAATCATTTTTAAAATCTACATTAAATAATGAATAAGAATCTAGATTATTAATTTCTTTAATTTCTATATCAGAACGAAGTTTATAAATTTTTAATCGTCCTAATAAATTACTATAAAATTTAACATTAGTTTCAAAAATATAGATTTCATTTATATTAAATATAAAAAAATCTGCTAAAAATTTACCTTGAGGTGTTAATAGGCATGAGTAAATAATTGATCCATTTTTACACTTTTCAATGTCATTAGTAATTAAATTTTGAATAAATGATTTACTATCTTTTCCAGAAATCTGAAAAAATCTTGAATTCAAATGATGAAAAAAGTATTTATCTTTCATAATTATCTAAATATATATTGAATATTTTAAAAGTGTAATATTTCTGTGAAAATTCTTGTTATTTCGTCAAATCTTATTGGAGATACAATTTTATCGACTGGAGTTATAAAATATTTTAGTAATAAATATCCTGAAGCTAAATTTACATTTGTTATTGGCCCATCTGCTAAATCAATTTTCAAAAACTTTAAATCAGTAGAAACAATAATCACTGTTTCAAAAAAAAGATACAATATGCATTGGTTAGATATAATTTCTATCTGTTATGGAAAGAAGTGGGATATAATTATCGATTTTAGAAGTTCATTATTGTCTTATTTTTTAAAACATAAGAAAAAATTTATTTTTAAAAAAAAATCTAATCTAAATCATATCCAGCAGTTATCTGATTATTTTGGATTTGATTGCTCTGATATTTTTATTGAAACTAATAAACAAGAAGAAGAAATAGTAACAAAAGATTTATCTGATAAATTTAAATATTTTGTAATATTTCCAGGCGGTAATTGGAAACCAAAAATATGGAATGTTAAAAATTACAATTCACTATTAGCTAAGATTTTATCTCAAAATACAAATATTAAATTTATTTTAGTTGGTTCAAAGTCAGAAGAAGATAATTACTTAAATGAAATAACAAAAAATATTGATACAAATAAAATAACTAATTTATTTGGTGCATCTCTGACTCAAACTGCTGCATATATGAAGAAATCAAAATTATTTATTGGAAATGATTCTGGTTTGTCACATATGGCTTCAGCAACAAAATTAAAATCTATAGTATTATTTGGTCCAACAAATGATATTATTTATGGTCCATATATGCAAGACTCACATGTTATAAGAACAAATGAAAGCTACGAATATTTTAAAAGTATTAATATTGATAAGACAAAGTCCTATATGGATTCAATAAGTGTAGAAAAGATTTATAATATATTACAAAAAAATAATTATTGTGAGTAAAAGTATTGAAATAATTCAGCCTGATGATTGGCATGTACATTTTAGAGAGGGTGACATGTTAGAAATGGTTACTAATTTCTCCTCAAGAATAAATAAAAGATGTGTGGCAATGCCAAATACAGAAATTCCAATCACAGATACCAATAAAGCTTCTTCTTATAAAGAACTTTTAAAAAAAGCATCTGATAATATTTTTGAACCACTTATACCTTGCTATTTGAATGAAAATTTAGATTTAGAAGATTTTAGAACAGGTATACAAAACAAAGTTTTCTTTGGATCTAAACTTTATCCTTCAAATGCTACTACAAACTCAAGTCATGGAGTAAGTGACATTTCAAAAATTTTTAAATTTTTAGAGATTTTAGAAGCAGAAAAAAGTCCATTACTAATACATGGAGAAAAAGTAGCTAATGATATTGATATTTTTGATAGAGAAAAATATTTTATAGATGATGAATTAAGCCTTATTAGAAAAAAATTTCCTTTTTTAAAAATTACTCTTGAACATGTATCAACTGCTTATGGGGTAAACTATATAAAAGAAAATGAAAATATTGTAGGAACAATTACACCACACCACATGCTTTTGACCAAAAAAGATGTTTTTCTTGATGACTCTATTAATCCGCATCACTTTTGTATGCCAGTAGTTAAAAATGAATCAGATTTAATAGAATTAAGAAATGCTGCATGTCACAACAATTCTAAATTTTTTTTAGGTACAGATTCAGCTCCCCATCCAATTCATTTAAAAAAACCAGATATGTCTTCTAAGCCAGGAATATTTTCCTCCCCTTGTTCAATAGAATTATATGCAGAAATTTTTGATCAAGAAAATGCAATACATAATTTAGAGATATTTTGTTCAATTAATGGAGCAAAACACTATAATTTTCCTATCAATGATAGAAAAATTAAATTAGAAAAAAAGGAATGGATTATGTCAGATTTATCCAGTTATAAAGATATTCAGGTTAAAAATTTTTATGCTAATAAAAAAATTAATTGGAAAGTAGTTAATTAATCTTTATAGAAATTGTAATGTCTTTGGGAACAAAAATTTATACTTGGTTATACGGCAACTTAGTTGGTAGCGATAATTTGGGAAATAAATATTATTCTAATTCAAAAGATTTCAAAGATTTAAATGCAAAAAGATGGGTTATTTTTAATGGAGAAATAGAAGCATCAAATATTCCACCACACTGGCATGCCTGGCTTCATAAATCTATAGAAAATCCTCCTATAAATTATTCTCATAAGTATAAATGGCAAAAAAATCACAAACCAAATATGACTGGTACTAGTGAAGCATATTTTCCATCATCTCACCCACTTTCAAAAAATTATGATCCTGAAAAAAAACAAGAAGATTACCAATCTTGGAAACCTAATTAAAATAGGTATATTTTTCTTTTTTACATTATCTGCTTCCGCAGAAACCATTGAAAAGAAGTATGCTTCATTCAAATTATTAAATAAAACTACTAATAAAGTTTCTCAAAAAAATATTTCAGTTAACTCTGTAGTTGTATGGGAAACATTAAATATTCATGTTTTATACTGTGCTAGTACTCCTCCAACTGAAATTCCTGAAGACTATGTTTTAATTGATGTATATGATGAAATTAACAATAAAAATAAAAATATTTACAAGGGATGGATGATTTCTTCTTCACCTGATATAACACCTCTCGAAAATCCAATTTATGACTTATGGTTAGTAGATTGTATTAATGATAAAACATTTTGAAAATTATCAATATTTTTAAAATAAGATTTTTTTTCTAGACTCATTTTAAGTTTTTTTTCATATAATTTATTTTCTATTTCAAATGCTCCAAACTGAACTAGATGGTGATTATAAAATTGTGAGTCAAGTAATGTGAAGTTATTTTGTTTTAAAATTGCTAATAAATAAAGCAAACAAAATTTACTAGTATTAGTTTTAAGACTAAACATACTTTCACCAAAGAAACATGATCCAAGATGTACACCATATAATCCACCAACAATTTTCTCATTTTCATAACATTCAACACTATGACACTTACCAATTTTATTTAATTCAATAAATGTGTCCTCAATAATATTATTTATCCACGTATCGTTATCTTTTCTTTTAACTTCTTTACATAATTCTATAACCTTAGGAAAATCAAAATTAATTTTGAAAATATATTTATTTTTTTTAAATTTACTAAAAAGTTTTTTTGGGTAACGAAAATTTGATATAGGAATTATAAATCTTAATTTTGGTTTGTAAAATTTAATTGTATTACTATTCTTACTATCAGCCATAGGAAAGTAAGAATTTTTGTAAAATTCTATTAGACTATTTAATTCTATTATTTTACTCAATTAATTTTGACATAAAATTAATATCATAGTTCCCCTTTGTAAACTCATCTGTTTGTATAATTTTTTGATGTAGCTGAATATTCGTATTTATACCCATTATGACGTACTCTTCTAAAGCGCGATTCATTTTTGTTAGTGCCTCTGATCTTGTTGTGCCGTATGTTATTAATTTACCAATCATACTGTCATAATGTGAGGGTATTGAATAACCATCATATACAGCTGAGTCTACGCGAATTCCTAAACCACCTGGTTGATGATATTGAGTTATTTTTCCTGGTGATGGTATAAAACTTTCAGGATGTTCAGCATTTATCCTACATTCTATAGAGCTTCCATTTAATTCAATATCTTCTTGTTTAATCTTAAGTTTTTCTCCATTTGCTACTAAGATTTGTTCTTTAACAAGATCAATTCCTGTAACCATTTCAGTTACAGGGTGTTCCACTTGAAGACGTGTATTCATTTCCATAAAGTAAAATTCATTATTCTCATATAAAAATTCTAATGTTCCAACTCCTTCATATCCAATTTCTTTCATTGATTTTCTACAAAGTTTAGAAATTTTTTCTCTATCCTGATTGTTTAGAACAGAACTAGGACTTTCTTCAATAAGCTTTTGATGTTTTCTCTGTATAGAACAATCTCTTTCGCCTAGTGTTACAACATTGCCAAATGAATCACATAGAACTTGTATTTCAATATGTTTTGGTGATGTTAAGAACTTTTCTAAGTACACATTCTCATCATTAAATGATTTTTTTGCCTCTATTTTTGCTTCCTTTATTGCTTTATCTAAATCATCATCTTCATTAACAACTCTCATACCCTTACCTCCACCACCACTGGCAGCCTTAACAATAATTGGGTATTTTACGTCTTCAATAAATTTTTTAATTTTATTTTTATCATTTATATCATTAATGCCTTTAACTGTTGGGACACCTGTTTCATCCATTACTTTTTTTGCATCAATTTTATTTCCCATCATTTTAATATGCTCTGAACTTGGACCAATAAATTTTATATTGTGCTCTTCAATTATTTCTGCAAATCTTTGATTTTCACTTAAGAAACCATAACCAGGATGAATTGCATCAACACCAGTTAATGTTGCTGCAGTTATTATTGCAGGAATATTTAAATAGCTCGATTGAGCTGATGCGGGTCCAACACAAATACTTTCATCTGCCATTCTTACATGCATAGCACTCTCATCTACATCTGAATGGATTGCAACTGTTTTAATGCCGAGTTCTCTACATGCCCTTAGTATACGTAAGGCAATTTCTCCTCTATTTGCAATAAGAATCTTTTTGAACATTATTCAAAAATAATAAGCGTATCACCAAACTCAACAGGTTGACTATTCAAAACTTCAATTTTTTTAATTATACCTGAACGAGGGGCTTTAATTTCATTGAAAGTCTTCATTGCTTCTATCAATAATAGTGTGTCCCCTGCTTTAACATGTTGACCTATTTTAACATATGGAGATGAATTCGGATCAGCAGATAGATATGCTACACCAACCATAGGTGATTTAACAATATTTTCTTCATTAATATTTTCATTTTTTATTGCGTTTTCTTTTACTTCAATTGGTTTTTCATTAATATTTATTTTGCTATCACTAGAGGTAAAATTACTTGAGGTTATTTCAATTTCATAATTATTTTTTTTTATTTTAATTCTTGAGATATTCTTTAATTTAGTCTCCTTTATGATTAAGTTGACGTTTTGAATATCTGTTTTATCTATTTTTGACATATTATTATTTATTTATAAATTAATTTGCTAATAGCTTCAATTGCAAGAATATAACTATTTGACCCAAAACCGCAAATTAAACCATTAACACCTTCAGAAGTAATACTTTTTTTTCTATATTCTTCTCTGGAGTAAATATTTGATAAATGCACTTCTATCTTAGGCTTACTAATAGCTCTTAATGAATCTAGTATTGCTATAGATGAATGAGTATATGCTGCTGGATTTATAATTAAACCATCATAAAATTTTTCAACTTCATGTATCTTATTAATTATTTCACCCTCATTATTTGATTGAAAAAAATCAATATCAAAATCAATTAATTTGCTTTTATTCTGGCATGCTGTTTTAATATGTTCTAAGGTTTCTTTACCATATATGTTATCTTCACGTTGACCCAATAGATTTAAATTAGGTCCGTTTACAATTAAAATTTTTTTATTCATTATCTTTAAAATGCTTACTTAGTTTTAAACCCTGATTTTGATAATTTGAATCTATTTCTAAACCGTATACAATATTACTCTTTTTGTTCAACTTTTCATATTTGATTCTTGCAATAGTTTGACCGTCCTCTAATATAAATGGTAATTCATTTGCTTTTACCTCTAAAACTGCATAGGATCCACCGGGATCACCAAAACCAGGATCAAAAAATCCGGCATAATGTGCTCTAAAATCACCTATTCCAGTATCATATGGAATCATTTCACCAGCTAGAAAATTAGGTATCCTAACTTTTTCCTTAGATCTAAGAATATAAAACTTATCCTTCTCAATAATAATAGATTTTTTTTCTGAAAATATAAGATTCCAATAATCACTGATTTTATGAAAATTAATTTTATTAAAGTCAAGTAGAGGAGCATTTTTTTTTGCAGAATATGCAACAGCTTTATTATTATATGACAATAAGTTTACAGAAACTTTTAAGCCATTTTCAATTATATAATCTGAATATTTTTCTGCAAATACTATTTGGTTATGTTTATTAATTTCATTTAGTTCATTATCATTTAAATAGTTATGTTTTTTATACACTAATCTTAATTGGTTGAGCTTGTTACCACTTTCAAACTTTATATCAAAAGATCTACTTGTTATTTCTAAGAAAATCTCTCCTTTGAAATTTATAGGTATCTTTTCATATTCATCAGAGAAATCAACTATCGTTCTGCAGAAAATATCTAACCTCCCTGTACTACTTTTTGGATTGCAATGTCCAAATATATTATTTTGTAAATCTAATTTTTCATTTAATTTGACTATATAGGTTTTATTTTTTTCAAATATATAACCACCTTTCAAATCTATCTTTTTAACAATATTATTTTCTAATTTTTCTCTTACAGTTGAATTAGATGACAAAAAACTAAATTTTATTTCATAACATTCTTCACTTAGTGAAAGATCTAAACTTGATGGTTGTGCTTGATTAATATTAAGCTTATTACTCGAAATTTTATTTTCATTAAATAATTTTATGTAATCATTATATGTTAGCGATCCGATCATTATAATTCATTGTATATTAAATCTACTAATCTAAATAAATCATTATTATCAGTTTTTTTAAACTTATTTAACTCCTTTTTGATTCTTTGCAAATCATCTTCTTTATTAAGCCAATAATTTAAGAACTTTTGCCACTCATTTTTTTTATTAATTTTTGATAGTCTTAGATAAGTAAACAAAATATTTTTATTGTTATAAAATTTATATAAAAGATTTAAATTAGATCTAAACAAATTTTCTACTTCTGTTTGAGATAAATCTTCATAATTAATGTTTTGAAAAACTCTAAATTGTGCATAGTAGTTATTGGGAAAGTTTTTATATACTAATTTATAAAATTCAATTGACTCGTTAATATAACCAAAGGAAAACAGTATATCTGCTTTTGTCTCTATTAAAAAATAATTTTTTTTATTATCTTGAATAAGTTTATTTATTTTTGATAATGACTCTTTTAAGTTACCATTTCTTGAGTAATATATTGAATAAGCATATTCATTAAATGGATACTCTAATTTTTTAATTTTATCTAAATTTGATTCATAACCAGTAAATTTTGATTTAATAAATTTAAATTTCAAATTTATATTTTTATCAAATGAGTTTTCTTTTTTTTCATTTAAATAATTAATTATATCTATTCTTTCTTCAAAATATGGATGAGTTCCTAATTTGTAGTCCTCTGTATCAATTCCCCTTTCTTTATTTTTATTTTCAATATTTTTTAGTAAATTTATAATAGAGCTTGAGTAAATATTTAATTTTTTTAGTGTTTCTATAGAATAGTAATCGGCTTCTCTTTCCTGATCTTTACTGAAATTTATCAAATACTCAGTATTTTTTGCATTACTAATTCCTAAACTTGGTAAATATTGAGGATTTTGTGAAACTAAAGATCCTGCAATTATTGATAAAGTTGACAATGAGTTTAGGTTTTTGATATCTTGTATTTTTGATTTTCTTTCATCAACGTGTTTTTTATCAATATGGCCAATTTCGTGAGCTAGTACTGATATAAGAGCAACATAATCCTCACAATTTTGTATTAAACCTGAAGTTATATAAATTATGTCATTATAATCAACAAAAGCATTAATATTATCATCTGATATTATTACAAATTTTAATTTTTGCTCGATGTTATTTATTTTTTTAATTTCATTTATAAGAGATCTAATAAATATTTCACTCTCATAATCTAAAATTTGAGAAGCTTTAAGGTTTATAGATATTAAAGTTATAAAAAAAATTATTGATATATAAAATTTTTTTATGACCACCACCCTGTTTTTTCTTCAACATTTTCATCGATTATTTCTTTAGACTCAATCTCAACTTTCTCTTTTGTTTTATTTTCTTTTAACTTTAAATTATTTTTTACTGAAGCTTTCTTAGTAATTTTACTTTTTATATTTGTTCTTTTTTTTGTTGTCGGTTGTTTCTTTGTTTTTTTATCATTAGTATTTTTTGTTTTATTTTCTTCTTTATTTTTGATTACATTTTCTACAATTTCTATTGATGGATTATGAAGAGAAAATTGATTATCAAAATAAAAACTTATCTTTGACTGATAATTGTTTTCCAATAAAATTATTTCATTTTTCTTAAGGTTTAATAAATTTTCTGCTAAAATTGTATTGCATCTAACACTAATTTCTGAATTATTATTATTCGAAAGTTTTTCTTTGATTACATTAATAATTTGCTCACTTATTGAATTAGAATTTAAAATTAAGCCAGAACCTTTACAATAATTACATCTTTCAAATGATTTATCAATAAGGCTAGATCGTAGTCTTTGTCTAGATAATTCCATTAAGCCAAACATGCTTATTCTACCAAATTGAACTCTAGCTCTATCTCTTACAAGAGCGGTTTTGAGTGCTTTCTCAACCTTAAAATTATTTCTGTAATCATCCATATCTATAAAATCAATTACAACTAACCCGCCAAGATCTCTTAGTCTTAGTTGTCTAGCAATTTCAACAGCTGCCTCAAGATTTGTCTTTAGTGCAGTGCTTTCAATATTTCTTTCAGAAGTATTCTTACCTGAGTTAACATCTATTGCAACAAGAGCTTCGGTTGTATTTATAACTATTGATCCTCCAGAATTGAGCTTTACGTTTAAACTGAATAATTCATTTATTTGTGTTTCTATGTTGTTATCAGCAAATAGAGAATTTTCTTTGGATTTGAATTGTTTTATTTTTTTGGTAAAAGAAGGCACTAAGTTTTTTGTAATTTTTTTTACTTTTTCGTATCCATCTTTTCCATCAACCAAAATTTTATCAACATCCTCTGTTAGCATATCTCTTACAGCTCTTTTTAAAACACTTCCTTCTTCATATATCATTGTTGGTGCTTCAGATTTTAATGTTAGCTCCCTGATTTTATTCCACTGTGACAATAAAAACGTAAGGTCTTTAGTAATTTCTTTTTTTGTTCTTCCAATTCCTGCAGTTCTTACGATAACTGACATTCGATTAGGAATATCAACTGTTGAAAGTATTTGTTTTAGTTTTTTTCTTTCTTCTATATCTCCTATCTTTCTAGATATTCCATCACTGTTCATGCTATTAGGCATTAAAACACAATATCTTCCCGCAAATGATAAATAGGTAGTTAGTGCAGCACCCTTTAAACCTCTTTCTTCTTTATTAATTTGTACTAATATTACTTGTCTTGGTCTGATTACATCTTGTATTTTATATTTTCTAAAAAAATTAAAATATTCTTTTTTTGGATTTATTTTTTTATTTTTAAATCTGCTTTCAACACTAGTAATATCTTTTGTTGACTCTTCATCTGTATCCTCTGTTCGTGTATCATTTGATTTATCATTTTCTGGAATTTCATCTTCTATATTTTCAGAATTAAAAATTTTATCACTTAATTCCTTTATTTTTTTTTCATCTGCCGCTGGAACTTTAAAGTAATCTGGATGAATTTCAGTTAAAGGAAGGAATCCATTTCTATTTGTTCCAAAATCAACAAATGCTGCTTGCAATGATGGCTCAATTCTAGTTATTTTTGCTAAATAAACGTCTCCTTTAACAGAATTTTTCTTATTTGATTCAATCTCAAAATCATCTAGTTTACCATCATCTGTAACTGCAATTCTTGTTTCTTTAGCATTAGTTGTATCGATAAGTATATTTTTTGACATATAGCCGAAACTCCATAATATTTGAAAAAATTTAAATTCATTTTTTTGTGTGTATTTGTATTATTTTTGTCTAATGTCATATTTTTAACTCTTTCACAATGTAGTTTATAACAAAAATACTATGATATTTTTCAAATATTTAAAATTTGCTTTGATTTCTTTCATAATTTTAAGTTTTTTTTTAACTATAATCTTCTTTATTGTACTTTGGAATTTTTCACCTCAATTGCCATCTTACGATAAAATTGTAAATTATAAACCCAATCTTTCTTCAAGAATTTACAGTTCTGATGGAATGCTTTTAAAAAGTTTTTATTTAGAAGAAAGAATATTTATTCCAATAGATAGAATTCCAGATGATATTATTTCAGCCTTTATATCCGCAGAGGATAAAAATTTTTATGAGCATTGGGGTATTGATTTACTAGCAATAACAAGAGCAGCTTTAACCAATATCGTAAATATCACATCTGATAAAAGAGTTGTTGGCGCATCTACAATCACTCAACAGGTTGTTAAAAATTTACTATTAACAAATGAAGTAAGTTATACAAGAAAGATAAAAGAAATTCTATTAGCATTAAGATTAGAAAATATTTTATCCAAAGATCAAATTTTGGAATTGTATTTAAATGATATCTATTTAGGTCTAGGATCTTATGGTATTGGAACAGCAAGTTTAAACTATTTCAACAAATCAATTAACGAACTTCAGTTGCACGAAATAGCTTACTTGGCTGCCTTACCAAAGGCACCTAACAACTATCATCCAATAAAAAATTATATAAATGCTTTAGAAAGAAGGAATTGGGTATTAGACAGAATGTATAAAAATGGTTTTATTAACGAAAAATATATTAAATATAAAAATGAAAAAATTCAAATTTTCCCAAGAACTGAAAATCTATTTATAAATGCTGATTATTATTATGAGGAAATAAGAAAAAAACTTTACAAAGATTATGGTAAAGACAAATTATATTCTGATGGCTTAATTATTAAAACTTCAATTGACTCTAAGATTCAGCATTTTGCAAATCAAAGCTTATTAGAAGGATTAATTTCTTATGAAAAAAAATTTGGTTGGAGTGGAACAATTGAAAATATAGATCTAGAAATTTTTTTAGAAAAGAAAAATTTTTATTTTAAAATAAATCCATTTATTTATGAATGGATACCAGTTATTGTTTTAAAAAATAATTTAAATGAAAACTTAATAGTTAAAGATCACAATGGAATAGAACACACTATAAATCTTTATTCAAAGAATAACTCATGGTTGAAGAATGAGAAGTTTATTCAAGGCGATGTTTTTTTTATAGAGGATAAAAATAACGAAAAAATTATCAGACAAATACCTAAAGTAAATGGAGCAATTGTAGTAATAAATCCTCATAACGGAGATGTTTTAGCATTGTCTGGTGGTTTAAGTTTTAAATTGAGTGA
The DNA here is from genome assembly GCA_902602845.1 of uncultured Alphaproteobacteria bacterium. Taxonomy (GTDB): domain Bacteria; phylum Pseudomonadota; class Alphaproteobacteria; order HIMB59; genus CACPNW01. The sequence goes on along the minus strand of CACKSN010000001.1, from coordinate 19,771 downwards.
ATTCAATAGAGCCACACAAGCCAAGAGACAGCCTGGATCAGCATTTAAACCATTTGTTTATATGGCTGCATTACAAGAAGGATATACACCATCAACTTTAATCCTGGATGCACCCTATGTCGTCGATCAGGGTCCTGGATTGCCAAAGTGGAAACCATCAAATTATACAGATGAATTTTATGGCTTAACAACAATGCGAACAGGAATAGAAAAATCACGTAATTTAATGACAGTAAGATTGGCTGATAAAATAGGGATGCAAAAGATATTAAATACTGTTAAAAAATTTGGACTTGATAAAGGAATTGATTTGCAATTATCTATGTCGCTTGGATCTGGTTCAGTTTCTTTGTTAGAAATAACTAATGCTTATGCAATTATTGCAAATGGGGGTTTAAAAATTTCACCAAAAATAATTTCCAGTATACATTCCAAAGATGGAAAAATAATTTTTAATTCAAATTCAAAAATATGTGAAAGTTGCAAACTTAAAAATATTGAAAATAAAATAGCATTACCTGAAATCAAAAAAAATAGTAATTATGTAATTGACTCCAAAATTGCTTATCAAATAACTTCTATGATGGAGGGCGTAATTAAAAGAGGTACAGCAAAAGGATTATCTGAATTAGAAGTACCAATCGCGGGAAAAACAGGAACAACTAATGACAATAAAGATGCATGGTTTATTGGATTCACACCAAACTTAGTAATTGGCGTTTATGTTGGATTTGATAAACCAAAATCTCTAGGGTATAAGCAAACAGGTTCATCCGTTGCAGTTCCTATTTTTAAAAAATTAGCCAACAAAATAAATATAAATTCAAAAAAAATTCCTTTCAGAGTTCCATCAGGATTAAGCTTTGTCCGAATTGATCCTCAAACTGGACTTCCTTCAAATGACAATAACAGTATTTTAGAGCCCTATATTTTAGGATCAGAACCTTACAATGAGAATATCTATATCTTAGATAATCTCTCAAGTATTAAAAATAATTCCATTTCCGGCACAGGTGGTTTATTAGAGTAATATGAATGATCTTTTTGAGTTAATTGAGAATAACCTAAGTAGTATAAGAACTAATTTTGATCTTATAAGGAGGGGGGTTTGACTATAAAACATTAAATAATGAAATTTTAACACTTAAAGAAATTACATCTAGCCCAGATATTTGGGAAAACCCAGAAGCTAAAAACTTATTTCAAAATCTAAAAATTAAAGAGAAAAAAATAACTGACTTTATCGATTTAGAAAAATCAATTCAGTCCATTGAAGATTTTAATCAACTTATTCAAAAAGAATATGATAGTGAAATAACAAATGAACTTTTAAAAGAAACTGAAAAGGTTCTTAAAGATTCTATCAGAATAAGATATTTAAATTTGATGAGTGATGAAGCAGATCATTTCAATGCTTTTTTAGAAATACATGCTGGAGCTGGAGGTACTGAAAGTCAAGATTGGGCAGAAATGTTACAAAGAATGTATATAAGATGGGCTGAGTCACAAGATGACTGTAAGGTTGTTTTATTCCAAGAGACCAAAGGAGATGAAGCTGGGATTAAATCATGTATTATTAAAATATCAAAAGAATATACTTATGGATGGTTAAAAAGGGAAAGTGGAATTCATAGACTTGTTAGGATTTCACCATTTGATAGCAATAAACGAAGACACACTAGTTTTGCTAGTGTTTGGGTATATCCAGAACTTGATGAAAAAATTGATATCGAAATAAATGATAATGATTTACGAATTGATACATATCGAGCTTCTGGTGCAGGTGGTCAGCATGTAAATAAAACAGATAGTGCAGTAAGAATTACCCACCTTCCTTCGAATATAGTTGTACAATGTCAAACTGATAGGTCACAACATAAAAACAAATCTAATGCAATGAATATGTTGAAATCAAGACTATATGAATTAGAGCTTCAAAAAAGAAAAGAAAAAGAAAATATTACAAATAAGCAAAAAAAAGATATCGGCTGGGGAAATCAAATTAGGTCTTATGTTTTACATCCCTATAAATTAATTAAGGACTTAAGAACAGGCTATGAAACATCAAACGTAAATGAAATTTTAGACGGTGGAATAGAAAAATTTCTTGAATCTTCTTTAACTATATAATCTTTAATATTCCTATTTTCTTTTTTCCAACTGTAATTTTAATTTCTTTAAAATTGTTATATTCTTTTAAAGAAAATTCATTATTACCATAAGTTTGATCATTTATTTTAATTGCATTACTCTTAATTAGTCTTTTTATTTCGCTTCTACTTTTTACTAAATTTAATTTTTCAACTGCATCAATTATACTAAACGAGTTATTATTTATTTTATCTATTTCAATGGTAAAACTACTTGCTCTTGAGTCATAGATGTTAGATTTAAATAAGTTATCAGTAATATCTTGTGCTTCTTTTGCCCCTAATTCTCCTCTAACTATTTTAGTTACTTCAAAAGCAAGAATTTTTTTTGCATCATTGATATCTTTATCTTTTAACTTTGAAAGTTTTGAAATTTCTGAAATTGGAAGCTTTGTAAATAATAGTAAAAATTTAATAACATTTTGATCATCAACATTTCTCCAAAATTGAAAAAATTCATAATTAGATAATTTGTTTTCATCTAACCAAACTGCACCACTATTAGTTTTACCCATTTTTGATCCATCAATGTTTGTTATTAGGGGTGAAGTAATCCCAAAAGCTTTATTCTTAGAAATTCTTCTTATTAGGTCAATTCCACTTATAATATTGCCCCATTGATCTGAACCGCCCATTTGTAAAATACAATTATGTTCTTTATTAAGATGAAGAAAATCGTATGCTTGAAGTAACATATAATTAAATTCGAGAATTGATAATGGCTGTTCTCTATCCAATCTATTTTTTATTGACTCGAAAGTTAACATTTTATTCAATGTTATTTTAGACCCTATTTCTCTTAAAAAATTTATATAATTTATTTCTGATAACCATTCATAATTATTTATTACTTTTGATTTTTGATCTAAGTTTATAAATTTGCCAAAAATTTTCGTTAATTTTATAATATTATTATCAATTTCATTTTTAGTAAGAATTTTTCTAGTTTCATCTTTGCCTGAGGGATCGCCAACAAGTGTTGTTCCTCCACCTACAAGAGCAATGGCTTCATGTCCATAAAAGTCTAACCAATGTAATAGCATTAATTGTACAAGACTTCCAACATGCAGGCTATCACTGGTAATATCAAAACCAATATAACCACAGATTTTTTGTTTATTAATTAAAATGTCTAAATCTTCAATTTCAGATGATTGATAAATAAACCCTCTAGATTTGATCTCATTTAAAAATTCTGATTTAATACCCATTTTCTTATTTAGGAAACTAAGATTTCTTTTATATAACTTTTAATTGCCTCTTCGAACTCTGCAGAGAAATTTTCATAAAAATGATCAGCACCTTTAATTGGTTTAAATTTTATATCTACTTTTTTTTGTTTTTGTAATTTTTCAACTAAAATTTTTGTTGAATCAAATGATGCAATATTATCTTTGTCTCCATGAACAATCAAACCTGAAGAAGGACAAGGAGCTAAAAAACTAAAGTCTCTCATGTTTGCAGGAGGAGATACACTAACAAATCCATTAATTTCAGGTCTTCTCATTAATAGCTGCATTGCTATCCAAGCACCAAAAGAAAAACCTGCTACCCAACAAATTTTGGAGTTTGTATTATACTGCTGTAACCAATCTAAAACACAAGCGGCATCACTTAGTTCTCCTTCTCCATTATCAAATATACCATCACTTTTACCAACACCTCTAAAATTAAATCTTATTGTAGAAAATCCTGCATCTACAAAAAGTTTATACAATTTAAATACTATTTTTGTATGCATTGTTCCTCCTTTGGAAGGGTCAGGATGTAGTATTATTACCGTTGGTGATAAATCATTATTGTTATGTGAATATTTAGCTTCAATTTTCCCCTCGGGGCCAGGAATTAATAAGTCTACCATTTGATAAAGCTAATATTGAACTTATATGATTTTGTAAATATAGATATTTTAAATATATGAATTCTCTAGGTTTTGATAAGTCAGAAAATGATACTAAAGTTGTTGTAGCTATGTCAGGAGGAGTTGATAGCTCCGTAGCAGCAGTAATGCTCAAAAATGAAGGTTATAATGTTATTGGAATAACCTTAAAACTATACAATAATGCTAATGTAAACAAAAGTAAGTCATGTTGTGCAGGGATAGATATCGAGGATGCTAAGAATGTTGCTCTAAAATATAAATTTGACCACCTTATTTTAGATTATCAAGAAAAGTTTTATAATGGTGTTATTAGTAATTTTGTTGACTCTTATGCCAATGGAGAAACTCCATTGCCTTGTGTGCAATGTAATCAAACAGTTAAATTCAAAGATTTGCTTGATGAGGCTAAAAAAATTGGTGCTGACGCATTAGTAACTGGTCATTACGCAATAAGAAGAGGACCTCTAAACAATGCAAGTTTACATAAAGCTAAAGATCCTTCAAAAGATCAAAGTTTTTTTCTTTTTGCAACATTGCAAGAACAACTCAATTATGTAAGGTTTCCCCTAGGTAATTATAAAAAATCTGAAATAAGAAAAATTGCAGAAGACTTTAATCTAAACGTAAGTAATAAACCTGACAGCCAAGATATTTGTTTTGTAACATCTAATTCATATAGAGAATTAATTAATAATCTGAGTCCAAAAGCAAATAAAAAGGGTGTTATACTTAATGATGATCAAAAAATAATTGGTACTCATCAAGGTATAATGAATTATACTATTGGGCAAAGAAAAGGTATTGGAATTAGTGGCTCAAAAGAACCACTATATGTTATTGATATTAATAAAGATCAAAACTCAATAACATTAGGCCCAAAGGTAAAATTAAAAAAAAATGTTATTAAGTTTAAAAATATAAATTGGTTAGGGGGTAAAATTTCTCAAGAAAACTTAGAATGTTCAGCTAAAATAAGATCAACCCAGCAAGATTTTCCTGGAGTTCTTGATATTAAAGATAATTTGGGTACTTTTACATTTAACACACAACTTGATGGAACTTCTCCAGGTCAGGCATGTGTTTTTTATAAAAACGACCAATTATTGGGTGGCGGTTGGATAACCATATAATTTATAACTTATTCTAAATTTGTTCAATTTTTGTTGAAATAACTAGATTTTTAAAATTAATGAATTAGATGATAATTGTGAACTCTGAAACACTAAATACATTAGATAGCTATAGTAAGAATAAGTATAAATATGGCTTCGTTACTGACATCGACTCAGAAAAGCCAAGAAAAGGTCTTAATGAAAAAATAATAAAATATATTTCATCAAAAAAAAATGAACCTTCATGGTTGTTGGAATGGAGACTAAGCTCTTTTAGAAAATGGAAAAAAATGAAAGAGCCGGATTGGGCTAATCTAAATTTTCCTAAGATTGATTATCAAGATATTTACTATTATTCAGCACCAAAAGGGTTTAAAGATAAACCTAAAGACTTGAGTGAAGTAGACCCTAAACTCATAGAGACCTACAATAAACTAGGCATACCTCTAGAAGAGCAAAAAGTTTTAGCGGGTGTAGCAGTAGATGTTGTTTTTGATAGTGTGTCAGTTGCTACCACCTACAAGGGAGAGTTGGAAAAACTTGGAATTATATTTTGTTCCATTGGTGAAGCTATACAAAAACATCCTAACCTAATTAAAAAATATTTAGGTTCAGTTATACCACCTGGAGACCATTCTTTTTCAGCTTTAAATTCTGCTGTTTTCACAGATGGATCATTTGTATACATTCCTAAGAATGTAAAATGTCCAATGGAGTTATCAACATACTTTAGGATTAATTCTGAAAATACAGGTCAATTTGAAAGAACTTTAATTATTGCTGATAAAGGTAGCTATGTCAGCTATCTTGAAGGTTGTACTGCTCCCAAAAGAGATGACAACCAATTACATGCAGCCAATGTAGAATTAATCGCTTTAGAAGATGCGGAAATAAAATATTCGACTGTTCAAAATTGGTACCCAGGAGATGAAGAGGGTAAAGGTGGAATTTATAATTTTGTAACTAAAAGAGGTCTTTGTGCAGGTAAAAATAGTAAAATATCCTGGACACAAGTAGAAACTGGATCAGCTATTACTTGGAAATATCCAAGCTGTATTTTAAAAGGCGATAACTCCATTGGTGAATTTTATTCCGTAGCAATAACTAATAATTATCAACAAGCTGATACGGGAACGAAAATGACCCATATTGGAAAAAATACTAAAAGCAAAATTATCTCTAAAGGAATATCTCTTGGGAAATCTCAAAATACTTACAGAGGAGAGGTTACTTTTTTAAGGAAATCGGATAAGGCAAGAAATTATACTCAATGTGATTCTTTATTAGTAGGAAATCAATGCGGAGCACACACAGTTCCTTACATTGACTCTAAAAATAATACAGCAGTTATTGAGCACGAAGCATCAACTTCTAAAATTAATGAAGATCAACTTTATTATTGTAGACAAAGAGGTTTAAGTCATGAAGAAGCAGTTTCATTAATAGTAAACGGTTTTTGCAAACAAGTTTTGCAAGAACTTCCAATGGAATTCGCTGTTGAAGCACAAAAACTGGTATCCATATCTCTTGAAGGAAGTGTAGGGTAGTGTGTTTTTAGAAATTAAAGATCTATCAGTAAAAATTGAAAATAAAAATATTCTTAAAAGTCTAAACTTAAATATTAATAAGGGTGAAGTTCACGCAATTATGGGTCCAAATGGATCTGGTAAAAGTACATTAGCAAACGTTCTTGCAGGTAAAGAGGACTACGAAATATTAAATGGTAAAATTATATTCAAAGACAATGATTTATTTGACTTAAATATCGAAGAGAGAGCACAAGAAGGAATGTTTTTGGCTTTTCAATATCCAGTTGAAATACCTGGAGTAAATATAACTCCATTTTTACATTCTGCAATTAATTCAAAAAGAAAACGTATGAATCAAGATGAAATTGATAATTTATCATTTGCTAAGCTTTTAAAATCTAAAGCTAGTGATCTAGGTATAAATATTGATATGCTTAAACGATCAGTTAATACAGGTTTTTCTGGTGGTGAAAAAAAACGTTACGAAATTTTACAAATGAGTATTCTTAATCCAGATTTAGCTATTCTAGATGAAACTGACTCAGGACTTGATATTGATGCACTCAAAATTGTTACTGATGGGGTTAACAAACTTAAAACAAAAGACAATTCATTTTTAATCATTACTCATTATCAAAAACTTTTGGATTACATAAAACCAGATTATGTACATGTTATGGTAAACGGTTCTATCGTTAAATCAGGAGGTTCTGAAATTGCCGCTGAAATAGAAAAAGATGGATTTCAAAAATTTCAGTAATGAATATCCTAGATAATTACCAAAAAAATAAAAAAAATATTTTTTTTACAGAAAATAAAGATGTTCAGAATTATAGAGAAAAATTATTAACTATTTTTGAAAATGATAGATTTGACAGAAAAAATAATGAAAGTTTAAAAAATATAAATTTAAAAAACTTCTTTGATTTTAAATACAAATACCTTGTCCCAGAAGAAATATCAGTAATAAATAATTACCAAGATGATAATTATTCAATAGTTTCGATAAATGGTCAGTGTTCAAACTTTAAAGATGATAAAATTGAGATTACTAAAATTTTAGATGAAGATTATAACGATTTTTCTAAAAATAATATAATTGAAAAAAATGATCATTTTGTTAATCTTAATTCACTATTTTTAAATAGTGGTTTTAAGATTGTCATAAAGAAAAATAATAATATTAAAATAAAAATTTCAAATATTGTAACTGATGATGCTTTAACAATTTTCCAAAAAAATAATTATTTTTGTGAAGAGGGATCATCTGTTAGCCTTATCGAAGAATATGAAAATAAAAATAATTCTACGTCAAATATATTAAATGTAATTAAATTAGAAAAAAATTCTAAATTTAATCATTTTCTAATACAAGATAATTCTCCTAATCATAATTTAATAATAACGAGTCACTCTTCATGTAAAAAAGCTTCTACTTACAATCAAAAAGTATATAATTTTTCAGAGGGCTACGTGAGAAATTTTCATTACTCAAAACTTTTAGAAACAAACTCAGAAGCTGATTTACAAGGCATATTTTTTCTTAAAGATAATAATACATCAAACAATAAAACATTTGTAAAACATCTAGCTGGGGAATGTAAAAGTAATCAAGTTTATAAAGGAATTTTGAATGACCGCGCTAAAGCAACATACTTCAGCAACACTCACGTAGATCAAGTTGCACAAAAAACAGAGGGTTATCAACTTAGTAAGGGGATACTTTTATCCGATAATGCGTCTTATTTTTCTAAACCTGAATTAAAAATATATGCTGATGATGTAAAATGTAGTCATGGCTCAACAATTGGTCCAATAGATGAAAATGCTATTTTTTATCTTAGATCTAGAGGTATGAGTAAAATTGCAGCAACAAAAATGTTGATATCATCATTTATTAATGAAGAATTAAGTAGTATCGATGATGAACAAATGTTTCAAACAATACAAAAGAAATTAGTAAGATACTTAAGTAAAGTTAAATGAATATTGCAAACTTAAAATCAAAATTTCCAGTCTTCAAAAAAAATCCTAATCTGGTTTTTTTAGATACTGCTGCTTCGGCATTAAAAGTTGATGAAATGATTGAAGCTACCAATAATTGTTATACAAATGAATATGCAAATATTCACAGAGGTGTTTATGAATTAAGCTCAAAGCTAACAAAAAAATTTGAAGATGCTCGAAAAAAAGTAGCAGATTATTTAAATACATCTCAAAACAACATTATTTTCACTAAAAGCGCAACTGAAGCCATTAATTTAATTGCATCTTGTATGTCTAAATCATATTTTAAAGATGGAGATGAAATAATTTTAAGTTTTCTAGAACATCATGCTAATTTAATTCCATGGCACTTATCTGAAAGAAATATTAAAATAATACCACTAGGCTTAAATCAGAAAAGCGAAATTGATTATGATGAATTAAATGATAAAATTAATTTAAAAACGAAACTAATAACATTAACTCATATGTCTAATGTTACTGGATCAATAACAAATTTTGATAAAGTTAAAGATATAGCAAATAAACACAATATACCTATACTTCTTGATGGTTGTCAATTTGCACCTCATAAAAAAGTTGATCTGAAAGATTTAGATCCCGATTTTTATGTTTTTTCTGCACATAAAATGTATGGACCTTCTGGTCTTGGAATATTGTATATGAAAGACAAATGGATTGATTCTTTTTCACCATACCAAGGAGGAGGTCAAATGATTTACGATGTTGACATTGACAAAAGTACATATGCAAGTGGTTTTGAAAAATTTGAAGCAGGTACTCCACCTATTGCTCAAGTTATTGGATTTTCATCATCCATAAATTTCATGAATGAAGTCGATCCAAATATTATTTATGATCATGAAATGAAACTCCATGATTACACTTATGAAAAGCTTTCAAAATTTAATAATATAAAAATATTTGGTTCAAATAAAGACAAAGGTGCAATTATTTCTTTCAATATTGAAGGTGTGCACAACTCGGATCTAGGTGCTATGTTAGATAAAAAAAATATAGCAATAAGAACTGGACACCATTGTTGTCAACCTCTCATGAAGCATTTAAATATTACTGGAACATCTAGAATTTCATTTGGAGCATATAATACAAGTGAGGATGTTGATTATTTGTTACAAAGTATTAGGGAAATAACTAAAATTTTAATATAGAAAATGGAAGAAAAGAAATTTCAAGATTTTTTACCAAATAAAAATTCGAGCTTCCAAAAAAAATTTAATAAATCAAATAATAAAACAAAAATTAATGAAAAAGAAGTAATTGAATGTATTAAAACTGTTATGGATCCTGAAATACCGGTTAATTTATATGATCTAGGTTTAATTTATGAAATTAAAATAAATAATAAAAATGATGTTAAGATAAAAATGACATTAACTAATCCAAATTGTCCAGTTGCAGGTAGTATGCCTGAAAGTGTAGGAAAATCAGTTGAAAAACTATTAAATTTGAATTCTATAGAAGTATATTTAGTATGGGAACCAAAGTGGCATAAAGATTTAATGTCAGATGAAGCAAAACTTGCTTTGGATATTTTTTAAATTAATTTATAATATAAAATATGAATAACTTAATTTCCATAACTACTAATGCAGCAGATCAAATTAAAAGAATATTATCTCAGGCCTCAGATGGAATGGATTCAGTAATTGTTGGTATCGATAAATCTGGTTGTAGTGGATATTCTTATAAATTAGATCTTGGAAAATCATCTAATCTACAAAATTATGAGATTATAAAAATGAACGGTGTTACCGTTTTTATTGATCCAAAAGCAACTATGTTTTTGGTTGGATCAATAATGGATTATCAAACAGACAAACTTTCATCAAGATTTGTTTTTGAAAATCCTAATGAAAAATCTACTTGTGGCTGTGGTGAGTCATTCAATATATAAATTTAATTTAGATGAAAACTCTTTGTTTTGATATAGATGGTGTAATTTGCAACAATACATGGGGAGACTATGAAAAGGCTATTCCAAACAAAAATGTTATAAAAAAAATTAATCAGTTATATGAAAATGGTTATTTTATAAAAATTTTTACAGCAAGATATATGGGTAAAACAAATGAAAATATTCAAGATGCACATGATTTAGGTTTTGATTTTACAAATAAACAACTTAAAAATTGGGGTCTCAAATTCCATAAATTAATTATGGGAAAGCCTAGTTTTGACATATTGATTGATGACAAATCTATAAATTATAATACTGATTGGATAAATATATTAAAATAAATTTTAAAATCCTACTAATCTAAAAAATAATAGACTACAACTAATGATTAATGTTAAAATTAATAGTATTTAATTTGTAAAATTATATTATTTAATGGAAAATTTCATAAAAATAGGTAGTAGAAAAATCGGCCCAGATTACAAGCCTTTTGTAATTGCTGAGATAGGAATAAATCATGGAGGGAAGTTAAGTGTAGCAAAAAAAATGGTTGATCTAGCTTTCAAAACTGGAGCAGAATGTATTAAACATCAAACACATGTAATTGAAGATGAAATGTCTGATGACGCGAAGAAATTTCTTCCTTTGAACCAAAAGAAGTCAATATATCAAATTATGAAAGAATGTGCATTATCGGAGTCTGATGAAATAAAGTTAAAAAAATATGTTGAATCAAAAAATATGATTTTTTTAAGTACACCTTTCTCAAGAGAAGCTAGCAATAGACTCAATAAGATGAAAGTTAAAGCTTTTAAAATTGGCTCAGGTGAATGCAACAATCTTCCTCTAATAGAACATATAGCCAAATTTAAAAAGCCAATGATTATAAGTACAGGAATGAATAAAATTAAAGACATAAAAGAGACTGTAAAAGTACTAAAAAAAAATAAAGTGAAATTCGCACTCTTGCATTGTACAAATATTTATCCAACTCCAGCTAAGTTTGTGCGATTTGGGGCAATGATGCAATTAAAAAAAACTTTTCCTAATACAGTCTATGGATTATCAGATCATACTACATCAAATTTAGCATGTTTAGGGGCAGTAGCACTCGGTGCATCAATCTTAGAAAGACATTTTACAGATACGATGAAAAGAAAAGGGCCAGATATTATTAATTCTATGGATCCCAAAGCACTATCTGAATTAATTGAAGGTTCAAACAATTTGTTTCAAATGAGAGGTGGTAAAAAAGAACCTGTAAAATTAGAGACTAAAACAATTAATTTTGCTTTTGCAACTGTTGTAGCAACAAAAAAAATTTTACCAGGAGACATACTTACAAATAAAAATATTTGGGTAAAAAGACCATCTTCTGGAGAAATACCTGCAAAAAATTTTAAAAAAATTTTAGGTAAAAAAGCAAAAAAAATTATTTTTGAAAATCAACATTTAAAGTATTCAGACATAAATTAATTCATGAAAAAAAAAATTCTTTTTTTTACTGGAAACAGATCAGAGTATTATTTAATTTTTCCAATATTAATTAGTTTTCTGAATGATACTAGATTTAAAACTATTTTTCTAAAGGCACATAATTTGTATTATAAAAGCAAAGTATCCGACTTAACTTTAGAACATAATATAAAAAATAAGTACAGCTTCAATTATTTTTTATCAAATAAATCTATATATTCAAATTTAGATACATTTCTCAATATAATGTATAAATCCAAATCATTATTAAAAAAAATCAAACCTGATATTATATTTTTATATGGTGATAGATTCGAAACATATGCATTAGCTAATGCTTCATTTCAGTTAAATATTCCAATAGCTCATGTTGAGGGGGGAGATATAACAAATAGTGGTTTAAATGATGATTTAGTTAGACATGCTATTACTAAACTGTCTCACCTTCATTTTGCAACTAACTTTAAATCAAAAAATAAAATTATAAAACTTGGAGAAGAAAAGTGGAGAGTAAAAAATATTGGTTTTACTGGAAACTATTATAAAAATTATAAAGCCTCAAAAAAAGAAATCGAAAATCGTTTTTCAATTAAAAAAAGTGTCATATTGTTTACTCTTCATCCTGAAAAAATATCTAATAAAGAGCAGCAAAACAGAATTACAGAATGCTTAAAAGCATTAAAATTTTTTTTAAATGATAAATATTCTGTGATTATTACTGGACCAAATGATGAAAAAGGAAACGACATTATATTAAAAGAAATTATTAAATTTAATAAAAAAAATATATTAAATACAATTTATATTGAAAATTTAGGTAGCTATTTTTATTTTGGCATTATGTCTTTAAACAAATTTAAAAATTATAGAGTTATATGTGTAGGAAATAGCTCTTCAATAATCAAGGAAACGCCAATTTATAAATGTCCTGCAATTAATATTGGTACAAGACAAAAAGGAAGACTACAAGCAAGCAATGTAATAAATTGTAGATTTAATTCTAATGATATCAGACGATCAATTTTAAAAGCTCTTTCCCCAAGTTTTGAAAATAGTCTAAAAAAAATGAAAAATCCATATAGAATTAAAAATTATAAAAATATCATTTCAGATTTCATATTTAAAATGAATTTTAAATCAAAAAAATTTATTATAAAAAAAGAAATATACTAAATGAGTTTAAATAAAAAAATTAGAATAATAAGTAGGTTAGACATCAATAATGATTTCGTAATAAAAGGTTTACACTACGAAGGTTTGAGAAAAGTTGGAGATCCAGAGAAACTGGCTCAAAAATATTATCAAGATGGTTCTGATGAAATTATTTTTCTAGATGCCGTTGCCTCACTTTACGATCGTAATTCATTAATTGATATAATAAAAAAAGTTAGTAAAAATGTTTTTATACCAATTACTGTCGGAGGAGGAATAAGAAGTCTTAAGGATATTAGAAATATTTTAAGATCTGGTGCAGATAAAATAGCTATAAATTCTCATTTTCACAAAAATAAATTATTTGTTAAAAATGCTGTTAAAGCTTTTGGTTCATCAACAATTGTTGGTTCTATTACTGTAATGAAAGCAGATGAAACTTGGATTGCATATATTGATAACGGTAAACATAAAATTAATGAAAATTTGATAGATATTTTAAAAAGATTTGAAGATAGTGGAGTGGGAGAGATTATTATCAACTCAAAAGATAAAGATGGCATGATGAAAGGCTTTGATATAAATCTTATAAAAATTGTTTCAGATACAGTTTCAGTTCCAATAATTGCCTCCAGTGGCGCTGGTAATGTAAATCATATATTCAAACTCATAGAGGAAACAAACTGTGATGCTGTTAGTTTAGCTTCTATTTTGCATTATAATGTTGATACCTTAAAAAATATAAAAAAATTTTTAAGAGATAAAAAAGTTTTTGTTAGATCATGACTCAAAAAATTGTTATCATTGATTATGGCTTAGGGAATATTAAAAGCATTTACGATGCTTTTTCAAAATTTGATACAAATGTTGTAATTAGTAAAAGTTTAGCAACTATAAATTCAGCAAATTCAATAATTTTACCAGGAGTTGGAAGTTATGCTAGAGCTATGCATCTTATTAATAAATTAGGCTTAAAAAAACCAATTATTAATCATGTTAAAAAAAATAGACCATTACTCGGTATTTGTTTAGGGATGCAGCTCTTATTTGAAAATAGTGAGGAATTTGGACTAAACAATGGATTATCATTAATTCCAGGAAGAGTTTTAAAATTAAAAACTAATAATTATGAGAAACTACCTAACATAGGTTGGCGACGACTAAGCAACAAAGGTATTAATTCAAATTTTTTAAATTCAATTAATACATCAGATGAATTTTATTTTCTTCATTCATTTTATTGTAAACCAAAAAAGAAAAAACATATTCTTGCTGAGACAAAATTTGGTCAATTTACTTTTACTTCTATAGTAAATTATAAAAATATTTATGGGTGCCAATTTCATCCAGAGAAAAGTGGTATACCTGGCTTAAAAATAATAGAAAATTTTATACAAATAACTAACAAACAATAGTCATATGAATAAAATATCAATTCCAACAACACCAAAAAAAATAATTTTTTGTAAAAAATGTGTCATTTCAAATCAAAGACCAAATTCATCAGTTGAAATGAAGAATAGTGGCGAGAAGAAGCAAACTATTGCATTTAATAAAAATGGGATATGTTCTGCATGTCTTTATCATGAAAAGAAAAAAATGATAAATTGGCAAGAAAGAGAAAATTTATTATTTAAACTATTAGAAAAATATAGATCAAAAAATGGTGATTATGATGTATTAGTTCCTAGTAGTGGTGGAAAAGATAGTTCTTTTGCATCTCATGTTTTAAAACATAAATATGGAATGAATCCTCTCGCTGTCACGTGGGCTCCAAATATGTTTACTGATATTGGTTTTCAAAATTTTACTAATTTATCAAAAATAGGTAACATAGATAGCATCTTAGTGACACCAAATGGTTTAGTTCATAGATTGTTAACTAAAAAATCTTTTATAAATTTAGGACATCCATTCCAGCCTTTTATACATGGTCAAAAAGTCATAGGTCCAAAAATTGCGAATAAATTTAATATTAAACTTATTATGTATGGAGAAAATCAAGCAGAATATGGAAATCCAATTCAAGAAAACAATAATTTCTTCATGGATCCCATTTTTTATACAAATGATAAACCTAGAACAATAATGTTTGGAGGAGAAACTATTGATAATATCATTAGAAATAATAATAAAATTAATTTTAATGATTTCCAAACATATATTCCATTAAGTAAGGATACAGTAAATAAATCTAATATTAAAGTTAGTTACTTGGGCTATTTTGAAAAATGGGATCCACAAGAATGTTATTATTATGCTGTAAAAAATACTGGTTTTCAACCAAATGATGAGAGATCTGAGGGTACTTACTCAAGGTATACTGAAATTGATGATAAAATTGTACCAATGCATTTTTATATGACGCACATAAAGTTTGGTATTGGACGAGCTAGTTATGATGCTTCTCAAGAAATAAGAAATCAAAAAATAACCAGACAAGAGGGTGTATATCTTGTAAAAAAATTCGATGGAGAATTTCCAAAAAAATATTTTTATGATTTTTTAAGTTATATTGATTGTGATGAAGATTTATTTTTCAAAACAGTAGATAAATTTAGACCAAATCATCTTTGGCAAAAAAGTAAAAATAATTGGATACTTAAAAAAGCTGTTTACTCATAATTCACTCAAGATTATTTAAAAAATTTTTCTTTTTTTAAAATAAAAGGATCTTTTAATAAATCATAATCTTTATCTTTTCTTTTAATTTTCTTTTTAAAGTAATTAATAATAATCTTATTATTAAAATCTTTAGTTTTAGAATATCTAATAAGTTTATTAGGGTTTACCTTTTTTTCTTTTATTTTTAGTATCTTTCCATTTTTAATATTTTCTTTTAATGAAATAATTGCGGCTTTTACACTCAACATCGAATAATCGAAGAAATTTAAATTATTTTCACATATAGCGTGATATAAAATCGGACCATTGTCGAGACCTTCTGTTAATCTATGTATTGTAGATCCCACAAGATGATAATTATTATCATATAGTGCCCAAAAATTACAATCAGCTCCTCGGTAATAAGGAGAAATACCCATATGTATGTTATAAGTCCTTTTCTTACTTAAGAATTTAGCTAGATTACCTTTTATATAACTAGATCCAAATACAATATACAAATCACTTTTTAAAAATTTATCTAAAAAAATTAATTTACAATTGTTTAAATCTCCTTTCTTAAGGCTTAATAAATTTATTTTTTTATCAACTTCAATAAATTGATTCCCGAAAACTTTTTTTTGAGATTTGTTGACTTTATCAAAATATTTTTTCAAAATATTTGATTTAGGGTAATTACCTGATAGTTCTCCAGAGAATAAGGTGTCACATTCTTGAATCACAAATAATTTACTTGCAACTAATGAAATTTGATTAATTAGGTAATTATGTCGACTTTTATTAGATGTAAATACAGTTATTTTCATTCTATTTTAAAGAATTAATTATATTACTATGATCTATTCTGGCAATTTCAAATCTAGAATTATTAATTTTTTTCATATTATTATCAATAAGCATTGATTCTTTAAACCCTATTGAAATATCAATTTTTTTTAAAACTTTTAAAGTGTTTTTATCATATACTCCACATGGATGACTCATTGACTTTATACTATTTTTTGTTTTTAAAATTTTACTTAAAATACTTAAGTTTTTGTTATATTCTTTATATTGTTCTTGATAATTTAAATTAATTATTTTTGTTGGATGAGAATGAGAATGGAGTCCAATTTCATGATTAAGTTTTTTAAGTTTTCTTAAGCTTTCTTTATTCATTAACAGAGATTTATGATATTTTTTTGGTTTGAAATTTTTTATTTTATAAAGTTCACTCAAGATATTTTTATATTCATTTGCGTTTAGTAAATAATCTCTTATAAATCTAAATTCAACATCAGATTTTGAATAAATAGGAAACTTCTTTTGATACTTTATAATTTTTTCCTTATTAAGATTTATAAAATTTAAAAATTTTTTATTACCAAACTTGTTATTTACTAATTCAATAAATTCTTTGTAAAATTCATTTATATTTTTGTAAAATAAATGTCTAAAATGTCTTACAATTTCTATGTTGTGGGAGTCATACTCAAATATTCCTGAATAAATAAAAAAAAATGCTTTTATTTTATAATCCTCTAATATTGGCAAAGCTATTTTTTCTTGACATTTGAGTGCATCATCAAAAGTGAAACAAACTTTTTTCTCAATATTTTTTTTATTTAAAAAGTTATTTGAAAATTCATCTGCATTTATTATATTTTTTCTTCCAATGTATTTAATTATTTTTACGAATTGATCACTGCTTATAGATCCTTGAGATTGAATGAATTTATCTCGATCGTGAAAATGATGAAACATAACACCATGTAAAAATTTATTTTTTTTATTAAAATACATTAACTATAAGATTGGCATTAATAATTTTACTCTTATATCTTATATACAAATTAATCTAAATTATATAAATATCAAAAATATTATATTTATTTAGATATTATAATTATACTATATTAATTAAAGATAATTTTTAATTTTATAAAATTCATTTATATGTTATTTATGTTTTTTTGGCGGAGTAGCTCAGTTGGTCAGAGCGCACGGCTCATATTCGTGATGTCGGGGGTTCAAATCCCTCCTCCGCTACCATCAGAAACTCAAAATCAGTATGTTTACTCATTAAGAATTATAAATCTTCTGGAGTACCATTAACTAACATTTCTATAATTTTTAATTATAATATTTTTTCTTCGATTTACTCATTATAAAAAAGATAAATGTACAACTCATTATTAGTTATTAGATTTTTTAATAAACTTCTATGATGTTCATATTTTTTTTAATTAGAATGATGTTTTTAATTATGCATCTAATAGTTTTAAATCAAAAATCATGAAAACATTATTTAATTAAAATCTATCGTAGTTTTAAACAAAAAAATATAATCTAATCAAAAATCTAATTGTATTGATATTTGTTTTGACAATAAAGAAAATTCAAAAAATTAAATAGATATTAATTTTTATTTTGGCTTTCAATTTTCAACTGGTTCAAAAGTTTAGTAGTAGAGATTCCTTTTGTATATGGAACTTCAATTAATTTACCATTCCATTGTTGTAAAAGCTCAATAATTTTTTTACGTATTTTTTTTTGAGGACCTTTTTTCCAATCATCTCCATGCACAACATAATCTGGCTTAATCTTTTTTAAATTTTTAGTATAATCAAGAGTATTTTGAGATATTACTTTCTCAACTCCTTTAATATTCCTTGCTACAATACGCCTTTGATTAAAATTCATTAATGGTTTTCTTTTATAACTTTCAATTGCTTTATTAGTTAAAAGACCAATTACAACATAACCATATTTTCTTGCAACTTTTATAATATTTATGTGTCCATAATGGATTATATCACCAGCAAAACCAACATATACTATTTTCCTATTTTTCATTATTTCAATAGGCCTTTAATAAACTCATAGTTTTTTTCACAGGAATTATTTATTGATTTGTCATAAAATTTATCAATAAGATCTTTTTCTTCGATTACATCACCGCTGTAGAGTATTTCTTTAATTAAATCATTATAATTATAAACTTTTTTTCCAGGATAAGATGTCTTGATATTGTTATCTAATAAAATACTATTTTTAAAATATACTTGATGATCAAATAAAAGTGAGATTTGTTTTTTTTTCATTAATGCAAATTCTAAGGCTGTAGTTGAATAATCATTAATCAAAATATCACATATAAGAAAAAAATTTGTTAAATCAAATGTAGGTAACTTATTGTAATCAAGGTACTTTATATTACTATATTCTAGATCATATCCCACTGAATTAGGATGTGTTGTATAAAAAAGAAAATGATTATTTTTATTTAAAAAGTCATTGAATGATTTTATATTAAACTCATTCATATTAAGCATAGGAAAAAAATTATTTTTATCTTTATTTCTCCAAGTTGGAGTATAAATTAATAATTTTGTATCATTATTAATATTTTGCGATAAATTCAAATCATTAATATATTTATTTTTTAATACATTAAGATCTTTTTGATTTTGTAAGTTTAATAGTTGATCAAATCTCGGATAACCATTAACAACGATTTTTTTACTTGGTATTTTCATAACAACTTTTGCAATAAAATTAGATGTATAGTTTGATGTGAAATTAATATAATCAAAACTATTTATATTTGAAAGCAACTCCATATTTTTATAAAAATCATTAATGTATTCTGTCTGTTTTATTCCAGTTCCATGCCAAAGAGTGTATTTTATAGTTTTATTAGAAATCCCTAAATAACTTATACTTGTTCCAGATGTAATTATTACTTTACATCTCATAACATAATATAAAGATATAATTTTTCCATATATGCATGGCAAAGGAATACTTTCTAGATAATTTTTAATTTCAATACTATTACATAACCAATATACTTTTAGATCATTCTTATCTAATAAATATTCATATAAATATCTAGAATTTTCATTATATCTATCTGCTGTTATTAGAATTAAATT